>PFJY01000226.1 GCA_002784065.1 Hydrogenophilales bacterium CG_4_10_14_3_um_filter_58_23 | reverse complement strand
GTTCGTCCAATCACACCTAATCTTGCCGCTTCAGGCTCATTCCTGGTTGGAAATACAGGCCTCGTTCAGGCTCATTCCTCATTGGACAAGGCTTGACGTTGCCGCTGACGGGCGTTGCTGATATGCTCCGAACTCAACTTTGATAAGGAATATTCCAGACCATGAAAGCCCTGTTAGCGATCTGCATGATTATTGCTTCCACATTCGTGTGGGCAGATAAAGCACCCGCCCCCCTCCCGCCTGCAGCAACCGCCGTCAAGGGTGAGGTTCTCGAGGTCAAGGACGTCCCGAATTATACCTACCTCCGCCTCAAGACCAAGGACGGCGAGACCTGGGCTGCGGTCAGCACGGCACCGGTCAAGATAGGCGCCGAAGTCACGATTGTGAACGGGGCAGTCATGGACAACTTCGAGAGCAAGTCGCTGAAAAAGACTTTCCCGACAATTCTTTTCGGCAGCTTGGGCGGTGCGGGAGTAAGTGCGCCGGTTGTCGCTCGCTCCGGCCCTGCCATAGCGCCAGTCAAGGGCAAGGTTCTCGAGGTCAAGGACGTCCCGAATTATACCTATCTCCGCCTCAAGACCAAGGATGGCGAGACTTGGGCTGCGGTCAGCACGGCACCGGTCAAGATAGGCGCCGAAGTCACGATTGAAAACGCGGCAATCATGAACAACTTCGAGAGCAAGTCAATGAAAAAGACTTTCCCGACAATTCTTTTCGGTACCTTGGGCGGAGCGGTAGGAAGCGCGCCGGTTGTCGGCCCTGCCAAGGCGTCCGACGGCGATATCCTGATCCCCAAGGCCCGCGGTGAGAACGCGCGAACCGTTGCGGAAATCGTGACGAAGGGCACCGAGCTGAAGGACAAGCCTGTTCTGGTTCGCGGCAGGGTCGTGAAGTACAACTCGGGGATCATGGGGAAAAACTGGATCCATCTGCGCGATGGATCGGGTTCCGCCGCGAACAATACCAACGACATTCTCGTGACAACAAATAATCAGGCGAAGCTCGGGGATATCCTGACGGTGAAGGGCGTCGTTCATACCGACAAGAATTTCGGTTCGGGTTATTCCTATAAGGTGCTCATCGAGGAAGCGACACTTCAGCAGTAAGCGATCCCTGTTTCGCTTCGATTTTTCACACCCGACAGGCTGCTAGGAGCCTGTCGGACTTAAAGGAAATCGGCTGCAAATCCGCCTGAGCGGTCCATATTTCACCGCTTTTTTGGGCAATAGAACGACTATTGACCTGCAAAACCGGCAAGTGGGGTAAGCAGGGATGGGCGGTTTTATCGCCCAACTCGCAAAATCTGTCCTCGCCCAGCCGACAATCGCTTCGATTCTTCAAGTCCGACAGGCTGCTAGTGCAGTGTAACGCATGAATCTTTGCAAACTAACCCCTCCAAACCTCCCCTTATCAGGGGAGGCTTAAAGGCTTCCCCCCTGACAAGGGGGGATTGAGGGGGGTTAGTTTAAGGTGTTACTGCGTACTGGCAATGTAGTCACCGGCCTTCAGACCGGTGTGTTTTGAACCAGCAAGGTGTCTGGATAAACTCGCATTATCGACGCTAAATTCCGCATGAACTTGAATATCTTTCAGTGGCGGTCACTCAAGACCAGAGTGACTCTTTTCACGCTGGCCATTTTCCTGATCGGCATCTGGTCGCTGGCTTTCTACGCCAGCCGGATGCTGCGCGAAGATATGGAACGCGTGTTGGGCGAACAGCAGTTCTCGACGGTATCTTTTATCGCAGCAGAGATCAATCACGAGATGGGCGACCGGTTGAGTGTGCTGGAAAAAGTTGCCAGGAAAGTTACCCCGGCCATTCTGGGCAATACGGCAGCCTTGCAGGCATTTTTGGAAGATAGCCTGATTCTTCAGGCGCCGTTCAATGCTGGCGTCATCGCCTACCGGCTTGATGGCACCGCGATTGCCGAGATTCCGCTCTCGGCAGGACGGGTCGGCATCCATTATGCGGACAGAGATTACCTGGTTGGCCCGCTCAAGGAAGGTAAATCGACGATAGGCAAGCCTCATATTTCCAAGAGTAAAAAGTTCCCGGAATTCATCATGTCGGCGCCCATTCGCGATCCTCAGGGCAAAGTGATCGGCGCTTTGGCGGGGGTGACCAACCTGGGCAAGTCCAGTTTCCTGGACGTAATCACAGAAAACCGCTATGGCAAGAGCGGCTACTATTTACTCGCAGATACCAAAGACAGGTTGATCATCACCGGCACCGGCAATAGCCGCATCATGCAGCCGCTTCCCGCCCCCGGCATCAGCCCGCTGACCGACCGTTACGTTCAAGGCTACGATGAAACGGGTGTCGCCATAAATCCCGCCGGCGTGGAAGTCATGGCTTCAGCCAGGCCCGTTCCCGTGGCGGGATGGTTCATCGTTGCCTCATTACCCACCGAAGAAGCCTTTTATCCGATTCGCACCATGCAGCGGCGCATTCTGATTATCACGCTGTTTCTGACCCTGCTGACGGGGGGCCTGATCTGGTGGATGGTAAGGCGCCAACTTTCACCCATGCTTGCCGCCGCGAAAACGCTGGCCACCCTGTCGGGGTCAAACCAGCCCCCGCAACCCCTGCCCATCACCAGTCAGGACGAAATCGGCGACCTGATCGGCGGCTTCAATCACCTGCTGGAAACCTTGGCGCAACGGAATGCCGCATTGGAAGAGAGCGAATTTCACCTGCGCACCATCATCGAAAACGAACCGGAATGCATCAAGATAATCGATGCGGAGGGGCGACTGATACAGATGAATCCAGCCGGGCTGGCGATGTTCGAGGCTGACTCGCTGGAGCAGGTGGCCGGGCGCACAGTGCTTGATCTCATCGCCCCCGAATACCGCACGGCCTATGCCGATCTGCACCAGCGGGTGCTCGTCGGCGAACCGGTGCGAATGAAATACAAAGTGCTTGGCCTCAAGGGCGGGCACCGCTGGCTGGAGACCCACGCCGTGCCCATGCAGGACCATGGCAAGGTGGTGCATCTCGCCGTCACCCGCGACATCACCGAGCGCATGCACGCCGAAGAGAAACTCCACCTCGCCGCCAGCGTTTTCACCTATGCCCGCGAAGGCATCACGATTACCGCCGCTGACGGCACGATCATCGATGTGAATGACGCATTCACCCGCATCACCGGCTACAGTCGCGACGAAGTCCTGGGCCAGAACCCGCGCATCCTCGGCTCCGGCCGTCAGGGAAAAGAGTTCTATGCCGCCATGTGGCGCGATCTGATCGAGAATGGCCACTGGTATGGCGAAATCTGGAACCGGCGCAAGAGCGGCGAGGTGTACGCCGAAATGCTTACCATTAGCGCGGTACGCGATGCTGAAGGCATCATCCAACAGTACGTAGCGCTGTTCTCCGATATCACCCCGCTCAAGGAGCATGAACAGCAGCTCGAACATCTCGCCCACTACGACACGCTGACCGCTCTGCCCAACCGCACGCTACTGGCCGACCGCCTGCACCAGGCCATGGTTCAGGCCCAGCGGCGCGGACAACGGCTGGTGGTGGCCTATCTCGACCTCGATGGCTTCAAGGCCGTCAACGACCGCCACGGGCATAAAGCCGGCGACCAGTTGCTGATCGCCGTGTCCACCCGCATGAGGCAGGCCCTGCGCGAAGGTGACACCCTCGCCCGCATGGGAGGCGACGAGTTTGTCGCCGTGCTGGTCGATATGGCATATGTCGCCGCCAGCGTGCCGACGCTCACCCGTCTGCTCGCCGCAGCTGCCGAGCCGGTAAACTTCGACAATATCGTACTCCAGGTCTCGGCCAGTCTCGGCGTCACCTACTACCCGCAGGCCGAAGACGTGGATGCGGACCATTTGCTGCGCCAAGCCGACCAAGCCATGTACCAGGCCAAGCTGGCCGGCAAGGGCCGTTACCACTTCTTCGACGCCGAACAGGACCGCAGCGTCCGCAGCCATCACGAAAGCCTGGAGCGCATCCGCCTCGCTCTGGCCGAGCGTGAATTCGTGCTCTATTATCAGCCCAAGGTAAACATGCGCACCGGGACGATCATCGGCGCCGAGGCCCTGATCCGCTGGCAACACCCGGAAAGAGGCCTCCTGCCTCCGGCCATGTTCCTGCCGGTGATCGAGGATCATCCGCTGGCTGTCGAAATCGGCGAGTGGGTGATCGACGCCGCCCTGACCCAGATGGCGCTCTGGCGCACGGCCGGACTGGCCATCCCGGTCAGCGTCAATGTCGGTGCCCGCCAGTTGCAGCAGGCAGACTTCGTCGAGCGGCTGCGCAAGATTTTGGCGGAACATCCTGACATCGAGCCAAGTTACCTGGAAATGGAGGTACTGGAAACCAGCGCGCTGGAAGATATGGCCCGAGCATCCCAGGTCATCGAGGACTGCCGGGAAATCGGCGTCACGTTTGCCCTGGATGACTTTGGCACCGGTTATTCCTCGCTAACCTACCTGAGACGCCTGCCAGTCACCCTGCTCAAGATCGACCAGAGCTTTGTGCGCGACATGCTCGGTGACCCGGATGACTTGGCTATTCTGGATGGCGTAGTCTGCCTGGCCACCGCCTTCCACCGCCAAGTCATCGCCGAAGGGGTGGAGACCGTGGAACACGGCGAGATGCTGCTGCGACTCGGCTGCGAACTGGCCCAGGGCTATGGCATCGCGCGCCCCATGCCGGCTCGCGAATTGCCCGGCTGGTCGGCTGTCTGGCGGCCCGATCCAGCCTGGGCCGATCTGCCTGCGATGAACCGCGACGATTTACAGATACTCTTCGCCAGCGTAGAGCACCGCGCCTGGATCACGAACATGGAAAATTACCTCCGGGGAGAGCGTGAAATCCCGCCGCCGCTGGATCGCCACCAATGCCGCTTTGGCATGTGGTGGAATGCCGAGGGTCTGGCGCGCTATGGTGTGCAGCCAGCCTTCCTGGCCATCGAACCGTTGCACCGGCAGGTGCATGCGCTGGCGGCGGAGCTGTTGGAACTTCATGTCCAGGGCCGGAATCCGGAGGCGCTGGCGAGGCTGGGCGAACTCCATGGCCTGCGGGACGCCTTGATTGAACAATTGAAAGCGCTGATGCAGGAAAACCGTCCGTAGAGGGGGAAGAAGGCTGGGGGCATGCCAAAAGTGGAAGTGTTGAAAGCGTAAGGACGCACTGTACGCGGGTATCTGGATGCCGGGCAGCCCCGGCAATAAAACTAATAAGTGCGCATGGCGCGCCTACAAAACCTTTGTTTGTTTAAAATTTGCACAGAAGAAAGGAAACCCCATGGCCAAACAAATCCTCTCCACCACCAACGCCCCAGCCGCCATTGGCACCTATTCCCAGGGCGTGAAAGTGGGCGATACCGTTTACCTTTCCGGCCAGATCGGGCTGGATGCGCAGACTATGGTGCTGGTTGAAGGAATCGGGTCGCAAATCCATCAGGTGTTTCTCAACCTGGGCGAGGTCGCCAAGGCCGCCGGATGCAACCTCGACCATACCGTCAAGCTCAATGTTTACCTGACCGATCTGACCCACTTCACCAAGGTCAACGAGATCATGGCGCATTATTTCAACCAGCCTTACCCGGCGCGCGCGGCGGTAGGAGTGAAGGAACTGCCGCGCGGCGCGCTGGTGGAAATGGACGCCATACTCGTCACGGAATGATCGCAGCACCGCCCATCAAGGCCAGCAAGGCAACCCAGGCCAAGCTCGACAAGCTTGGCCTGTTCACCACTCACGACCTGCTGCTGCATCTGCCACTGCGTTATCAGGACGAAACCCGTATCTATCCCATTGCCCATGCGCCGCTGGGGCAAGCCGTCCTGGTCGAAGGCGAAATCACCGACACCAATGTCCAGCATCGTCCGCGCCGCACCTTGGTATGTCAGGTTGAGGACGGTAGCGGCACGATGACGCTGCGTTTTCTGAATTTTTACCCCAGCCAGATCAAGCAGCTTGCCCCGGGCAAGCGCGTGCGCCTGTTCGGAGAAATGCGCCACGGCTTCTTCGGTATGGAAATGGTGCATCCGCAGTACCGCATGGTCGGCACGGAAGAACCGGTCGCCGAGGCGCTGACGCCGATTTATCCCACCACCGCCGGTCTGGGGCAAGCCGCCTTGCGCAAACTGATACAGGCCGCCCTCGCCGAATGCGACCTGGCCGATACCCTGCCCAACGAGGTGCTGCACCCGCTGGGTTTGCCCGCCTTTGCGGCAAGCATCGCCTATCTGCACCAGCCCCCACCGGATGCACCGCTCGATCTGCTGGCCGAGCGCACCCACCCTGCCTGGCAGCGGCTCAAGTTCGACGAACTGCTGGCGCAGCAACTTTCCATGCACCAGCATTACCGGCGGCGACGCGCGCAGTCCGCCGCCCCGATGCCCCCTCGGCGACACCTCACCGACGCCCTGCTGGCGGTGCTGCCGTTCCCGCTCACCCGCGCCCAGCAGCGCGTCACGCTGGAGATCGCCGGCGACCTTGCCAAGCCCCACCCGATGCAGCGGCTGCTGCAGGGCGACGTCGGCAGCGGCAAGACCATCGTTGCGGCGCTGGCGGCTTTGCAGGCGATTGAAAACGGCTTTCAGGCGGCGATCATGGCCCCCACCGAAATCCTCGCCGAACAGCATTACCAGAAACTCTCCGCCTGGCTGGCGCCGCTCGGCCTCAAAGTCGTCTGGCTGG
The DNA here is from genome assembly GCA_002784065.1 of Hydrogenophilales bacterium CG_4_10_14_3_um_filter_58_23. Taxonomy (GTDB): domain Bacteria; phylum Pseudomonadota; class Gammaproteobacteria; order Burkholderiales; family Sulfuricellaceae; genus Sulfuricella. The sequence goes on along the minus strand of PFJY01000226.1, from coordinate 9,484 downwards.
CGGCAAGCCTGCCGAAAAAGGAAAAGCAGGCCGCGCTTACGGCGGTCGCGGCAGGAGAAGCCCAGCTCGCCATCGGCACCCATGCCCTGTTTCAGGAACAGGTCGTGTTCCGCAACCTCGGTCTGGCCGTCATCGACGAGCAGCATCGCTTCGGCGTACACCAGCGCCTCGCGCTGCAGAAGAAGGGCGCCCAGCCGCACCAGATGATGATGAGCGCCACCCCGATCCCTCGCACCCTGTCGATGAGCTATTACGCCGACCTCGACGTTTCGGTGATCGACGAACTGCCGCCGGGACGCACGCCGGTCGTCACCAAACTGGTCGGCGACAGCCGTCGCGGCGAAGTGGTCGAGCGCGTGCGCGATGCCTGCCTGACCGGTCGGCAGGCCTACTGGGTGTGCCCGCTGATCGAGGAGTCTGAAACCCTTCAGCTCAAAACCGCAGTGGAAACCTTCGAGACCCTGACCGCCACCTTCCCGGAGCTTAAAGTGGGGCTGGTGCATGGCCGATTGCACACACGCGACAAGGCGGCCACCATGGCCGCCTTCAAGGCGGGGGAAATCCAGCTCCTGGTCGCCACCACGGTGATCGAGGTCGGCGTGGACGTACCCAATGCCTCGCTGATGGTGATCGAGCACGCCGAGCGCTTCGGCCTGTCCCAGCTCCACCAGTTGCGCGGCCGAGTTGGCCGTGGCGCGGCGCAGAGCGCCTGCATCCTGCTTTTCCAGACTCCGCTGTCAGAAACGGCGCGGGCACGGCTGAAGACCATCTACGAAAACAGCGACGGCTTCGAAATCGCGCGCCAGGACTTGCTGCTGCGCGGGCCGGGAGAATTTCTGGGCGCACGCCAGAGCGGCGTGCCACTGCTCAAGATCGCCGACATCGAGCAGGATCGGAAGTTACTCGAAGCGGCGCGGCATGTTGCCGAGAAAATCCTCGCCGAGCAGCCGGAAGTGGCGGAACGGCATTTGCAGCGCTGGCTGGCGGGTGCGGAGCAGCTCTTGAAGGTTTGAGATTGATGGGTATCGCTACGCTCCACCCATCCTACGCGAATTGTAGGATGGGTGGAGCGTAGCGATACCCATCAATCACCTTAGCCTGGCGACCTATTGCTTCTGCGGTTCCAGGGTATTTGTAGGATAATGTCGCAACAATAATCCTTATAGGGATCCGAATTGCACCCTTCGTGGCAAAACCGCCTGTCGGAAAGCTGCGCCCGCTACCGCCCCTGGCTGCTCGACCGTGGCTCGCTCACCCGGCGCATCCAGGTACGCTGCGCCGCCTTCAGTGTGCGCCATGTACAGCAGCAGTATGGCGTGGCCATGCCTTCCGAGCGACGGATGGTTGCGCTTTCGCGCCACTCGCGCCACTCGCGCGCGCTACTGCGCGACGTGTTTCTGTACTGCGGCGAAACGCCGCTGGTTTTCGCCCACAGCGTACTGCCCGCCACCAGCTTGCACGGCGCCTGGCAAAGCCTGGGACAGCTCGGCAGCAAACCGCTGGGCGCGGCGCTATTTGCCAACCCGCGCGTGCGGCGCACGCCCTTGCGCTTCAAGAAACTCAACCGGCGCGATGCGCTGTACCAACGTGCCTGCACCGTCCTGCCGAACCCGCCTGCCAGCCTGTGGGCGCGGCGCTCGGTGTTTTACCTGGAAGGCAGGCCGATCCTGGTCACGGAAGTGTTTTTACCGGACATTCTGGAACTCTCCCTCTCCCCTGCCCTCTCCCACGAGGGGCGAGGGGGACAGCGTCTCGCTTCGCGAGGTTTACGTTAATGACACTGGCAGAACGGCTCACCCAATATGAAAGACTGATGCGGCTCGACAAGCCGATCGGCATCCTGCTCCTGCTGTGGCCGACTCTTTGGGCGCTGTGGATTTCCTCGAACGGCTCTCCGAACTGGATCATCCTGTGGATTTTTATCCTCGGCACCGTGCTGATGCGCTCGGCCGGCTGCGTCATCAACGACTACGCCGACCGCGATTTCGACCCGCATGTGGAGCGCACCAAGAACCGTCCGCTCGCCGCCGGGCTGGTGAGCAAGAAGGAAGCTCTAGTGCTGTTCGCGGTGTTGGTGCTGCTGTCCTTCCTGCTGATCCTGCGCCTCAACACCTTGACCCTCCAGCTCTCGGTCGCGGCAGTGTTCCTTGCCGCTAGCTACCCTTTCACCAAACGGTTTTTTGCCATCCCGCAGGCCTATCTCGGTATTGCCTTCGGCTTCGGCATCCCGATGGGCTTCGCCGCTCAGACCGGAAGCGTGCCCCCGGTGGCGTGGGCGATGCTTGCCTCCAACGTGTTCTGGGCGATCGCCTACGACACCGAATACGCCATGGTGGACCGCGACGACGATCTCAGGATCGGCATCAAGACCTCGGCTATTACCTTCGGTAAATACGACATTCTGGCGGTGATGCTGAGCTATGGCGCAACGCTGGTTATCCTCGCCGGCGTCGGGATAAAACTCGGTCTGGGCTGGGCCTATTACGCCGGGCTGGTTGCCGCTGCCGGCGTCGCTGCCTACCACTACAGCCTGATCAAAAACCGCGAACGCGAAATGTGCTTCAAGGCGTTCCTGCACAACAACTGGTTCGGTGCAGCGGTGTTCGGCGGCATCCTGCTAAACTACTTCGACGTGGCTTTCCCAGGCCTGCGCGATTTACTGTGAAAGGTTACTCATGACCGGTTGCTGCGAAAACAAGTCGTGCACCCTGAATGCCATGCGCGCCAAGCATGGCCGCGTGCTCAAGATCGTGCTGGCCGTCAACGCCGTCATGTTCGCGGTGGAAACCGTCGCCGGCATGGCTGCGCATTCCACCTCCCTGCTGGCGGATGCCTCGGACATGCTGGGCGATGCGCTGGTGTATGGCTTCAGCCTGTATGTTCTGACCCGCGACGAGATGTGGCAGGCGCGGGCGGCGCTGCTGAAAGGCCTGATCATGCTCGCCTTCGGCCTGGGCGTGGCGGCGGAGGCGGTTTACAAAACGCTCCATCCCATCCTGCCCGACGGCGAAACCATCGGCGTCATCGGCCTGCTGGCGCTGGCCGCCAATACCGGGTGCTTCCTGCTGCTCTATCGCCACCGCGCCGACAACCTCAACATGAGCTCGGTGTGGCTGTGCTCGCGCAACGACCTGTTCGCCAATGCGGGAGTGATCGTGACCGGCATCGCGGTCATCTTCACCCAGTCGCGCTGGCCGGATATTATTGTCGGCGGCGCCATTGCCGCCCTGTTCCTAAAATCTGCGTTCTCCGTGCTGCGGCAATCCCTGGCGGCATTGCACGCCCAAGCTCTTTAAAACGTGAAACGTGGAACATTGACGAGAAATAACCTTGTTAACTGACGGAAGGCGGTCAGTACCCAGCCTTAAGACCGGCCGCAAAAGCGGTTTCCAGGCTCTCCGGGAGCTGGAACTGGGCAAAGGCACGGTGGATTTCGGCCTCGTTCACGCCGACGCTACGGCCTTCGAAGCGGATGCCGATCCGGCTACCATAGGAAGCCAGCGTCGCAAACGCAAAGCGCCAGCGCTGGACTTCCGCGAGCCGCTCCCGCAAGTCGCATTCGTTGCTGATGACCACGCCCGCTTGTTTCAGTGAGTCCAGGAATTCTTCAAAGGACTCTTTATCAAGACTGCCCATCTACGCCTCCGTTATTAAAGTACGGTAGTTGCCCACTTACCAGCCTAACAACGTGGCCGACTTAAAACGGTTGACAAAACATCAAGCCTGGGCGATCAACTCAACGGACTGCGCTTTGCCCGGACAATAGTTGCCTGAGCAAAACCATTCCGCTACTCTGTTCGTTTTGAGCCATCGGCCTATCCGCATAGGCCGGGAGGGAAAACCATGACTGACCCGGTCAGCGACACCAATCTCGATTCCGCCAAGACATTGACCACCGTGGTCTATGCGCTACAGGCGGCATCCTTCTTCTTCGGCATCACCTACATCGTCGCCATCATCATCAGCTATGTGAAACTGGACGACGTCAAGGGCACCTGGCTCGAATCCCACTTCCGCTGGCAGATCCGCACTTTCTGGTTCAGCCTGCTGTGGGGGGCAATCGGCTACCTTACGCTCATCTTGATTATCGGCTGGTTTATCCTGATGGCTGACGGCATCTGGGTGATTTACCGCATCGTCAAAGGCTGGCTGCGCCTCAACGAGGGCAAGGAAGTACTTCCGCAATGAAATACAAAGACCCGCGCGACTTCATTTCGCAACTGGAAAAGCAGTGGTGTAGGATGGGTGGAGCGCTTTTTGCGATACCCATCAAAATCGCACACGACAACGATGGGTATCGCGACGCTCCACCCATCCTACTTTTTGGTTCCGGCTTGTCCGGCTTAGGATAATGAAATACAAAGATCTGCGCGACTTCATTTCGCAACTGGAAAAACAGGGCGAACTCAAGCGCATCGGCGCCGAAGTCGATCCCCGCCTGGAAATGACTGAAATCTGCGACCGCGTGCTGAAAACGGGCGGACCGGCGATCCTGTTCGAGAATCCCAAGGGTCATTCCATCCCGGTGCTGGCCAATCTGTTCGGCACGCCGAAAAGGGTCGCCATGGGCATGGGCGAGGACAGCGTCGAAGCCTTACGCGAAGTCGGCAAGCTGCTGGCTTTCCTCAAGGAACCGGAACCGCCGAAGGGTCTGAAAGATGCCTGGGACAAGCTCCCGCTGTTCAAGCAGGTGCTCAACATGGCCCCGAAGGAGCGGTCTTCCGCACCCTGTCAGGAGATCGTCTGGGAGGGCCAGGATGTCGATCTGTCCAGACTGCCGATCCAGACCTGCTGGCCGCGCGATGTGGCGCCGCTTATCACCTGGGGACTGACAATCACGCGCGGGCCGCTGAAGAAGCGGCAGAACCTCGGCATCTACCGCCAGCAGGTGATCGCCCCAAACAAGGTGATCATGCGCTGGCTCGCCCACCGTGGCGGCGCGCTGGATTTCCGCGATTTCAAGCAGGCCAATCCCGGCCAGCCTTTTCCGCTGGCTGTCGCCCTCGGCGCCGACCCGGCCACCATTCTCGGCGCGGTGACGCCGGTACCGGATTCCCTGTCCGAATACCAGTTTGCCGGACTATTGCGCGGCTCAAAGACCGAGGTGGTGAAGGCGCTGGGGTCCAACCTGCAAGTCCCGGCCAGCGCCGAGATCGTGCTGGAAGGCGTGATCCACCCCGGCGAGATGGCGCTGGAAGGGCCTTACGGCGACCACACCGGCTACTACAACGAGCAGGCCGAGTTTCCGGTGTTCACCATCGAGCGCATCACACAGCGCCGGAACCCGATCTACCACAGCACCTACACCGGCAAGCCGCCGGACGAACCGGCCATACTCGGCGTGGCATTGAACGAAGTGTTCGTACCGCTGCTGCAGAAACAGTTCCCCGAAATCACCGATTTCTACCTGCCGCCGGAAGGTTGCTCCTACCGCCTCGCTGTGGTCAGCATGAAGAAGCAGTATCCCGGCCACGCCAAGCGCGTGATGTTCGGGGTGTGGTCGTTCCTGCGCCAGTTCATGTACACCAAGTTCATCATCGTCACCGACGACGATGTGAATATCCGCGACTGGAAGGAGGTGATCTGGGCCATGACCACCCGCATGGATCCGGCGCGCGACACCCTGCTGGTCGAGAACACGCCGATCGACTACCTCGATTTCGCCAGCCCGGTCAGCGGCCTCGGCTCGAAGATGGGCATGGACGCGACCAACAAGTGGCCGGGCGAAACCGCGCGCGAATGGGGAAGACCGATCGAGATGGACGCGGAGGTGAAGGCGCGGGTTGATGCGATGTGGAAGGATTTGGGGCTGTGAGCAAGGACAAACCGCAAGGCCAACGTACTTGCCTATACGCTACCGCCGACCTGGATGCGGTTCTCGCCGACATGGCGCGCCAGGCCGCCGGGATGCTCACCGACCGGAAGCAGATAGCCATCGTCGGACTGTTGCGGCGCGGCGCGCCGCTGGCGGAAATGCTGCGCGACCGGCTGGCGCGCGACTACGGCCTTTCCAGCCTGCCGCTGTACAAACTCCATGTCAAGCGCTATGCCGACGATCTCACCCTGCTGCATCCAGAAACCGAGCTGACCGAAAGCGCCGAACAGGCTGCTCTGGATCTGACCCATGCCACGGTGATGGTCGTGGACGATGTGCTCTACCGTGGCCATTCGCTGCTCAAGGCAGTGGAATACCTGGCAGGGAAAAACCCGCTGGAGATCCGCACCGTGGTACTGGTGGACCGCGGCGTCACGCGGCTGCCGATCCGCGCCGACATCACCGGCATGAGGCTGGATGTCGCGCCGCAGGACATCATCGAATGCAACGTGCCGCCTTACGAGCCCGAATTCAGGATCGACTTGCTGCGACCGGATCAAGCCTGAAAGCGCGTAGGGTGGGCACGCTTTTGTGCCCACGCGGTTTCTCGTATTGCGTACCGAGTGGGCAAACGATGAAGCTGTTTGCCCACCCTACAAAAAAATTGGCGGTTCATGGGTAGGGGGTCAACCGGGATTCCTTAATTTCGGCTGTACACCCACTCCAGCAACGCATCCTGGGCCGCCTGACCGGCGGATGCGTCGGGGTGGTTAATGATGAACACCACCACCACGCTACGCCCTTTGCGGTCTTGCACATAACCCGCGATGGCTTTTACGCCCTGCAATGAGCCGGTTTTGATATGGGCATGACCCGCCACGCCCTGATCGTGCAGCCGTTTCTTCATGGTGCCGTCCACCGCCGCTATCGGCAGGGAAGACACGAACTCCGCCATCAGCGGGCCGCGCCAGGCAGTCAGTAGCAATGCGCCCAGATGCGCCGGGGTAATGTGCTCGGTGCGCGAAAGACCGGATCCGTTCTCGATTTCCAGCCCAGGAAACGCCATACCCCGCTCTGCCAGCCATTTATCGACGACCTGCGTCGCGGATTGCATCGAACCTTCGCCGCCGACTTCCCGGCCGAGGGTCAACAGCAACTGGCGCGCCATCACGTTGTTGCTGAACTTGTTGATGTCGCGCACCACTTCCGCCAGCGCTCTGGATTCGCGGCTTGCCAGCAGCCGCGCGCCGGGAGCCGCGATTCCCTCGCGCACGCCGCCTGCCAGCGTGCCGCCCAGTTCCTGCCACAACTGCCGGAACAGCACATCAACGTGGGCGGTATGGTTAAACAGGCTCAAATACAGCGATTTATCGCCGCAGGCACGCGGGTAGCTACCGCTGGCCACTACCGTTACCGCTTCGTTTCCATCCTTGCCGATTTCCGTCAACACCCCTTCGCGCCAGTCGTTACACGGGCCATCATCAGACTGCAAGCGGTTGACAATGCATAGCCGTGCGGGCCCGGGATCGGCGAGGATGCGCACGCCGCCGCCATCTTCCGCAACAAGACGGAAACGGATGGTATTGAAATTCACCAGCAACGCCTCAGGCATCACGTTGTAGGGGCGGAAAGGCTCGTTATCGAAGGCGCCCGGATCGCCGCCCGCCGCCTGAAAATAACTGTTGTCCAGCACCAGATCGCCGCGAATTTCCCGGATATCCAACCCGCGCACGTCGCGCAACAGGCTCCAGAAATTTTCCAGCGTCAGCGCCGGGTCGCCGTAACCCTTGACGATCAAGTCACCGTTCAGCACATCTCCAGTTACCGTCCCGCCCGTCAGCACCTCGGTTTTCCAGGTATAGGCCGGGCCGAGCAGTTCCAATCCGGCATAAGTGGTCACCAGCTTCATGGTCGAGGCCGGGCTCATCGACCGATTGGCATGGTGGACGATCAGCGGCTTGCGAGAGGAAACCCTCTGGACAAACACGCCGACACTGGCGGCGGGGATACCGGCCTGATCCAGGGCAATCTTGACCGTGCGCGGCAAAGGGGCTGCCTGCACCGAGACCGCAAGCAGGAAAAACAGCAGGCACAGCAAGCGCGCTTTCATGGCCGCTCCAGAATATCGAGAGTGCCCGCCACCAGCATGCGGATTTCCCCTTCATCGATCACGTAAGGCGGCATGAAATACACCGTGTTGCCGATAGGGCGCAGCAGCAGACCGCGCTTCAATCCTTCCTCGAAGAATTTTCGGGCGAAGCCGTGCGCTGCATCCGCCACCTCGAACGCCCAGATCATGCCCGTGTTACGGAAGTTTGTGACGCGCGGATGCGCTTTGAGCGGCGCGGCGATAGGGTTAAAATTTGCGGCCTTGACGCGGTTGGCCGCAATCACGTCATCCTGTTCGAAGATGTCCAGCACCGCCAGCGCCGCGCGGCAAGCCAGCGCGTTGCCGGTATAGGAATGGGAATGAAGAAAGCCGCGCGCCGTATCGTCATGGTAAAACGCCTGATACACCTTGTCGGTGCTGAGCACCACCGACAAAGGCAGATAGCCGCCGGTGATGCCTTTCGACAGGCACAGGAAATCCGGTTTTATCCCGGCCTGCTCATGGGCGAACATCGTCCCCGTACGCCCGAAACCCACCGCAATCTCATCAGCGATCAAATGCACCCCGAATTCGTCGCAGATCGCCCGCGCCTGGCGCAGGTATTCGGCATCGTACATCCCCATCCCCGCCGCGCCCTGCACCAGCGGCTCGAGAATCAAGGCCGCAGTTTCCTGATGATGCCGCTCCAGGTGCGCACGCAACGCCGCCCCACAGCGCAGCGCGTAATCCCGCGCCGACTCTCCCGGCTCGGCATAGCGCCAGTCGGGCGTCGGCACCTGCGCGCTTTCCCGCAACAGCGGCGCATAGGTGTCTTTGAACAGCGCCACGTCGGTGACCGACAGCGCGCCCACGGTTTCGCCGTGATAGCCGTTTCGCAAGCTGACAAATCGGGTCTTTGTCGGGCGGCCCGAGTTGCGCCAGTAGTGGAAGCTCATCTTCAGCGCGATCTCGGTGGCGGAAGCGCCATCCGAGCCGTAGAAGCAATGCCCCAGGCCGGACAGGCGCGACAGCCGCTCCGACAGCTCGACCACCGGCTGATGGGTAAAGCCTGCCAGCATCACGTGCTCCAGCTTGTCCAGTTGATCTTTCAGCGCGGCATTGATGCGCGGGTTGCAGTGGCCGAACAGGTTGACCCACCACGAACTCACCGCATCGAGATAGCGCCTGCCGTCGAAATCGTAGAGCCACACTCCCTCGCCGCGCGCGATCGGCACCAGTGGCAGGGTCTCGTGCTGCTTCATCTGGGTGCAGGGATGCCAGACGGCGGCCAGACTGCGATGGAGAAATTCCTGGTTAGACATTGAGCGCGGCATGACCCGGAAAAATGGATGGGATAGTGCTCATTATCTCATAGCCAAATCGCCATTAAAGTGAAACTCGCGCAGCGAGACTTCGTTTGACGTTACTGGCCAAATGCGGCCTTGTTATAACAATGTTAAACATCCTTGGTGGAAAACGTCATGCAAACAGTTATTCGTAAGCTAGCAGCCTGTCGGACTTGAAGAATCGAAGCGAGAATTCGGCTGGGCGAGGACAGATTTTGCTGGTTTTGCAGGTCA
>PFJY01000247.1 GCA_002784065.1 Hydrogenophilales bacterium CG_4_10_14_3_um_filter_58_23 | reverse complement strand
GTTTGGCTCAACAGGCTGTTGCCGCCGCCCCAGCGCCTTACAGTTCCATTATTCACGGCAAATCGCCGGTACGTGCGTGAAAGGGATACCCATTTAGCGCATAATAAAACCCATCATGCTGAAGGTTGGGCGTTAACTGCCCGTCCTTCGCTGTCGACAGGGGAAGAGGCAAACATTGGGCATCCTTGTGCCGCACCAGAAACTGGGCGATTTGTTGTTGGTTTTCCTCGGCAAACACCGAACAGGTGGCATATAGCAATTTACCACCCCTGCCCAGGACACGCCACAAGGCATCGAGTATTTCCGCCTGCTGAGCGGCAAACGCCGCAATGTCCGCTTCGCGTCGCAGCCACTTGATGTCCGGGTGGCGCCGCACCACACCCGACGCGCTACATGGCACATCCGCCAGAATCCGTTGAAACGGCTTGCCGTCCCACCACTCCTCCGGTCGGGCTGCATTCCCCGCCAGACAATGCGCTTTTAGGCGTCTGTCGGGCTCATGATGAATCGGCTGCAAATCCGCCTGGGCGGTCCATATTTCACCGTTTTTTTGGTCAATAGAACGACCATTCCCATAAGTCCGACAGACTCCTAGCTTGAGCCGCCGCAAGTTCTGTTCAATTTTTTTCAGCCGCTCCGGATCCGAATCCAGTGCGGTCAATTCGATCCTGGCCAGTTCCAGCAGGTGCGCCGCCTTTCCTCCCGGCGCGGCGCAAGCATCCAGCACCCGCATCCCGTCGGTGACGTCGAGCAACCGGGCCGCGAACTGCGCTCCGGCATCCTGCACCGACGCCACCCCCTCACCAAAACCCGGCAACTTGTCGACAGCAACCGGTTGCTCCAGCAATATCGCACTTTCTCCGACTTGCCGCCCTTCGATGCCCTGCTGATGCAGCAAGTCGAGATAGGCTTCGGTCGATGTCGCCAGGGAGTTCACCCGCAACGTCATCGGCGGGTGCTGGTTGTTGGTTTCCAGGAGTATTGCCCAGTCTTTCGGATACTGCCGACGCAACTTCTCTATCCACCATTGCGGGTGAGAGTAACGCCCTTCCTCGCTGGCTGCGGCCTGTTCCAGCAAGCTGGCGCGCTGGCGCAGGAAATTGCGCAACACGGCGTTGACCAACCCCTTGGCCCAAAGCTTTTTCAGGGCCTCGGCAGCCCTGACGGCATGGTACACCACGGCGTGCTCCGCCGACCGGCTGTATTGCAGCTGGTAAAGCGCCACCAGCAGGAGAGAGCGCACCGCCACATCCTGTACCGGCTTTTGCAACAGAAGGTCGAGAATGGCGCGCAACTGGCCGTAGAAGCGCAGCGTGCCGTAGCTCATATCCTGAGCTGCGGCTCGCTGTTGCGGGGAGAGCGATGGATGGCGGAGCAGCAGGCCGCGCAAAGCCTGGTTGAGATTTCGGCCAGCCAGAACCAGGGAAACCGCCGTGCTGGCGAGGCATTGTGATTCGATCAAAAGGGTTTATCCGCTTAAATTCAGTATGGGTAGGATGGGTGGAGCGTAGCGATACCCATCAATCGTCACCGCAAAGCGAGGGTATCGGCGCAAGCGCCTCAACCCATCCTACGCGCTGCTTTTTATAGGATAAATTCAAGTTTCAAACCGGTCGCCCGGCTTCACCGGGTTTCCCACCAGAAAACTCGACGCCGACAACCGCTTGCCGCCGGCTTTCTGAAGCTCTTTCAGCAACAAGGCGCCTTCACCGCACCCGACCAGAATACCCCCCTTGTTCGCTTGCAATATCTCTCCGGGAACACCCTCGCTCCGCTGCGCCGCCTGCGCCTGCCAGATGCGCCAGGTTTCAGCCTGAAGCCGGGCCTGCGCCACCGGGAAAGGATTGTAAGCACGCACTGCACGGGCAAGATCGGTGGCGCTTTTGCGCCAGTCGATACTACCCTCCGCTTTGGATAGTTTCGCGGCATAGGTTGCCGCGCTGTCGTCCTGGGGTTGGACTTGCAACGTCCCGAGCTCCAGTTGCCGTAGCGCGGAAACGATGCTCGATGCGCCCAGGATCGCCAACTTGTCATGCAGGGTTTGCGCCGTATCATGGTCCGCAATCGGTAGCGCGGCGCGCAGCAGCATGCCGCCGGTATCCAGCCCACGATCCATTTGCATAATGGTAATGCCGGTTTCCGGATCGCCCGCCAGGATCGCTCTCTGGATCGGCGCCGCGCCGCGCCAACGCGGCAATAGCGAGGCGTGGACATTCAGACAACCGAGACGGGGAATGGTCAGCACCGCCGATGGCAGCAACAAGCCGTATGCCGCAACGATCATCACGTCGGCATTGGCCGCCGCGAGCTGCGCTTGAACTTCAACGTCCTTCAGAGCCACGGGTTGCAGCACGCTCAGCCCGTGCTGCAACGCCAATTGCTTGACCGGGCTGGGCGTCAGCCTCATGCCGCGCCCGGACGGGCGGTCCGGCTGAGTCAGCACCAAGGCGACATCATGCCCTGCTTCAATCAGCGCAGCCAGAGCTGCGGCCGCAAATTCCGGCGTGCCAGCGAAAATCAACCGCATTTAGGTGCCTCTAAAAATTCAGAGTTCGCCCAAATGCAAGGCGCGGAAAAAATTTCGCAGCGCAGCATTTCGCAGCGCAGCATATGGTTGATATGTAAGCAAGAAATTCTTTTTCGCAACGCAGCAGTTGGGATGAAATCTGGATTTTTAGAGGCGCCCATCTTATAAGGTCTCCCGCATCAGCTTTACCATCTTCTGGCGAATGCGGTTCAACTTCAGCCGCGACAGGTATTCAACGAACACCTTGCCTTTCAAATGATCGATTTCATGCTGAATGCAGGTCGCCAGCAACCCCTCCGCCTTTAATGTAAAAAGTTCTCCCTCGACATCCAGTGCTTTCACAGTAATTCTCTCTGCCCGAGTGACCTTTTCATAAATGCCCGGCACGGAAAGACAGCCCTCTTCGCGCTCCGTTTTTCCCTCGCTGGCAATGATTTGGGGATTGATGAACACCTGCAGGCAGTTCCGCTCCTCGGAAATATCCACCACAATAACCTGTTTGTGCACATTTACCTGGGTTGCGGCGAGGCCAATACCGGGCGCAGCATACATGGTTTCCGCCAGATCGGCAGCCAGGCTGCGGATTCCCTCATTCACTTCGACCACGGGAATCGCCACGGTATGCAACCGCTCATCAGGATAATGAATGATATTTAATATGGCCATAAATGCTTGCTTGTTTAATCAATTACCTGCAAAATTTAACCCAACCCCTGAATTCGTCAAGGATTGTCGTGTCCCGTTGATGCCGACCAGGAATAATTCACCCTTTGAGGCCCGCTTATGAAAAAGCCTATTTTAGCTCTGATTTTGCTTTTCGGCTTAAGTTCGCTATCCACAGCCACCGAAATTGCGCTGCAAGACCGCCACCCCGATCGCTACGTCGTGGTCAAGGGCGACACGCTTTGGGGTATTGCGGGAAAATTTCTCCAGGAGCCCTGGCGCTGGCCGGAAATCTGGAAAATGAACAAGCAGCAGATCAAGAACCCGCACTGGATATACCCAGGCGACATGATTGTACTGGATATGTCCAGCGGTTCGCCAGAATTACGCCTGGTCAAGAGTCTCGAAACGATTAAGCTGAGTCCGCGCGTCCGGATTGAACCCGCAGAAACAAACGCCATTCCCAGCATTCCGCTGGCGGCGATCGGGCCGTTCCTCAGCAAGCCGCTAGTCATTGCAGAAGGCGAGCTCAAAAAGGCGCCCTACATTATCGGCACCGAGGAGAACCGGGTCATCCTCGGCGCGGGCAATTCCGCCTATGTACAGTCCGTCATGGAAGGCGGGGCGCTAAACTGGCAGATTTACCGCCCAGGCAAGGCGCTGGTCGATCCCGATTCCAATGAAACACTGGGATATGAAGCGGTCTATCTGGGAGACGCCAGAATCACCCGGTTTGGTACGCCGGCTACGATAGATATCACCAAATCCATCCAGGAAATCAATAATGGCGACCGTTTGGTGGAAATGAAGGAAGGGGCGACTATTTCTTATGTTCCCCATTCCCCGGAAAAAACGATTTTCGGCAGGATAGTTTCTGCCTATGGCGGCGTCGCAGAAGTCGGGAAGGGCTCGATTGTCACTTTGAATAAAGGTGGGCAGGATGGTCTCGAAATCGGCCATGTGCTGGCGCTTTACCGACATGGCCGAAACATCGCGCGTGGCGAACACGACGACACCTCGCCGGAAATCGTTAAACTGCCTGACGAACGCTATGGTCTGGTGTTCGTCTTTCGCGTCTTCGAAAAACTGTCCTATGCCCTGGTAATGCAAAGCGAGCGCCCGGTGCAAATGCTGGACGATGTGCGTACACCGTAACGGGTCGCCGTCCCGAATGATGACCAAAAGTAGGCGCCTCCAGGCGACATCACTTCTCACCATGTCCGCTTGCTCTCTTCTACCTCTCCCCCAGCGGGCTGCCCTCATCCCAACCTTCTCCCTCTGGGAGAAGGGGCAATGGTGAAAGGCGCTTATTCTGATTTGCTCGCGCCCGATGACGATATTGCTTCCTGGGTTGGCTTGAGCCTGATCCCGGGACTGGGTGACGAGTCGTACCGCAAACTGCTGCGCGCCTTCGGCGAACCGAAAGAGATTTACGCCGCATCCTACGCATCCCTATCAGGCATTGTTGGCAAGAACGTGGCTGAGGGCATCCGTCGCGGCATTGACCCGGATAATCTTGCACCTCTCTTCGCCTGGCTCGGTAATGAGCACAACCATGTCGTTACCTTGGCCGATGCCGAATACCCTCAAGCCCTGCTGCAAATTCCCGATCCTCCACCCCTGCTTTATGTTAAAGGCCGCCTCGATCTCCTGAATCAGCCTGCCATGGCCGTCGTCGGCAGCCGTAATGCAACGCCACAGGGGCAAATGAACGCCGAATCATTTTCCAGAAATCTAAGTGATAGCGGGCTGTGCATCGTCAGCGGAATGGCGCTGGGCATCGACGCTGCCGCGCACCGCGGCGGGTTGGATGGCGCGTCCAGCAGTGTCGCCGTGGTCGGAACCGGGCTGGATATTGTTTACCCCTCTCGCAACCACGCCTTGGCTCACGATCTGGCGCAGCATGGCACGCTGGTTTCCGAATTCCCCCTCGGCACAACCGCTTTGGCACACAACTTCCCGCGCCGAAATCGTATTATCTGTGGTCTGTCTCTCGGCTGCCTGGTGATTGAAGCAGCAATTCGAAGCGGTTCGTTGATCACCGCCCGTTTGGCGGTTGAACAGGGAAGGGACGTTTTCGCCATTCCCGGCTCCATTCACTCACCCGTTTCAAAAGGCTGCCACGCTTTGATTAAGCAAGGAGCAAAGCTGGTCGAGTGCGCCAGCGATATTCTCGATGAGCTAAAGTGGGCATCACCGCAGAATCCTCTCACGGCGAGCGGGGAGGGTGCCCCAGAGAACGACCGTCATCCTCTGCTGGATGCGCTGGGGTTTGACCCCGTCGGAATCGACGCACTAACGGTGCGCAGCGGCTTGACGAGCGATACCATTTGCGCCATGCTGCTACAATTGGAATTGGAAGGACGAATAGCCTGCCTGCCCGGTGGGCTTTACCAATTAATTACCTAATACAATAAAGATTTCAGCATTAAAACCACTTGAAGCCCATACAATGTTCGATATTTTAGTTTATCTGTTCGAAAATTATTTTGAGGTCAATGTTTACCCCGACGAGGGTACGTTGACCCGTGAACTCAGCGAGGCAGGCTTCGACCGGGATGAGATTAACCAAGCCATGGCGTGGGTCAATGGCTTGGAGAAGCTGGCTCAACAAAGCTATTTGCCCAGCCTGGCTGACTCCCGCGCGCAGCGATTATATTCCGACACAGAGGAAACCAAGATCGGGACAGAGTCTCGCGGCTTCCTGTTGTTTCTCGAAACTTCCGGTATCCTTAATCCCGTTCAACGCGAATGGGTTATCGACCGGATCATGGCGATCAACGAGCATGGTGTTTCGCTTGAACAGGTCAAATGGACTGTCCTGATTGTGCTCTGGAGCCAAGGCCAGGCCAGCGACTTCATGTTCATCGAGGACCTGCTGTTTGGCGATACACAGCCCACCATGCACTGACCGGGCAGCATGTCCTTGCTTTCCCTGCCGGTTCTTCATATCATCCGCGCCGAAACCCACTAATTTTTTGCGAGAGCGCATGTCTTCCAGTCTCCTTATCGTCGAATCCCCCTCCAAAGCCAAAACCCTGAAAAAGTACTTGGGCAAAGATTTTGAAATTGTGGCCTCTTACGGCCATGTGCGCGATCTCGTGCCGAAGCAGGGCGCGGTGGACACCGAGCACGACTTCAAAATGAAGTATCAGTTGATTGAACGCAATGCCAAGCACGTCGATGTGATCACCAAAGCGGTCAAGCTTGCCGACAACATCTATCTGGCAACTGACCCGGATCGCGAGGGCGAAGCGATTGCGTGGCATCTTTCTGAAATTTTGAAATCAAAGAAACTGCTTGCTAAAAAGAATGTCAAGCGCGTGGTTTTCCATGAGATCACCCAGTCCGCCGTGCTGGCGGCAGTTGCCAATCCACGCGAGATCCTCATGCCCCTGGTGAATGCCCAGCAGGCGAGGAGAGCGCTCGATTATCTGGTCGGTTTCAATCTTTCGCCGCTGCTATGGCGCAAAATTCGTCGCGGGCTTTCTGCCGGCCGGGTACAAAGCCCGGCTCTGCGCATGATTTGCGAGCGTGAAATTGAAATCGAGGCGTTCAAGACCCAGGAATACTGGAGCATCCATTTTGATTCACACAAAGGCAAACAGAAATTTTCAGCCAAGCTGTTCCAGTACAAGGGCGAAAAGCTAAACCAGTTCAGCGTCGGCACGGAAACCGCGCAGGCGGAGATCGTTGACTATATTTCACAACGCGCTGGTGGCAAGGCAACTGTCGTCCAGGTCGACAAAAAACGCAAACAACGCCAAGCTTCTGCACCATTTACCACCTCTACCTTGCAGCAGGAAGCCGTGCGCAAGCTAGGATTCACCACCGACCGCGCCATGCGCGTTGCGCAACAGCTTTACGAAGGGGTGGACACCGGGGGCGGAGCCGTTGGTCTGATCACCTACATGCGTACCGACTCGGTTATCCTCGCCAACGAGGCGGTTGCGGAAATCCGCGATTACATCTCCGCCAAGTTCGACCCTGACTATTTGCCCAAAGCGCCGGTACAGTTCAAAAACAAATCCAAAAATGCCCAGGAAGCGCACGAAGCCATTCGGCCAACATCGATCCTGCGCACACCGGATGACGTTCGAACCTTTCTTACAGCAGACCAAGCAAAGCTTTATGAAATGATCTGGAAGCGTGCTCTGGCTTGCCAGATGAGTCCGGCCAAATTCGACACTGTCAGTCTGGATCTGGCGGTTGCGGATAAAGACACGCTATTTCGAGCTTCTGGCCAGACACTGGTTTTTCCCGGTTTCATCGCGGTTTACCTGGAAAGCGAGGACGACCAAGAGGAGGAAGGCGAAAGCAAGTTGCCTCCACTTGAAACCGGCGACCAGCTTCCAGTGGACAAACTATATGGCGATCAGCACTTTACCCAGCCACCACCGCGCTACACTGAAGCCAGCCTGGTGAAGGATCTGGAAGAGCATGGCATTGGCCGCCCGTCTACTTATGCCAGCATTATCTCTACACTACAGGCCCGGGAATACGTAAACCTCGACAAAAAACGGTTTTTCCCCACCGACGTGGGCTCGGTGGTCAACAGATTTCTGACCGAGCATTTCACACGCTATGTCAATTATGATTTTACCGCCAAGCTGGAAGATCAGCTTGACATGATCGCCGCTGGAGATAAGGAGTGGATCCCGGTACTGGCGGATTTCTGGAAGGGTTTTAGCCAGCAAATCGAAGAAAAGAAAAACATCGAGCGCAAGGACCTTACCCATGAGCAGCTCGATGAGACCTGCCCAAAATGCGGCAAGCCGCTATCTGTGAGGCTGGGCAAGCGAGGAAAATTTGTTGGCTGCAGTGCTTATCCTGAATGCGACTTTACCCGCAGCATGGACGGCGAGGTCAAGCCGGACGAACCGGTCGTGGTGGAAGGGCGCCTATGCCCGAAATGCGACAGCCCTCTTCACGTAAAATCCGGCGCATATGGCAAGTTCATTGGTTGCTCGGCTTATCCCAAGTGCAAGTTCCTCGAACCTCTGGAGAAGCCCAGGGATACCGGCGTGATCTGTCCAGAATGCAAAAAAGGCAGCTTGATCGAACGTAAAAGCCGCTATGGGAAAATTTTTTATTCCTGCAATACTTATCCGGATTGTAAATATGCGGTCTGGAATCCTCCTGTCGCCGACCCCTGCCCAAAATGCGGCTGGCCTGTACTGACCATCAAGACGACCAAGCGGCGCGGCACCGAAAAAGTTTGTCCTCAGAAGGAATGTGGGTATATCGAACCGGTTGCTGCTGCCGATGACTAACGGATTCGTAATGATAAAAAAGGGGCCTTCGGCCCCTTTTTTATTCTCCGCGACTTGTGTTTTCTGGATTTCAGGCCGCAACGCGGCGTTTGAACTCACCGGTTCGAGTATCAATTTCAATTTTGTCGCCAATCTCGCAAAACAGAGCAACCGGCAATTCAAAACCAGTAGCAACCTTTGCCGGCTTCATAACTTTACCGGAAGAATCGCCGCGCACAGCGGGCTCAGTATAAATAATTTCACGGACCACAGTGGTCGGCAATTCGACGGAAATGGCTTTGTCCTGGTAAAAAATCACTTCACAAGGCATGCTATCTTCCAAGTAATTAATGGCATCACCCAGATTTTCATGTTCGACTTCGTGCTGGTTGTAATCAGCATCCATAAAGACATACATCGGATCAGCGAAGTATGAGTAGGTCACTTCCTTACGCTCGAGCTGCACCACTTCAAACTTGTCGTCAGCTCGGTAAATAGCTTCACTGGGGGAGTCGGTCAGGAGATTCTTCATTTTCATCTTGACCACGGACGCATTGCGACCGGATTTGGTGTAGTCGGCTTTAAGTACCACCATCGGGTCATTGCCAATCATGATTACGTTACCTGGGCGGATTTCTTGTGCGGTTTTCATGGTTCTTCCTGCGAAATATTAAAGTTGGGCGGATAAAAGCCGATTATTTTAACTTATTATTACAAAAGTTTACTAGATTTGTAGTCAAATCTACTTTTTTTATCAGTCTGTTTGCCCATTCCTGAACATGCTTTTCCAAAGTGGCGCGATGCCTCCACAAGCTTTCCCAATCCGGAACGCCCGCTTCACCCCTGTTCCACGCTTCAAAAAATGTCGTCAGTACTGCTGCCGTTGACTGGGGTAAATCAAAACAATACCGGCTCAGAAAAGCCTTCAGTTTTGGCCAATGTGCACCGGATTCCTGTGGATATATTTGCCAGGCCATGGGTCGCGCAGCCCACTGGGCGCGGACAAAAGAATCTTCTCCCCGTACAAAATTAAAATCGCATGCCCACAAGAGCTTGTCATAGTTATCCTGCTCCAGAAAAGGTAAAACCCTGACAATAAGACTCCCTTTTTTGAAAAGGTTCCCCTCTTCCGGGTGGGGCGCCCCAAAAAAAGCGGATATTTGTGTCGTTGCCACGCCTTCCGGAATCAGGCACGTGACCGGTGTCGCACCTTTCGCCCAGCCAGTGAACAGGCTTAACGCTGAATTATTGCCGTAGCAGAACAAGGAAGCCCGGATTTCATTTTTTTCGGGGGCAGGGATACCCAATTTCTGCCAGAAAGCGGTGCGTAGTTTAATGTCTGCCTGGAAAATAGCCCGTTGTTCCAAGCGGTTTTTTTCGACTAGCAAGCCCCCCGTATTTTTGGAAAACCCCGGGAAAAAAAAGTGCTTGATGAGAGGTAACCGGGGGTGAGGGGAGGGCAGGCCATGATGACTGTCGACCCACTCCTCGGCGCTGAGATATTCCAGATTTACCCAGGCGTGTCTGCGTCCGTTCTTTGCCATCGCGGCCACATAGGCAGCCGGCAGCTCGCAGGCGAAGGCTTCTATCACCACATCTGCCGGCTCAACAGCCATGTTGGATTCTGCCCATTGCTTAATTTCCACGCCACGGGAAACTTGCACCGGCAGGAGAGGGTCAATTTCCGGGTTAATCTTTTGAAAACTGATCAGGTCGTCCGTCCAGAGACGAACCTTGAGATCATGCTCGGCGACCAGTTGACGGGCGAGCCGCCAACAGACGCCGATATCGCCGTAATTATCAACTACGGCGCAGAAGATGTCCCAGCTTGGCAGGGAGTTATTAGATGTCGAGGTTTCTTGCTCCAAGTGCGTTTTTTTCGATAAAAGCACGTCGCGGTTCAACTTGGTCGCCCATCAAAGTGGTAAAAATTTCGTCTGCGGCTATTACGTCTTCAATCTGCACCCTAAGTAGCCGTCTTACCTGGGGATCCATAGTTGTTTCCCAAAGTTGTCCGGGGTTCATTTCTCCCAAACCCTTGTAGCGCTGGATACCCAAGCCGCGTTTTACTTCTTCCAGCAGCCAATCCATTGCAACCTTAAACTCGCTGACAAGCTTGGATCGTTCTCCACGCTTGATGCTTGCCCCTTCTTTAAGCAAACCATGCAGCATTTGAGCTGTTTTCAATATCTGTGCATAGTCCCCGCTTTGCTGAAAGTCCCGATCCAAATAGCTGATCTGTAAATTGCCATGCACCATCTTGCTGACCTTCAGTCGACAGTTTTCTGTCGATTCATCATAGTAAGCAGAAACAGTATATTGCTCGTTAGCCAATGCTTTTTTAAGTTGCTCAGCGCTTTCGTTTGCAGACGCAAGATCACTTAGGTCAAGCACAATGTTTTTAAGCAGGGCGTAGAGTATCGGTTCTGCGATAATACGGCTCAAGCGCTCGACGATCGCTTCGGCCAGCAGAAATTCCTTGGCCACTTCCTCAAGAGCGGCATTGCTTATCGGTTCTTTGCCGCCCTCGGTAACCAGTTCAGCCTCACTCAACGCCATTTGAAGCATATATTGCTTCAATTCATAGTCGTCCTTCAAGTAGCGTTCCTGCTTACCATGTTTGACCTTGTACAAAGGGGGTTGGGCTATGTAGATGTGGCCACGTTCTACCAGTTCCGGCATCTGCCTGTAAAAGAAGGTGAGTAGCAAAGTGCGGATATGGGAACCATCCACATCCGCGTCGGTCATGATGATAATGCGGTGATAACGCAGTTTTTCTGCCGAGTACTCATCCTTGCCGATTCCTGTACCTAGAGCAATGATCAGTGTCGCGATTTCCTGGGAGGACACCAACCGGTCGAAACGGGCTCGCTCGACGTTGAGAATTTTTCCCTTTAAGGGGAGAATCGCCTGAAATTTCCTATCCCTTCCCTGTTTCGCCGAGCCCCCAGCAGAATCACCTTCTACCAGATAGAGCTCAGATAATGCTGGATTCTTTTCCTGACAGTCGGCTAGTTTTCCTGGCAACCCCATACCATCCAGCACTCCCTTACGACGCGTTATTTCACGTGCTTTCCGAGCGGCTTCACGAGCACGTGCAGCATCGACAATTTTTCCGCAAATAATTTTGGCGTCATTCGGATTTTCCAGCATATATTCTGACAGTTTCGCAGAAACAATTTCTTGTACTATTGGCATCACTTCAGAAGAAACTAATTTTTCTTTTGTCTGTGAAGAAAATTTAGGGTCCGGAATCTTTACTGATAAAACGCATGTCAATCCCTCGCGCATATCATCGCCTGCAGTTTCTACCTTAGCTTTTTTTGCCTGCTCGCTTTGTTCTATATACGTATTTAATGTACGCGTCATCGCGTTACGCAGACCAGTTAAATGACTTCCTCCATCGCGCTGTGGAATATTGTTAGTAAAACATTGCACCGATTCCTGATAGGAATCATTCCACTGCATTGCCACTTCCACGGTCATGCCGTCTTTCTCGCCCATTGCATAAAAAATCTTGGGGTGCAGGACGGCTTTACTACGGTTTACATATTCTACAAACCCCTTTACTCCACCACTAAAAGCAAAGTTATCGCTTTTTCCTGTGCGTTGGTCAACAAGTTCAATGTGTACGCCATTATTAAGGAAAGACAGTTCTCGCAGTCGTTTAGCTAGAATCTCATAGTGAAATTCGACTAAACCAAATATTTCTGCATCTGCTAAGAAATGTACATCTGTGCCATGTTTTTCAGTCTGACCAATGAATTTTAGTGGTTCGACCGGAGCGCCACAGCGAAACTCCATAAAATGCGTTTGGCCATCACGGCGAATAGTTAATTTTAGCCATTTTGAAAGGGCGTTGACGCAGGATATCCCTACACCATGCAAGCCCCCGGAAACCTTGTAGGAATTACTGTCAAATTTTCCGCCAGCATGTAATTCCGTCATAACAATTTCTGCTGCAGACCGCTTAAATTCGTCGTCTTCCTTAATTCCGGTGGGAATCCCCCTTCCATTGTCGTGGACGCTGATAGAATTATCGGGATGAATAATTACTTTTATCTCATTGCAATGTCCGGCAAGCGCCTCATCTATAGAGTTGTCCACGGTCTCAAATACCATGTGATGCAATCCCGAACCGTCGCTAGTATCTCCAATGTACATACCGGGTCGTTTGCGTACAGCTTCCAACCCCTTCAGTATTTTGATGCTATCGGAATTATATTCAGACATTATTTATAGGTTCCACGTGAAACAATTTAACTAAACCTGATTATTTACATTCCTCAGCTAGGCGCAACCGGCCAGCTTTTGAAACGAAATCTAGTCAAAAAGATGGGCTTACCCATCTTGTTCGGCCCTCTTTGGGGGTCAAAATACCCAATTGATGGGCTGGCTGAGGAATGTGACTAATCAGGTAACTAAATGCGCATTGGCATGACAACATATTTAAAATATTCATTACCTGGGATAGTAAATAGCCCGCTACTGTTGGCATCACCAAACGAGAGAGTAATGGAATTATTGTTTAGATTGGTAAGTACATCTAGCAAATAATTAACGTTGAAACCAATATCCAGCGGTTCCCCAGTATAGCTCACTTCGATTTCCTCTTGCGCCTCTTCCTGCTCACTGTTATTACAAATTGTACGCAGGCTATTTTGCGTCAATACTAGCCTAACACCGCGAAATTTTTCGTTGGAAAGAATGGATGCACGCTGTAGAGATTGTAAAAAGAGTATACGATCAATCTGAATGTGGTTCTGATAGTCAGCAGGAATAACTCGATTATAATCTGGAAACCTCCCTTCTACTATTTTTGATACCAAAATTATATTGGCAAAAGAAAAACGAGTTTGGTTTTGGCTAATTTCAATCGTTACTTCTTCATCCTTGTCACTAAGGAGCTTGATCAATTCTATAACCGTTTTTCGCGGTAATATCACCTCCTGGGGCGATCTTTCTTCAGTATCCTCTATATTTTCCAGTGGGGAACACGCCATACCAAGACGATGGCCGTCTGTCGCCACAACCCGCAGCAATTTGCTTTCTACGACTAGTAATAACCCATTCAGGTAATACCGTATATCTTGCTGAGCCATTGCATACTGAACAAGATTTAGTAGATATTTAAGGGTTTTCTGAGTTGTTTTTAAACAGTACCTATTTTCTCCGGAGGGTACTAATTTTGGAAAATCATTTGATGGCAAAGTCTGAAGATTGAATTGGCTTTTCCCAACTTTTATTTGCAGTCTCGAATCATCTTTTTCCAGTGAAATTTGGGAGCTCTCTGGAAAGGCACGGCAGATATCTTGAAGTTTTTTTGCTGAAGTGGTTATTGAAAAATCTGGAAGTTCATCCTGACAAATGGATGTTGCTGTAATCTGTATTTCTAAGTCTGTGGCTACAATTGATAGATTTTCCCCAGTTTTTTCGATGAGAATATTGGAAAGAATGGGAATGGTATGTCGTCTTTCTACAATACCAATTACGGATTGAAGTGGTTTTAATAGGGCATCTCTGTTTGTTTGAATTAATAACATATATATTCCCTAAGAATAATAGTAAGCTTTACTAATTATCTGTATAAATTATAATTAACTTTATTAATCAATACGATAATGTATCAGTAAGGTTGTGGGCAACATTGCTGAGGTTTGTGGATAAAATGGTGTTAATTTTTTTCCGCATGAAGAAAACAGACTTTATCCACATTGAATCCACATGATTAGCAGCGTAAAATTTGCAACAATATTTCAAAGTCCCTGTTAATTGTGGGATCAGATTTTTTTAGCTCTATAATTTTTCGACAAGCATGTATAACGGTTGAGTGGTCCCGTCCACCGAATGCATCGCCAATTTCCGGATAGCTTAATTGTGTTAATTCTTTTGCGAGCGACATTGCGACTTGTCGCGGCCGAGCCACATTTCTGGAACGTTTTGGAGAAAACATTTCAGAAATTTTTATTTTATAGTAATCCGCAACGGTTTTTTGGATATTATCCAGGGAAACCTGACGATTTTGAACAGCAAGTAAATCCTTGAGCGCTTCTTTGGCTAATTCCAGGTTGACTGGATGTCCGGTGAATCGAGAATAAGCAAGAACACGTTTTAGGGCGCCTTCCAGTTCACGGACATTGGATCGGATCTGTTTGGCAATAAAAAAAGCGACTTCTTCTTGCAATTTTATTTCTTCGACACTGGCTTTCTTTAACAAGATTGCTACTCGCATTTCCAATTCAGGGGGCTCGATAGCAACAGTTAACCCCCATCCGAAGCGAGATATAAGACGATCTTCCATCCCCGTGATTTCTCTTGGAAAGGTATCGCAGGTGATGATTACCTGTTTATGAGATTCAATCAGAGCATTAAAAGCGTAAAAGAATTCTTCCTGGGTACGATTTTTGCCGGCAAAGAATTGAATATCGTCAATTAACAGCAGATCCAGAGAGTGGTAATATCGCTTGAAATCGTCAAAAGCTTTATGCTGGTAAGCGCGTACTACGTCAGAAACATAGCGCTCCGCATGTAGATAGCTGATTTTTGCCTTGCTATTTTGTTCTTGGACTAGATTGCCTATGGCTTGTATTAAATGGGTTTTACCCAGCCCCACCCCGCCGTAGACAAACAAAGGGTTGTAAGCAGTCCCTGGATTTTCAGCGATTTGTATCGCGGCAGCTCGGGCAAGTTGGTTCGCTTTTCCGGTGATAAAATTAGCAAAAGTGAAGAGAGGGTTGAGGCGGGATTGATCAGGTTTTGAATTTTTTCGAACGGGTGTTTCCGCTGCAACTATTGTGGGGGGTATTGGGTTATTTTCTGGGATGTCAGGTAGGGAAAGCACCAGCGACAAGTGTTCGGAAAAATGGGCTTCTGCCATTTCTTCAATGCGAACCAGGAACTTATCTTTAATCCACTGCAGAATAAAGCGGTTTGGTGCGATCAGGCGAGGGATGCCGTCCGATGATTCGAACTTAAGCGGCTTGATCCAGGTATTAAATTGTTGGGGAGGTAACTCCTCTTTAAATTTATTTACGCAATCAAGCCAAAAACTTTCCATTGGGTAATCCAAAAAGCTTCCATAAAATATCGTTGGAATTGTTTCGGTTAAGTATTAGAGGTTAGGGTAATCCAACTACAAGTCGTTATTCTAAACTTTTTGGATAAACTTATCCACAGGATGAGAGTATAAATATCGTTTGACAAAAACACCTTAAAGATAGTCTAATTACGTGTTTTAGCTAAACAAGTTTTTGGGGTAACATAATGAAACGGACTTATCAGCCTTCAGTTGTCAAACGCAAACGCACTCATGGTTTTCGTGCGAGGATGAAAACCAGTGGCGGTCGCGCCGTGATTAGAGCACGGCGCGCCAAGGGGCGGGCGAAACTCAGTGTATAGTGTTGCTTAGCAGTGCCTGCTACCTATGCTTTTCAGAAAAGCAAACGGTTAAAAGAAACGGATGAAATTTCATCCGTTTTTTCGTTTAAATGTCAGGTATATGGTGATTACTTACGTGTATTAGCTAAACCGAACACGCTGAATCACCCACGATTTACCGGTATTATCCGAAAAAAAACGGCAACTCACGCAGCAACCAGGAATTACATCAAGCGCAGTCTGCGAGAAATTTTCCGACGACACCAGAATTTATTTGACAGCTTGGACATTGTTGTTTTGGCGCACAGGAGTTTTACCGGGAATGCATTCCGTCAGGTAGAAGAAGAGTTCTTGCGACTAATGGATAACCTGCAAAAAAGGTTGGTGCGAAGATAATGAACCATTTGTTTATTGGATTGATCCGGGTTTATCAATATTCGATCAGCCCCTTGCTGGGGCCGCGTTGCCGATTTACTCCGACTTGTTCCGAATACTCTTGCCAAGCATTAGCCAAGTTCGGCGCTTTCAAAGGCGGCTGGCTTGGAATAAAAAGGCTTTGCCGTTGTCACCCCCGGAATCCGGGCGGATATGATCCGATACCCTAATTTAACAAGGTAAACCCCCGGCTATGCCGGGGGACTCACCAAGGTTTGACCTATACGTCGATCGCTGTGAATCTTCTTTCTCGA
>PFJY01000138.1 GCA_002784065.1 Hydrogenophilales bacterium CG_4_10_14_3_um_filter_58_23 | reverse complement strand
TTTTTTAACCCGGTCAATCTGAACAATTGAATCACCCGGATCGACACCGCTTCAGGCTCATACCTGAATTGGAAAATACTTGCGGTTGTGCTTCATCGGCCAATCTATCTGAGTAATAAGGGACGTAACGTGTCGGCCAGAACGCCCGGATCGAACTTGGCGACATAGGCGTCCACGCCTACGCGCTTGCCCATGTCGCGGTTGGCCTCCGAAGAGAGCGATGAGTGCATAACCACCGGAATGCCTTCGAATCGCTTGTCTGCCTTGATGTTTTTCGTCAGGACATAACCGTCCATTTCCGGCATTTCCGCGTCCACGAGAATGACCTTGATCTGGTCGTACACCGTGGAGCCATCCTGCTGGGAACGGGCGGCCATGTTCTGCAGCCTTTCCCAGGCTTCCATGCCGTTGGTGGCCTGCTGGTATTTAACGCCCAGCTTGTCCAGCACCATGACGATTTCCTTGCGCGCGATCGCGGAGTCATCTGCAAAAAATATCGCCGGCTCTGTGTCTGTCTCGATCGGGACGAGGTCGGGTACGGGTTCGATTCCAATGGCGTTGGCCAGAATCTGTTCGACGTCGAGTATTGAAACCAGTTTCCCGTCCGGCAGTTCCGTGATCGCGGTGATCAGGCCATCGTTGCCGGTTAGCATTGTTTGAGGGGGGTTGACCTTGTCCCAATCGACGCGAATGATGCGGTCGACATCATGCACCAGAAAGCCCTGAGTATGGCGGCTGTATTCGGTGACGATCATGGTGTGCCCGGTGTCTTCCGGTACTTCGTCCAGATGGATGATCTTGGCCAGCGCGATGACCGGGATGATATTGCCGCGCAGGGAGATCACTCCCACGACGCCATCTGGCATATTGGGGGATTTTGTGACTTTGGGAGTCTGGCAGACTTCACGTACCTTGAATACGTTGATTCCGAAAACTTCTCCACTCCCCAATGTGAAGAGCAGGATTTCCATCTTGTTGGAGCCGGCCAGTTTGGTTCTGGCATCCACTGCATCGAGGAGTGGGTTGTTTTTTTCCATACTATTTCCATTTATGTAACAGGTTCGCTTAACAACTGGGTGAGCGTGGCCGCCAGCTTATGGGGTTCGAATTTCGGAACATAGTCATCCACGCCGACCGATCGGCCAAGTTGCTGGTTGGCTTCGCTGCTCAAGGAGGAGTGCATGATGACCGGAATGCCGGCAAAGCGAGAATCGCTTTTGATGTGTTTGGTGAGCACATAACCGTCCATTTCCGGCATTTCCACATCGGTGAGGATCAGCTGGATGAAGCTGGTGACCGGAACATGAGTTGCGTCAGCCTGAGCAGCAATTTTTTGCAGTTCATCCCACGCCTGCTTGCCGTTATTGGCGCTGATGTAATGGATGCTCAGGGCATCCAGGGTGCGCGAGATCTGTTTTCTGGCGACGGACGAGTCGTCGGCAAAAAAGATGGTGCGGTTTTCCACCTCAATGGGTCGGATGTCGTTGAACAGGTATTCGTCATCGTAACGGCTGGTTTCGGAAAGGACTTTTTCCACGTCCATCATCATTACCAGACGACCGTCCGCCAGCTCGGTGACTGCGGTGACCAGACCCCCCATCTGCGTGGTGAGCATGTCGGGTGGGACGCGCATGGCCGCCCAGTCGAGGCGCAGGATGGTGTCCACCGTTTCCACCAGAAAACCCTGAGTGTGGCCATTGTACTCAGTGACGATCATGATTTCCGGTTTTTGGCCGGTTTCCACGCCGGCATGTTTAACCAGATCGACAACCGGTACCAGGATGCCGCGCAGACTGACCATGCCTTCAACCGAGGACGGCATATCCGGGGCGTGAGTGATTGCCGGCACGCGCATGACTTCGCGCACTTTAAAAACATTAACGCCAAATGTTTCCCTGCGGCCAGTGCGGCTGTCCGTGCCGAGGGTGAACAGCAGTATCTCCAGCTTGTTGGTGCCGGCCAGCTTGGTGCGGGCGTCAATGTTTTTCAAGAGTTGTGACATGTTGTTGCTCTCCGTGAAAAGTCCTGATCCCGAACCTCAGTCGGGCCTGGCAGGCAGGATTTTTTTCAGTATCATATCGTATAGTTCCAGCGAAAGAGTGGTCCTCTCGGAAAACGTATCCTATATTTTGAACCGGCTCACTGCGGCTTGCATGTTGTTCGCCAATTCTTGCAGATTATTTGCCGCGCTGGCGGTTTCGGCTGCGGCGGCGCTGTTCTCCTCGGTCATTTGCGCCACTTTTTCCACCTGGCTGGCGATGTCGTTACTGGCGCTGCTCTGTTCGGCCAGCGCGGAGGAAATGTCGTTGACAACCTCGACCACTTGCTCCGCACCGTTCTTGATTTGAACGATGGATGAGCCGGCCCGGTTGGCCAGCGCCACGCCGCCGCTGACTTGGCTGACCGCAGCACCCATGGTGGAAACCGCTGCCTGGGCGCTGTGCTGCATGGAGGCGATCATCTGGGTGATTTCTTCCGTTGCCTTGGTGGTGCGCTCCGCCAGTTTGCGCACTTCGTCGGCCACCACTGCAAAGCCCCGGCCTTGCTCACCGGCGCGAGCGGCCTCAATCGCCGCGTTGAGCGCGAGCAGGTTGGTCTGGTCGGCGACGTCCTTGATGACCTGGACGATAGAGGAAATCTTGTTCGAATGCTGGTCTAGCTCTTCGATGGCTTGGGCGGTGTGGCGCACGGTTTCGGCGATTTGCGACATTTCCGAGGTGGCCTGGTTGATAATTTCTCCACCCTCGGTGGAGAGCATTCCCGATTTGCGGGAAATGTCAACGGCTTCGCGCGCACTGTCGGAAACGTGGCCGATGCTGACGGTCATTTCCTCGACCGCAGCCGCCATCGAAGAGGTCGCCTCGCTCTGGGATGAAGAGCTGGTGGCTACCTGACCGGATGAGGACGACAGGCTTTGTGCCGCATCCGAGACCTTGGCCACGCTGTCGAGTACTTGGCCGAGAGTCTGCTGCAAGGCGGCCATGAGCTGGTTGAAGGCCTTGGCGGTTTGCCCGACTTCATCTTCGGTGTCGACCGGGATGCGCCGGGTTAAGTCGCCGTTTTTCTCGACCTCGCTGATGGTAAATCGCATCTGGTTGAGCGGGCCAGTGACGCTGCGGGCAATGAAGAAGGACAGAATGGCTGACAGAATTATCACTAGTATTCCTGCCACCCCCAGCACCCACCGCATCATCGATATCAGTCCGGAGAGCCTTTTGTTTTCTTCTTGAACGTTACTTTCTGTCAGCTGGAATAATTTGGCTACAGCCTCCTTAAGGGGTTTGTCTGCCCCCGCTACGGCCTTATCGAGTTCGGTAATTTCCAGTCCTCTGGATTTTAAATCGACCAGTTGGGTCATCCTATCGCGATAAATCCTGGTGTTGTCCTTGATGACTCTGATCAGGCGCTCCTCTTCAGGCGAGGTGGCTCCCGTGGCATGGTATACCTGCTCGATTTTGTCCAGTGCATCCATGTCCTGCATAAATTTGGCGTTGTAGTCGCGGCCCCGCAGAATATAGTTCTTGAAGTGGTATATGCCGTTACCCAGGTTGATGTACCCGTCCATGACGGCGCTTTTTTTCACCAGGGTGGTTTTCCCGAAAGCCTTCCATTGAGTTTCAACTGTTCCCAACTTTTCCCATACTATCAGCCCAACTACGAATGTCAGCAAGGTGATCGCACCAAACCTAATACCCAGGCGGGTGCCTGATTTTATGTTTTTAAGTGCCATTTTCTTAAATCCGGGTATCCAATGATTGATAACGATAAAGATTGTATGCTCGG
Organism: Hydrogenophilales bacterium CG_4_10_14_3_um_filter_58_23; assembly: GCA_002784065.1. GTDB lineage: Bacteria > Pseudomonadota > Gammaproteobacteria > Burkholderiales > Sulfuricellaceae > Sulfuricella. The sequence goes on along the minus strand of PFJY01000138.1, from coordinate 260 downwards.
GCCAATGGCCATGCAACAGGCCATTATTAGTAGTAGGCCATTAGTAGTGGTGTGGCCTTGAGTGTAAATCGGGCGGTTACTCGCTGTTTTCAGAACATGATTTTCCGGCCTATCCTCTCGGGCCATCGCGTGTTGAGAAGGGTTAACCGTTCAACAATGATTGGATTAATTTAACAAGGTAAACCCCCGGCTATGCCGGGGGACTCACCAAGGTTTGACCTATACGTCGATCGTTGTGAATCTTCTTTCTCGACTAAAAG
>PFJY01000173.1 GCA_002784065.1 Hydrogenophilales bacterium CG_4_10_14_3_um_filter_58_23 | reverse complement strand
AGGTTTCCCCGCGTAGGCACGAAGACGTGCCCACCCTACCCGCTATCTGTTTTCGGGGTTCTTGTCGAATAGCTTGCGGTATTCACTCCCGTTCCATGCCATTGCCTGCCCTCCCAATATCCTCCCGACCACAAACTACATCGCGCGTTTCAATTTCATCTTGCCCTCTCTGGGGCCGAAAGGCGGCTAGGCTTCCATGAAAATTTCGAGAGTGCTACGGTTATCCCAACGAAAAACACCTGTTTTCCGTTGGTTTTGATGTTACAATTTTGTAACATGAATATGCAATGCCGAATTCTGATTTTTGCAAAGTCGTCGACAAGATAACCTGGAAGCGGGGTAGCTCGGATCGTTGGGCCGTTACTGGGGAGGAATAAGCCAAGTCGGGTGGTTACCCGCCCACTGGCTCGCTCATAGCGCAAAGGCGGGGATCGGAAGTCGCCAACTTCCCACGAATACACATAGCGACGCTCCATTCGCTTTCCCTGCGCCGTCACCGTGCCGCACATCATGGCGCAGTTATTGCTTGTAGAGATTCACTTCAGCTTGAATGCTCTGGAAATATGCCAGAAACTTTCCCGGAGCTTTGCATTTTGAGAAGAAAGGCTGTGGCCCTACAGATTTCGCCATGCCAGGAATTTTAGCCATTATTGCTAGCGGAAACAGAAGTGTTACTTATTTGTAACACTTAAAAATCATGAAACAAGAAAAGTTACCTTTTTGTAACACTGCTAACCGGTTCCTCTGGGCACGCTGTCTGCTCGCCAGTATTTTGCTGTTCTCCGCCAGCGCCTGGGCTGATGGAAACTTGCGACCGTTGCGCATTGCCCTGCCGATGAAAGCGACTTTCACTCAGTTCTCGCTGATTGCCGACTGGCAACAATATCTCCAGAACAAACTGCATCGCCCGGTGGAATTCGTCAACAACAGAAAATTCCCTGACTCTATCGTGCAACTACACGTAGGAAAACTGGATTTTGCCTGGGTCACGGATTATCCCAATGCCTCGATCGGGTACCCGGTACGCCTGCTTGCCGTTCCGCTATACAAAGGGAGGCCCTTCTTCACTTCCTATCTGGTTGTCCCTGTCGGCGATACGCAGACCACTACGCTCCTACAATTGAAGGGAAAAGTATTGGTCTTTGCCGACCCGACTTCGAACAGCCACATCGAACACCGTTACACGTTGATGAAAGCCGGAGAAGACCCGAGGCGATTCTTTCGCAAGGTATTTTTCACCCAAGTGCATCGCGAGAGCGTCGAAGCCGTGATATTGGGGCTCGCCAATGCCGCTGAAGTCGACAATTTCGCCTGGGATGCCATGGTGAGAGATCATCCAGAACTGACCCTGCAAACACATATCGTCTCCATGTCGCAGGAATTTGGCGCCCCGCCTCTGGTCGCCAATCATTTCGTCAGCAAAGAAGAATTCGCCGACATGCAAAAAGTGCTGGTCGGCATGGCGCAAGATCCCGAAGGCTTGAAATTGCTTAAACGGATGAACCTCGATGGATTTATTTCTGGGGAAGAGAAGAATTACGAGAGCCTGGTTCAAATGAAAAAGGCATTGGGCGAAGAATGAAACGCGTTCTGGACCTAAGTTTCCGCTACAAGATACCCTTATGGGGAAGCGTTCTCATTGTCACAACCACGCTGGTCGTCTCGGGCTCGCTAATGCTTCGGGCCTACGAGGATTTTAGTGCGGACTTGCTGGTCAGTTCTACCAACCTGAGTCACAGATTGGCCGACGTCTTGTATCTGCCCCTGCTGGAAGACGATGTCTGGCAAGCCTTTGGAATTATCAATGCGCCTCTCGTTGATTCGAATATCAAGGAAGTTCTAGTGCCGAAGACTATTTTCGTCCTCGACAACAAGCTTCGAGTTTTCGTGTCCACCCGACCCAAAGCGATTCCGATTCAAGCGAGTATCGAGCAGCTCCCACCGGAGTATGCCGTCTTGGCCAAACGCATCTCCTCATCGCAAAACACCAATGCCAAAAGCTTTAATATGCAGGATGAGAATAATATCTTCGTCGCAGCGCCCATTGTCAATGAAGGGCGCCGTTATGGCACGCTGGTCGTCATCCACTCCAAGGATGTACTGGTGCCGCGTTTCCTGGGCATTGCCCAGCGTGGAGGCATGGTGGGACTCTTGGTGCTGGCGCTTCTGTTACCGATCAACTGGTATTGGGGGCAGCGCCTGTCACGTCCGCTAATAATGATTGCCGAGTGGATGAAAGAGATTGGCCAAGGCCCCGCCCACGATCCGCAACTGCATATCTATGCTTATGATGATGAGGTGGGACAACTTTTCACGGCTTATCGGCGCAGGCTGCAGGAACAGGATGCCAAGGAAGCGCTGGAACAGCAGATCATCCATTCGGAACGCCTGGCAGCCGTCGGTCGCCTGGCGGCCGGAGTGGCCCACGAGATCAACAATCCGCTTGGCGGGATGCTCACCGCCATCGACACCTTGAAGAGTCATGGCAAAAACGGCAATCGCGAATTCGACATTCGAACTGCCAAGACGATCTCCCTGATTGAGCGCGGCCTCTCGCAGATCAAGGAAACCGTGGGAGCACTGCTGGTCGAGTCACGCATCAAGAGCCGCGATCTCGACCCACAGGATTTCGAAGACATCCGCAGTCTGGTGATCCATCAGGCGCAGAAAAAGGGGATCAACTTCGACTGGGGATCGAGTATTGCCAAGCCCTTGCCTCTTCAGGCCAATCCTGTGCGTCAGTTACTGATCAATCTGCTTCTCAACGCCATCCAGGCCGCCCAGCACAAGGGAATGGTCGGTTGTTACATCGATGCGACTGGCGACGAATTGCTATTGAGCGTTGAAAATGATGGCAAGCAGATAACTGCCGAACAGGCCGCACATCTCTATGAGCCTTTTTCGCCAATGACTGAGAACGGTCATGGCCTGGGCCTCTGGGTCACCTATCAGATCGTTCAACAACTTGGCGGTCACATCAACCTGGACCGAAACAGCGACCGTATGCGTTTTTTCGTCACCCTTCCATTCGGTGAAAGTGCTTCAGCATGAAATCCTATCGCATTTGCCTGATCGAGGATGACGAAATCATGGGCGAAGCGGTCTCTGACCGATTTGGCCTCGAAGGATTCGAATGTATCTGGTTCAAAACCGGGGAGGCCGCACGTAAGTCACTGATACAGGACAAATATAACATCGTTATCAGCGACATTATGCTGCCGGACTGCGATGGCGAGCATTTGTTCGAGGAATTGCGCGCTACCGGTCTTGAATTGCCGCCCTACATTTTCATCACCGGTTATGGCGCTATCGATCGCGCCGTCCGCCTGCTCAAACTGGGCGCCGAAGACTACATGACCAAGCCGCTCGACATCCGCGTGCTGATCGAAAAAATCAGAACGATCTGCGCGCAGGCGCGCCCGGACATCACCGGTCTGGACGGCAAGCACACCCTCGGCATATCCAGCGCGATGCGCAACATCGAAGCGATCCTGCAGCGTCTGGCTCTGGACAATACCTCTGTGCTGGTCACCGGTGAATCCGGCGTCGGCAAGGAAGAAGTCGCGCGCGCACTGCACCGCCAGCGCGATCCGGAATGGCGGCTGCCATTCATCGCCGTCAATTGCGGCGCGATCTCCGAGACCCTGATCGAGGCGGAACTTTTCGGCTACGTCAAAGGTGCCTACACGGGCGCCATCCGCGACAAAAAAGGCTATTTCGAGCAAGCCGATGGGGGCACCCTGTTCCTCGACGAAATTGGCGACATGCCGCTTTCCATGCAGGTGAAATTATTGCGAGCAATTCAGGAGCGCAAGGTTGTGCGTATCGGCAGCGAAACGTCGATTCCCGTCGACATTCATCTGATCTGCGCGACCAACAAGAATCTCAAGAAAATGGTCGAGATCGGTGAGTTTCGCGAGGACTTGTACTATCGCATCAATGTCATCGAAATCAATGTCCTGCCACTACGCGAGCGCAAGGAGGATATCCTGTGGCTGACAGGGATACTGCTTGATGCCGAGGCCGTTCAGCATGGCCGGGCGCGACGATCCCTCACCATTGCCGCCGAACATGCGCTGCTCGACCATCCCTGGCTAGGTAATATTCGCGAACTGAAGCACTGCCTGGAACGGGCCTGTGTCCTTTCGAGCCAGGCGGTGCTGACACCGGAAGCCTTATTCAACAAGCCGCAAGAATTGGCGAAACCGGACGAGCTCTCTTCGCTCAACGAATATCTCGATGGTTACGAACGCAGCTATATCCAACAAGTTCTAAAAACCAAGGACGGCCGTATCGCCGAAACGGCTGCGGCGCTCGGCATCAGCCGCAAGACCCTTTGGGAAAAAATGAAGAAACTGGAACCAGAAAAATAGTTTGCCCAATTAGCCCGGTTAATGGATAGCCAAAGATAAACACTCGAACATGGATAATCTACACTTTTTGTCACCTACCGCGTTCGGCACAGGTTTGCCGCAAGCGGTATATCGATTCAAAATCCACTCCATCTGCGGCCCACCTTACGGAAAGGTTGTAGGTTTACCATCGTAACTTAACGTTTCATATTACATACAGGACTAATAAAATGAACAAAATGAAATTGACGCTTCTTGCTTTTACCACGCTCGCCCTGACTTCCTCTGCCGCATTTGCGCTCGACGATGCCGGCAGGGAAGCCTTGATGAAGGATAGCAAATGCCTCAAATGCCATGCCGTTGATAAAGATAAAGACGGCCCTTCGTTCAAGAAAACCGCCGCAAAATACAAGGGCAAGGCGGATGCCGAGCAGAAGCTTTACACTCACGTCACGACAGGCCCCAAGATCAAGGTCGACGGCGAGGAAGAAGAACACGTCAAGATCAAGACCACGAATGAAGCCGATATCAAGGCTGTAGTTACCTGGATTTTGGCGCAGTAACGATAAAGCCCGCTATTCTTCTGCATCAGGATAGCGGGCTTTTCTTGTCATTGAAATTGGATATTATGCAGTCAGGGTTGGACACGATTTCGCGCACCTGCCAAAAATTACTATTCGTTGAAAACCCTATGGGTGATCGTATTCTCTGGCTATGCGGCGCATGAGTCTCCTGAATATGGACACTTTCTGCATCAAGAACCCTGAAGGAATCTCATGAAATATCTCGTTCGACTGATCTGCGGAGTCGTCCTCTCCGGCACCTTGATATCCGCGGCTATTGCAGCCGAAGGCACAGTCATCAGTTCTCTCAATACCGATGCTTACACTTATGTCGAAATATTCAGAAACAACCAGAATGCCTGGATTGTCGGCCCTGTGGTCGCCGTCAAGCCCGGCAATCAGGTCAAGTTTGAAGAGGGCGCAATAATGAAGAACTTCTACAGCCAGCAACTCTTACGTACCTTCCCCGAAGTGATGTTTGTCGGAGAGATTACCGTAGCAGCAGAGAAATAATGGTTAATGCCGTGCGACACTCATCTCGCAGGTGTCCCATTGATCGGTGTCGTTGCCGTCTGTGGTAAAAGCTCATCCAAAGATTTTAGCACTTCACGCAGGGCATGTTCATCGTTTGCCGCCAGCATTTCGGGTTCCAGGCATGATAGCTGGTTACGAATTGCAGTGAGCCGAGTTCTGTCCTGATCTCTCTGGGTTTCAGCCAGGTCGAGGATCTGATGCTGATCGCTGATTTCCGGGTCGACCGTAAAGTCCAGATGATAGGTTTTGCCCATTAACTGCATGAAAAGGCGCAATATCGAATATACATAGCGCCGCCAGATGAAATCAACCACCACCAAGGCAATCAGGTTCGCCGCACCAAATATGCCCAGCAGAATTAATGCTTCATGCATTAACTGGGCCAGCATGGGAACGGTATCGGCCAAGTGCACTCGATACAGGTTTTCTTCGATGATCTGGTTCAGGTGCCGGAACATCATCCAGGCCAATCCTGCCGCAAGCACCGCTTCGAGAACCACAAGCCCGATCAGCAGGAATTTCTGAAGGGTTTCATCGACGTAGTAAAGTTTGCGTCGATGATGGATTTTACTGATTATTGGCAGTGGTTTCATAGATCGTGGCATTGCATGCACAGGGATGAGCGATCATTGGGCATGACGAGCTGTCCATGCTCCTTCTTGTAGGGCTGATGGCAAGACACACAACTCAACTTGCCATCGGGTAGCCAGATCGCCTTCGGAAGCATGCTCTTGGGGCGAAATTCACGGTTTCTGGAAATGACAGGATAAGGAATTCCAATAGGATGGTTCGCTCCGCCGCTGCTGTGGCGGACAATTCCGGTTCGGCCAACCCTGATGCCGCCGGCATCGGTTTGACTGTTGTGGCAACCCATGCATTGCAGCGACAGGGCATCGATTCCGGTGTTCATGTTTCCCTGCGCCATATTGGGAATGACATGCCCTGATTGCTGCAGAGAAACCCCTGCATCCTTCATACTATTAAAGAATGCGGTGTCGTGACAGGCCAGGCACAGATCCTTGCCGCGCCTCTCGCCACGGATCAAGCCGGGCTTCGTTCCATGAATATCATGGCAGGTACTGCACGTCATGTCGTTCTTCCAGTCCAGGGGAAACCCCGCCGGCAACTTGCCCTTCGGCGCGAAGCCGGTAGGATGACTCATCCGCTTGACATTCTTGTGACAGACGCCGCACAACATCTCCTGAGAAGCGATCAACCTGCTGGCTTGGGCCGGATCCACATCCTTGCCTGACAAATGGCAGTTGCTGCAAACCTGATCCGACAGATGCGCTTTGCCACCAAAGCCGGCATATATCCAGGTGACGGCACACAGGAGAATTGCGCTGGCGAACCAGGCGAATAGCGCTCTATAGCTGAACACGGCGTTCGACCTCCTGTAGCCTGGCAAGCGCCTGACGCAAGGAAGCCGTGTCGAGCTCGGCCCCCGGTTGCAAGGTTTGTTCGCACTGATCGAGCGCTTCACGCAGATTACCATAATGTTCGCGCAGCTTGGCCTGGCTTGCGTCAAACTCTCTCCACTCAAGCTGGAGCATATCGGTTTGCCGTATCGCCATGGGTACCGCGAAGGCGTTTTCGATGATACTTTTCAGGTTTTGAGAAAATCTGAAGAGAGGCCCGGCGATGCGAAAACTACTGTAGAGCGCGATAAACCAGGTGGCGATAGAGGCAATGACCACCATCACCAGGCCAAAAACAAGAATGGCCGGTCCCAGGTTCTGTCTGGTCAGGCTGTGGTTGGAGATAATGTGGGCATAATCGGTGCCATTCTCATCCGTGACCAGGAATATTGCCAGCAGCAGCCCTACCCAGGCGATAGCGCCTACGCTCAAGGCGATTTTCGCCACCCATTTGACATGAAACAAAACGAGCGGTTCGTTTCGGACGGGATGCATATTTTGGGCCATTCTCAAAATTATTCAGACCTTATATTTGAAATTATTCCACTAGGAGCCTGTCGGGCTTATGGGGATCGAAGCGAGAATTCGCCTGGGCGAGGACAGATTTTGCCGGTTTTGCAGGTCAATAGTCGTTCTATTGACCAAAAAAACGGTGAAATATGGACCGCCCCGGCGGATTCGCAGCCGATTCATCATAAGTCCGACAGGCTCCTAGAGAGTTTCTCTTTGCTGCTGAGGGGCGGATTCTTTTTCTCAACCCTCACGCGCAACGGGCGAAAAATGTCTATTTTCCCATACCATTGATCGACGAAATAGATTCTGCCGTCTTCGTCAATATCAATTCCTGTTGGCATCATGTATTTCACGGCACCGCCATCTTCTCCATGAGTGCCGATAAAAAACAGGAATTTGCCATCCGGATCGTATATCTGGACGTTGCAGAACGCGCCATCCACGACATACAAGTTACCTTCGGCATCGGCGGCGATTTCCTTGGGCCGCGTAAACTGACCCGGCTGCTTGCCGGCAGAGCCAAAGCTTCTCAGATACTTTCCATCGTGGTCGAATATCTGCACGCGAAAGTTACCGCTGTCCACAACGTTCAGCCTGCCATCCTTGCCCACCGCAAGATCGTAGGGCATATTGAATTCGCCGGGGCCATGGCCTCGCGTGCCGAAATCGAACAGATGCCGGCCGTCGAGCGAATCGAAGACACGCACTCGATGGCCTGCGTCGCTCACGTCGATGGCATAGACGCGATTGACTTTCGGATCCGCCGTCACGTTCGTCAGGTGCGAGAACCACTTCGGGCCGCCGATGCGGTGGAGATAATGCCCTTCCTTGTCGAATACCAATATGGCATTTGCCTTGGCGTCAGCGACAAACAGATTGCCGGCACGGTCGGCACTCAGACCGGATGGCATTTGCAAGACCCCTGGGCGATTCTCGCCAACTCTGAAAAATTTCTTGTTGGGAATATCGAAAACGCTGATTGGACTATCCAGCGAATTTACAAGGAATACGCGGCCATGATGGACGGCGAGCGCCTGCGGTCTGGCCATGCCCTCGCCAATATCTTCCTGGCCATTGTTTTTTCTGGCCAGCAGGGTCAGCAAACTGCTTTCCCTGGATTTCTCTACCAAGTCGCTACTGCCATACAGACTGCGCTCGAAAATATATCTTGGCTCAGCCGGCGGCGGCGGGAATACCTGCTGAACTGCTGGCTCCACACTCTTCGTCGGCGTCGCAACGCAAGCGGTCATAGCGAGGATCATGCCTGCCATCAGGAAGCGCGGCAGGGCGTTCATGGGTACGGGTAAGTCGAAGGCTCGTGGTTCACCCCGTGACACATCAGATAGCATTGCCCGTTGTTGTATTCCAGACGGTGCTGCACAGTCGAAGGGGTGACGACGGGAGTACCATTCCGATCGTAAAGCATGAAATTGATCAGGTGGGGATATTGGCGCGAGCCATGCGCATCGTGACAGGCGGCGCAAGATTCCTTATTCGTCACCACATGTAATGCATGAGGAAATTTTCCGGGCACATCTGCCAGATAGGGGGCGCTAGCGTGACACTTGAAGCAAAGCGCGTAAGCCAGCAACGGGGGGTCGTTCACGGTTTGATCGGTAAGGTATTGGCCCTTGATGATCGGTTGAAAGCTTGATCCGTGCGTACCCGCCGGACCGCCCGAAGTGTCATTGTTGTGACAACTCGAGCAGGCGATCCGGCTTGATGCGGTGTATCCCGGCATGAAATTCTGGATGGACGCATTTTTTCCTACTGCCGCCACCGGATGGTAGGACGGGTTGACCGGATCAAACAGCAGCCGTGCGTTACGAATATTGTCCTTACGCGTAAGACCGGCAGTCGCCGCCGAACTCAAGCCATGGCACTTGTAGCAGACCTCATATTCGAAGGCCGCCGATGGCACCGTTAAACCAGCTTGACTAATGCCCCGCGATCCCAGCAGGGGGCCGGGAACATTCGGCGCGCTGGCGGGACTGGCATTGGCGGCATGAGCGTTGTGACAGTCTGCGCAGGTGACGTGGCGCGGTGGGGCCAGCGTCATATCTTCCTTCGGCGTATGAGTCCAATCGGCGAAGTTTTCGATCGGATGGTAATATATTTTGCCGAATTCGGCCTGGATATTCTTCGTGGCAACGGTGCCACTGTGGCAGACGGTGCAATTCGCCACCTCGCCGCTTTGCGCCAGGAGCGACTTGCCCTGGCCGGCCGTATGGGGACGGTGGCAGCTATCGCAAGCATTATCGGCGACTGTCGATGTCGGAGAGGCGCTGGCCGGCCATGGACTGGTGCCCACGCCGTTCCAGGTGGCCAGAGAAGTGGCATGGGTGGTGCCGCTCCACCCGGTCGGCGTGTGACAGCTCAGGCACAGCGCGCCGTAGCGCGTATCCATGCGCATGAAGTTCGGATGCCGGTCTTCGTGCGCGTCGTGGCAACTGGTGCACTGCATCTGATTGTTCTGGTCGAGTTTAACCGTATTGGGCAAACTCGATGGGTTCGCCAGTTCGCCACGGCTCGCGACCAGCGCGCTATCATAGAGGAAAGAGATCGGATGATCGTCGGAGAGATTGGTGCCGAGCAGGGCTGTTCCGGTCAGCACGCCGAGTGTTGGCTGAACGCCATTGTTCGCGTTCCTCAGTGTACCCATCGCCAGCGTGCCATCGTGGCAGGAAAGGCACAGACGCGAACTGCCGGTGGGCTGGTCGAGCGTCGCTTTGAGGGTAGTGCTTGTATAAAGTGTGTAAGTCGCGCCGGACAGCGCCCGGTTCCACAAAGCGCGCGTCGGGCTGGCGTTATGCGGCGTGTGGCAAAACACGCACAGCCCCGTTGTTTCAGGCGCTTTGAAGGTGCCCGGACCAGACGGCGTGAGATTATGCTTCGTATTGGCAATGGTAGTTCCTGCCGTGGCGGGAATCGCAGCGGCCAGGATTGCCGCGACAAGAGCAACAAAATGCAGCCCGGCTCTCCCACCGTTTGCGAGGCCAGGTAACGCCCTGCGCGAGAATTCGTGGCTCATTTCCCTTTTTCCTTTACTGTTTCAGCCGTTGCAATGGCCCCCAGAAAAATTTGCACACGCCGGTTGTAGGCATCGGCTACATACACTTTGTCTTCGGTCGAGATGTAAATACCCCTGGGCAGCGTGAACTGGCCGCGTCCGGCGCCATGTTCGCCGAATGCCAGCAACAGTTGACCTTGCCGATCAAATATCTGCACCGCATCAAACAAGGCATCGACGACATACACATGGCCGGCGCTATCGCTAGCGATGCCCTTGGGCGCGGCAAAGTCTCCGGCACCGTTGCCGACCTGGCCGAACTTCCAGAGAAAGCGGCCCTTCGGGTCGATCGCCTGGACGCGGAAGTTCAGCGCATCGTTGACCAGCAGTGTCCCGCTCGCGTCGAGCGCAAGGTGGGTCGGATGATTGAACTGCCCGTTCTGGCTACCGCTTTCGCCGAGATTGTGCAGCAAGGCGCCGTTGGCATCGAACACCGCGACCCGGTGTCTCAGCGAATCGAGCACGAAGAGCCGCTGTGCCGCTTCGTCCCAGGCAAGTCCCGCCGGACGCTCCAACCCCTGCGTGGCGAATGAGCGGATCAAGATGCCTTCGCGATCGAGCAAAAATACTTTTTTCAACACCGTGTCGGCAACGAACACCGTGCCACCCGATCCCAGCGCCAGCGCCACCGGCGAGACCAGCCCCTGCTCGCCGATTCTCGTGATTCGGGCATAGCGATCACGCTGCGCATCGAGAATCCACAAGGCCTGTGCGCCCGGATCGGCCACATACAGAACGCCATCGCGCTCTGCCACGGCGCTCGGCCGCATGAAAAGCTCCTTGCCGTTGCCGCTCAAGGCATCCACCAGGCGGCGCCAGAACGACCGGCTGATCCCCCAGTCTTGCGGCCCGGACACGCTGCGCAGATAGCGAATGCGTTCTTGTGCCGGAGGCTTTGGCCATACCAATGGGGCTGCTGCGGTTTCGTCGCTATCTGGGCTCGGGCGAGGAGCCTGTTCGGCACAAGCCGTTGCCAGCAGCAGCGTCGCGGCCAAGGCAAGTCCTACGCCAAACCGGGATATTCGTCTCATCTGAATTGCCTCACGACGCTGATATTGAAGCTCCGGTTCGTTGAGCGGCTACCTAGGCGCTGCCACTCGCCCAAAGCCACATTGGCGGTCAGCGATAGTTTGCCGCGCCTGATGCTGCTCTGTGCGATCGCCTGCACGAGTGTCTCGGTGGGTATTGTGCTGCCCTTGTAGCTGCTCCAGTTAACGGAAGCCGAGTTGTTCCAGCCATCGGCTGGAACCCAGTCAAATGAACCTCGTGCCGAGATCGATGAATTCGTACGCTGAACGGGCAAGGTGTATTTTGTTTCGCTCGCATTCAGGCCAAAAACCATGCGCATATTGGATTGAATTACCCAGGCCAAGGAACCGCCAAGCCTACCCCGATCATAGGCGATATCGGCTGATTTGTTACTCCCAGTTGATTTGCTATTTCCGGTTGTTTTGCTATTTTCAAGGGACATGTTAGCATTCGCGGCCATCCCCAGCAAGGTGCCTTGCAGGCCGATCTGTACAGAATCCTCCCGAGAGTTTTGCAGAAACAAACTGCTGGTCTGGCTCAGCGGCGTCTGGGTTGTCTGATTATGTCTGAATGAAATCGAAATCCAGCGGTAATTGACCCCCGCGCCAAACCCCGACGATGTCGTGGCTGATTTGAGGTTCGCATCGACCTGATAGTTGTAGCTAACCACCAGAGGGTCTCCGGGGCTAATCAGCAGACTCCCGGCCAACGGAACAATCGTGATCTGATTGTTCTCGTTAATGACCGTGTAATCGACGCCGGTGGTGAGCGGGACTCTCCCGCCACCCCGCACATTAAACACCTCGATGCTGGCCGCCACGGCAAAGTTGTGACTGAGCGGGAAGCCCACGCCCGCAGCGAACGGCGTCGGGGCAGTGTGTGCCTCATCGATGACGCTGATGCTCGAACTGCTCAGATTGTTGCTGAGCAACTGATAGCTACCCGACCAATTTGCGGAAAAGTTCCCTTTTCCTGGCAAGCTGTGATTATAACCCTGGCCGAGCTGGCCGCCGTAGGTAGTGATTGAGCCGTTCGGCATCGTGGTTTGGCCACCATTCACGCCCGCCGAGGTGCTCAGGTTATAGAACTGATGCGACACCGTGAAACCGCTATTTTGCCCCAGGGTACTGAAACCGCCGGACGTCTGGTAATCGAAGCCATACTGGTAATCGGTGCTCAGGTTCTGGTAATGATCGATATGTACACGTTCGCTGTTGCTGATCGCCGTTGAAGGCGAGACGCTATTGCGCGCTGTATAGTACAGCGTTGAATCGAGACGACGGTTCAGGGTGGGGCCGAAGTCGAGGTTGTAGGTCAAGGCGGCCGCGTTCGACTGGAAGTTGCTCTGGCTGAAAGCCGCATTGCCCTGGTCATTGAACCGATAGTTGAGCCACAGATCGGCGGTCTCGAAGCCCTTGCTGGCAGTGAAGTCGAGCGTTCGGCTCTGCTCGTCGGTGGACAGGCTATGGCCGAAGCTTGTCGTGATGTTCTGGTTTTTTTCCTCGCGGATGCCTAGATTGGCCTCGACCCAAGGATAGCCCCAGTCCTTGAGGATGCTGTCCTGGCGCAGGGAAAACCTGGCCCCGCGGCTCTCGTGGATGCCCGCCACGCTTCCTCCGAAAGGCTGTAGCGTCTGGTTCTGGCTGCGATTGGCAAACACCGAAGCGGTATACGGTTTTTCTTCCAGGAACGTCCCGCCGATGTCGTAGCCGATGGCTTCGCCCTGAACGGCGGTGCTGTCTCCAGAACCGCTGTTCTTATTCTGATTGAGTTGCAGATCGAGTGACGCGTAGCCTGTGAACAGACGCGGACTGAGGATATAGAAACCCGAGTTGGTGATCCTCACCGACTCGCGAAAAGCATTGGTCGTGCTGGTCGATGCGCTCCCGTTGGGGGAACTTAGCGAGGTCTGGCCGTTCATGTAGTTGAGCCCCACCTCGCCCGACCAGTATCCGAGTCTGGTATTGAAGCCATCGTACCAGGAGGGGGATGGGGAGGGTGACAGAGACGGTGATTGAGCCCTGGCCGCGTCGATCGGCATGATGGATAGGATCACGGACAAGGTTGTCACGGTGCGTATCGGGTTCCGCTTACGCTTCTGCTTCTGGATCATTTGCGATGACACCGAGTGCAGGTTTCAAAACTCACCCCAAAAGCCGGTTTGCCCTTGTGACATACGCCGCAATATTTACCCTCGTCAATCATCTCCATGGTAATGGCGGTACTCCCCGCCTTCATCGGGAAGCCGACGGTTTTGTTGTGACAGACATAGCATTTGAAATTCACCCGATGCACCCAGTGTGGAAAAACCGCCGGGGCGAAGCTTTCGGAGCCCGCGACCTTGGCGTTGCGCTTGAGATGGATATCCCCGACGACGACGGGAGCGGCGGCGACGGGAGCGGCGACAGCCGGCGATGTCAGCACGGCCAGCAACAGGCCCACCCCGATAAAATATCCCGTGTGCTTCATGATTTTTTCTTTTTGACCCTGTGGCAACCCTTGCAACCGGAGGGCTGGGCGATCGCCACCTTGTCGTGACAGACACCGCAATACTTGCCGTTATCAATCGCATCCATGGTGATCTTGGCGCTGCCGGCATCTTTCTTGAAAATCGCCGGGTGGCAGTTCGTGCAAGTCAGCCATTGGGTATGTACCGCGTGAGAAAATATCACCATGCGTGCCGGCTTGCCCGAGGTGGACAGTTTAATATCATCATCCGTTGTCTTGCCCTCGTCGGGCGTTTTCGGATCGATCGCCCCTCTGGGCGTGATGATCTTGTCCTTCAGGGCAGCCATCCAGTCGATGTTGGCATCGTCGTCTTTCGGCAGTTTCTTGTAAATTTCAGTCCAGTTGGCTGGCGGGGGCGCCTTGGCGCGTTCCTGCAGCCTGGCGAGATACGCCTTCGCCTCCTCAATCGCGGGGTCGACAAAGACGGTTCGGCGCGGACCACGTATGACTGGGTCATGGCTTTTATCCTGCCCGGGCGGGGGGATGTCGAAGAACATCGCCATAACGGAGGGTTGCGAACTGCAGGCGGCGAGCAGGCAGGCAGACATGAGGAGGAATATCTGCAGGACAGGGCGCAATCGAAGGCTGGAGCGTAAGGCAAGCCTGATGCCTGTTGCACAGGTATTCGGGTTACGCCGTTTCACGGTGTTTTCTTTGGGTTCGAGAACAACTGAACACGGCGAACCTGCTGAAAGAGGCGCAGGGTCAGTGGCGGGATGATGAGAGCGAAGGCTGGGCGCGACGTTTCTTCGAAAACGGGAAAGTAAGTCTGAAGTGGCAATCCCTGAAACCTTACGAGAAATTTGCCGAGATGATGATCGAACGTCATTGGGATGGAATCGCTGTGTATTGGAAGGTTCCACTCAAGCAAGATTCAAGCCATACAACGCCGAGCATACCTCTGCGCGACTGAAAATTACTCGCACGATGCTCGCGAAACACGAGTAGACAGCCAAATGAAAAAGAAGTGCGTAAGAGCGACCTCCGGGTCGCGAACCACCGAATTCTCGACCCGGAGGTCGCTCCTAACTACACCACTCATATTCAACGTGGCTATACTACTTGCTACTTGAAACATGAAATTCACCCGCTCGATAAACTATTTTTTCTCATTTTAACATGACCCAGATCAATTTTGGCGTTTTGATGGCCCTTGTTTCAGCCTGTAGAAACGGTTAACTCCAGAGGGGAGGCGCCAAAGATCAAAATGGGTGCTGGCAATGTTATTTTATTCGAGGAACTTGCAAAACAAAACCAGGCAGACAAGTGAAATTGTTTGCCTCTTAGGGCAAAAAAATAAGGATAGTGGGTGAGAATTGAAGAATTTGTGCGACCTATCTGGCGTGGGATCGGTCGCCCGCCGCATGACAGGCAGATGCTGGCGAGTGCTTTTGTTGCCAAAACAAATTTACCCTGTATTTCCAACAGAATAAAATTGACTATTGCACTGTATAATGCAAAATAGTCATGACTATTTAACTGGACAATATAAATTGGACGTTAAACGCTACCTCGCCGTGCGCATTCGCGCTGACCTCTCGCGCAAGCTGGTTATCCTCACCGGCGCACGACAGGCGGGCAAGACCACGCTCGCACGCCAGTTGTTGGCCGATTACCCGCGCGCACAGTATTTGAACTGGGACGTGCCTGCCGATCGCGAAGTCATCGCGTCCGGTGCGTGGTCGCCGCGCGCCGGATTGGTGGTTTTCGATGAAATCCACAAGATGCGCGACTGGAAAGCCTTCCTCAAAGGGGCATGGGACGGTCGCAGCGCCAACCAGGCCATGCTGGTTACCGGTAGCGCGCGCATGGAAACCTTCCGCCAGGGAGGCGAATCGCTGGCCGGGCGCTATTTCGCCTGGCGGTTGCACCCCTTTTCGGTGCGCGAGGCGGTGGATTCGCTGGGGATGCGCCCTGCGGAAGCGCTTGACCGGTTGTTGGAAAGGGGCGGCTTCCCCGAGCCGTTCCTCGCCGCCGACAATGTGGCGGCAAAGCGCTGGCGCAGTCAGTATGCCATCGACCTGATCCGGGAAGACGTGCTCGAATTTTCCCGCGTCCACGAAATCCGCAATCTGCAATTATTCGTGGACCTGTTGCGCGAGCGGGTCGGCTCACCCATCAAGATTTCATCCCTGGCGCAGATGCTGCAGATATCGCCAAACACCGCCACGCGCTACCTTGAAATTCTCGAAGCACTTTACATTGTGTTTCGTGTCTCCCCTTGGCATCGGGACATCGCACGTTCCCTTCTCAAGGAAAGCAAGGTGTATTTCTTCGATACCGGCCTGGTCAGGGGCGATGCGGGTGCGCGTCTGGAAAACGCCGTGGCGGCCATGCTGCTCAAACATGTGCATTACCGGCAGGATACCGAAGGCAAGGCGATAGCGCTGCACACCATTCGCGACAAGGAACATCACGAAATCGATTTCGTTCTCGCGGAAGAAAACGTCCTCACCGACCTGATCGAGGTCAAGCTGGCTGCCGCAGCAGTGTCGCCTTACTTTCACCGGATGGCAGAGCACTTCCCCCAAGTGCGATCGGTGCAGGTCGTGGCGGAATTGCGCCAGGAAACCCAGCGCGGGAAAGTGGAAGTAACCTCTGCGGCGGAATGGCTTGCCGGGCTGCAAGCCTGACCACAAGCTTGTCGTCGCTGACCGGATGGGGATGGTGCCATTCTCGCACCGGAGGCCAAATATGCCCCTTCCTTTTTTTAAACGGGTTGTTTTGTTTGGCTCTTTTCGCAAACCGTGTTGGTGGCTCACGTAGTGAGCCACCTGTAGTGGATACTGGATGTTATGGCGCGGTTGCGTCGAATCATCCAGGA
>PFJY01000203.1:1348-8940 GCA_002784065.1 Hydrogenophilales bacterium CG_4_10_14_3_um_filter_58_23 | reverse complement strand
TCGGCGCTGGAAGAAGCGCTGCTCGAGGTTGAGCCCGACGAGCTAAGCCCGAAAGCAGCGTTAGAGTTGATTTACACGTTAAGGAAACTGCTGGGTTAGTGGTGCTGGCCGTGTGGGACGAGTTCCTCGGCGGTAGCGGGACGCACGCCTTCAACGGTGCCCTTGAAGAAAGCGTCAAAGGGGTCGGGGCTTGACATCACGCTTTTGCTGTTTCTATTTGTTCGTTGCAGAACGATAACCATGATGTCAAGACCCGTTCCTTTTGACGCTGCGTGCGGTGACGTGGTAGAGCGCGTCGGGAAACTCTATTCGGATTGGGCGGGACATGACGCGGGAAATATAACTGGAAACATGCTACTTTGCTAGACTTGACCCCGTGCTTCCTCATGCTACCGAGGCGCACGGACAACTCCTCGGACAGGACTTCAACCCGCTAGACTTGCTGCTGTTACTGCGTACGGCCAGGCTCAATTAACTGACTATGAACATGAAAAACAATTCGACCCTGGCCCCTTTCCATTCTCGAAGGATGGCAAATACAGCCTCTACTGCGCGGTCATCGTCAAAAAGGTCGACGCCAAGACCCTGTCAAAGGTCGGCATCAACGAACTGCTGCGCGGCATCTGAGGCATATTCGCGGCCAAGGCCGCTGCTACAAAACCACCGCCCACCATTGTGGGAGCGGGCTTGCCCGCGATGAGCCGCCGCGGTTAGCTACCGGCCTTCGCGGCCAAGGCCGATCCAGAGGCCAAAGCCGCTGCGCGGCCCAATCACTGACCGGCACGCACTAACCGCACCGCATCGGTACCGAAGCGGCCGTAGCCGTCGACGTAGCCACCGTTGAAAAGGACGTCCCAGGCGCCGTCGGAGTAGCCAACGTTGGACGAGGCCGACCAAAACCAACTTGATGGCGTGGCCGGGAAAGCCGTGGGGTCAATCGCCGGGTCGCTGCGGCTTTTGTCGACAATGCTGGAAAGCTCCTTCACGTTCGGCAGGCGCCAGGCCTTGCCGCTGCTGGTAGCCTGGGCGGTGGCGCGCTGCAAGGCGGCCTCGTGGGTAAATGGTGTGGCGGCACCCGCGCAGGTTGACCCATCCCAGTTCATGCCCTCGGCGCAGCGCCGCCAGATCAGGCCGGTTTGGCTGTCCGTCACCTCTTGCCCGTCGGCGGACGCGGTGTAGCGGGGGGGTTGGGCTTGGGCGCTCGTTGCCGCCATGACCCACAAGGCCAGGCAAAAGATCAAGACAGGTTTCATTCGTTTTCTCCCATAGGTGACAAGCAATCGTTTCAGTTTGGCGCCGCCTCGGCGGGGCTGAACCACTCCCGCACTTCGCGCCGGCGCGTGCCGTGGCGCAGCCAGCCGGTCTGGTTGGCGCAGACGTAGGCAATCTGCTGGCGGCGAAGGCTGGCTTTCAGCCGATCTGCAGCCTGCGCGTTGAACTCCAATCCCGGCTGCGCCAGCAACAACCAGCGGTTGCCTTTCTGGATCAGGCATTGCGCCTGCGGCCATTCGGCCCGCAAGGCCGCCACCTGGCCGGCGAAGGTGGTGGCTTGCAATATCCAGCGCGGGCTGAGCTGGCCGTCCGGGCGCAAAACAAACAGCATCTTGAGCCAAGCGAATTGCTCGAACAGGGCGCGGCGCAGCCGCACGCTTTGGGCATGGGCGAAGTGGCCCCAATAGCTGCCGAGCATGGCCTGTAGATGCGCCAGCGCATCATGCCCAAGGGGTGATGTAGGCCGGGATTCAGCCCGACATGACAATGGCGGCGTCAAGATGAATCCCGACCTACGAAAATCTGCGTTGAAAAGCGTGCCCACCCTACCGGAATGCACGTAGCGCGCCGCCCAAGATTCAAGCTTGGAACGGCAATGCGCCACCACTCTCGGGCGCACTCGCCGATGGTCGGCAAATACGCGGTAACCCAGAAAATCGATGCCCTGGCACAAGGGCTGCATCACTGCCGCTTCCTTGCACTTGAGCGAGAGCGTGTTGGCCAGGAATTCGTCTATTTGCGCCTGCCAGCGGCGCAGTTGAGCCGCATCGTCGGCAAGCAGAATGAAGTCATCCACATAGCGCACATAGTGGCGGCACTTGAGCGTGTGCTTGACAAACTGGTCGAGCGCATTCAAATACACGTTGGCAAAAAACTGGCTGGTCAGGTTGCCGACCGGCAAGCCGCAACCGGGCGCCGCGTTGGCCAGGCGCTTGTGCGGCGGCACCTGGGCTGCTGCCTCGGGGTCGCGCACCCATTCCGTCACTTTGTGGGCCAGCAGCTTGTGGCACAGGCTGCGCAGGGCCAGGAAGGCAGGGTGCGCCTGCGCAGCATCGTATTCTGGTGTGCAGCGAAAGGTGGATGCGCTGCGCGTATCCATCCTACAAGTCTCCACAATTCCGTCATTCCGGCAAAAGCCGGAATGACGGGTTATTGAATTTACCGGGTTATATCCGCGCAGCTCGCACTGCTCCAGGCGATGGCACAACATCCGGTACAGGGTGTGACGGTTGATGCTGTTGAAATAGTTGTGGATGTCGAGCTGCAAGTACCAGCCCTGCCCGTTGCGGCTCCGCATGAACTGTTGCAGGCGGTCTACCGCCGCATGGCTGCCCTTGCCCTGGCGGTTGGCGTAACTGTCGTGAATGAAGATGGGTTCGAAGAGTTTTTCCAGGCGTTCGACCAGAAGATGATGCACCACCCTGTCAGCGAAATCCGGCGCATGGATTTCGCGGGTTTTGGGGTGGGTTACCACAAAGGAAACAGTGCGGGCGGGCTGCCAACAACCTGCGCGCAGTGCGGTTTTTAGCGCTAGCAGGCGGTCCAGCCAGCGGGCTTCAAAAGCCATCTGGTTTGCGCTGGGCCGCTTGCCACGCCGCGCCTTGAGCCAGGCGGCATGGCACGCCGCAAGGCTCACCGGCACCGCGATGGCCGGGCTGGCGGCTTGTTGACACCCGGCCTTCACCATACAAAATCCATTTGAAAATTCAACCTGCTTCCCCCCTTATCAAAGGGGGATTGAGGTGGATTTTGTATCCGCACAACGCTCCACTCACCGGCACGCACTAACCGCACCGCATTGGTATTGTTGCGGTTGTTGTTGTTGACGTTGCCATTGTTGAAATTGACGTTCCAGGCGTTGTTGGAGTTGCCAACGTTGGACGAGGCCGACCAAAACGTCAGCCTGCACACTTGCAACGCGGCCACGCAACCGAACAGGTAGCATGGCTTTATCATGGTGTAGCCTCTGACTGCAAAGAGGCGGTGCAGGCACTCAGTGAAGCGGGGTGGGTCTGCGGGGTTGCCGCAGGCTTTGACCCGGGGGCCGCCGGGGGCGTGCCTTGGCTCGCCTCCGGCTGACCCACTTGCGCGCGCAGACGGCTGGCAGTTTTCTGTTGCCAGCCGCCGCACTGTTTCCCGATTTTGGCGGCCAGATTGGCCGCCTCTTCAAATTGTTGAAAATGCGCCTGGCCTTTGGCGGCGCAGCTAAAGGCACCCACCTCCATGGCCAGTTGCAGGGTGAGCTTGTAGTCGTCCACCAGCCACACCAGCGCCTGCACATGCCGGGCTTGTTGCCCGGCATCGAAACAGGCGCGGTTCACGCCGCGCATCATTTGCATGGCCTGGGTGCGCAAATCGGTGCCCACGGTATATTTGTGGTAGCGGGCAAAGCGCCGCACCACCTCTTCGGTTAACACCAGCAAACGGCGGATGTCGCGGTAAATGGGAGGGAGCGGGGTACTCATCGCAATGCCCAATAACCCATCACTGACCGGCACGCACTAACCGCACCGCATCGGGATGGTCGCGGTCGTGGCTGTAGACGCCGCCATTGCTGAAATCGACGCCCCAGGCGTTGCCGGAGCTGCCAACGTAGGACGAGGCCGACCAAAACCAACCGCCCTGCGTATTGGGGAACCAGCTTGCGTCTATGGTGGGGCCGGGATAAGCGACGCCGTAGTCCACGATACTTTGCAGTTCGTCGGCGCTGGGCAGGCGCCAGTCGTTGTGGCCGCACAGGCTGGTGGCGTTGACAGCGGTCACGTAGCCGCTGGCGTCGGTAGCCGCACCGTATTGGTTGTTTGGATTGTAAGCTGCGCTGTAGTTGGTGTAGGTTTTGTGCCAGTCGCGCAGACCGCCGTCCGCAGTTTTCACTTCCCACATCAGGCCGGTGACGTTGTCCTGGACGCAACCGCCCGCAACGGCGCTAAAGCTGAAACCCAGCTTGCCGTCGATATTACTATTGCTGGCCGGGTCCGCATCGCGCCCGGTCATGCCATCTTGCGCGTTGTCAGCGCGAGGGCTCCCGCGCTGCCGCAATCCACCAGCGTGTCGCTGCCTGCCTGGTAGCACTGGCTGGCGGTGATGCCGGTGTCGTTGAGTTTGCTGGTGGTGGTTGGCGCGGCGCACACGCCAGCCTGGTTCAGCACCTGCGGCGGGGTACAGGTCAACTGGCCGATGGTAATGCTTTGCGCATAATTTGCGCCGATCCCGAGCGCCGCGCTCGATATGCTGACCTGTAGCAAACCCTGGCTGGCGGGCGTGCAAGTGAACTGCCGCTGGGTCGTGCTCATTATTGTATCGGCAACAGACTGGATGTTGGCGCAGCCGGTGGCAGTGAGGGCAAGATCGCTCGGCAGATTGGTGCCGCTGACGGTGCAGGTCATGAGCTGGCCTGCGGCAGGGCTGCCGCAATCGATGCCGCTGTAGAGTGGTGTCGCAGTATAGTTTAATTGGTTAGCAACTGCCCTCAAATCAATGTTTCCCGCCTTCTGCGAACTCAGGTTGTAAACCAGGCCGGTCGCGGTAGCCCCTATCTGGCAGGTAAAACTTACCGAGGTGACGCTGGCGGCGCTCTTTTGCAATCCGGTGCAATTTGCAGCGGGTGATACACCCAGTAGCAAATCATCGGGCAAGTTTGTGCCACTGACGGTGATGGTTACAGAACGTGTAAGCGCATCCTGCGTGGTAATAATCTTACTTGCCACAGGGGCTGGGAAACAGTTACTGGACGTGTTGGAGGTATACCAGGTCAGGTTACCTATACCATGCCAGCCGGGAATCAATCTTTCCTCATCAGTTGGCCATATGCCCCCATAGGTCAAATTTCCGTCGACTTTTCCCATCCACGTATCGATTTCAGCCCCAATATTAGCCGTAGCAGAGAATATCGCCCCTGCGCCTATGGAGGACTGCAAACAGGCCTGCCCATCCCAAGTCCATGGGTCGCCCAACTTGGTCGTGCCGTAACTTATGGGAGTGACGGTTTTTAGAGTCGCGTTGGCCTGCCCACCGACAAATGCGGAAGCATTGCCGATACGCACACCAAGAGTGAAAAAATCGGCGTCAATGGCCGTGCCAAGACGCAGCGTGGCGCCCGCCTCACCATCGAAATAGGGCGCTTCTATTAAACGCCCCGTTCCCGTATTGCTTAATTCATGAACGACATCTAACTGCCCGCCTTCAGGTTTTTGCAAACCCAAATTCAAGTGGGCGGAATTCAATTTTGCCCCGACTTCTCCGTCTAAAGTTATTTTGCCGTCGGCAGTGAGATAGACCCAGACAATAACCCCGCCAGCTTCAGCCTCTCGGAGTGGAGTTTGTGTTTGTCCGGCCAATACCGGACAACCCGCTGAGCACGGTACCGAAAACACCAAACCCGCTATCGGATATTTACCCACTTTGTCTTTGCTATCCAAACCCGTCAGCTTGGCTGAAACGCCCAACATCTTGAATTGTTCACTTTCAACCTCTTTCCATGCCTGGCTGTAGTAACCAAGATCAGCATCGACCCCACCATGCAAATCGACCTTAACATCAATGTCCCCTGTCACGCGCATGTCCATTGATTTAAGGCCGGTAACCACACCTGCAGTTGAATCAAAATCATGGTTCTCAGTTAACTTCAAATTCTTGATACTTCCGACAATATCAAAACTTGCTTTACCACTTTTACCGTAGGGTTTTAAACGGCTTGCGTCGAGACCCATGTCCGCAAGCTTGACGCCCAAAGTCAAATTTATTTTTCCGGCATCAACGGTTCCGTTTCCGCCTAAAAAACTAAGCCCGCTCTGGACTTTATTTGCAATCCGGCCTAACGAATTGGGCTCGCTTACCACCAGTCCGCCGTTTAATACGGTTATTCCTTGCTGTAAAACAGATAGGGTTTGTGGCGGTATCGTTGCTGACACTTGCACCGCTTTGGGGGAAATGACCCCAATGAAGTTGGTGCTGTCTAGCGCCACTTCGTTTGCCTGAGAACTCGACTTTTGCACGACATCGGCCAAGGTCGCATTGGTGAGCACTGCGGTGGTGACGCCATTGCTACCCGTAGTCACACTGGTTACCTTGCCGACCAAACCCAGTGGAAATCGAGCATCCGTACCCCCAGATGCCTGCACCACACTACCCACCGTCAACGCGGCACCAAGGGTACTGTTAGGAGTGGTTACCAGTTGGGTTGATCCATCGGCATTCGCGGTGGCGCTTGCGATCTGCGCGGTCTGCGCAACCCCCATAACCAGGGTGTTGGTATTGGCGGTGGCCGAGCCGCTGGTTGTTGCTGCGGTGCTTGGCGTACTACCGCCACCGCCACCCCCACAAGCCGTTAACCCCAGCAGGGCAAACAGGGCAATTGCCGCTTTCAGTCGATTGATCCAGGGGATGCTCACGGTGCGCTCCTTGATTTTAAGAATGGTGTGATCGGAAGAATTTAGTAGCGCCAGCCTAAGCCGATGCCGAAGGTGGTTTGCAGGGTGTGGCCGGAAGGTTCGACCATGCCGGCCTGTTCGGCGGACTGCCCATAGCCGAAGCGCCGGACAATGGCGCCGGCGCTGATGCACCATTGTGGCGCAAGGTCGTAACCCAGCGTGGCGCCGAGTTGCCATAGTCCGCGTTTGCCGAGCGTCTGGTCGAAGCCCAGGCTGGCGGCGTCCATATTGGCTGACAGCATTTGACCAACCGCGCCTTCGAGCTCGAATGACCACGGGCCGGCGGCTTCCGAATCGGCGCGCTGCCGCCACTGCGCCTGCAAACCGGCCAGGCCGGCGGTGTGGCTGAAGTTTTCGGTGTATTGGGCTAAACCGCGCTGCCAGCGGTGCTGCTGGAATTCGACGAAGGGCACCCACTGCCAGCTTGCGCCTTGCGCAATCGGCAACCCGGCACGCACGGCATAATCGAGCATGACGTTGCCGGTGGTGGCGCTGTAGGGGGTGAGCAGATTGCCCGATTGCAGGTAGCCGCCGTAGTGGGTGCCTCCATTGCTGCGGCGGGCGGTGGCTTGCAACAACAGGGGAAGCGATTCGGCTTGCCAGCGTGCGCCGAATTCGACGCTGTTGAGAGTGCCGCGCTCGGTGTCCAGCGTGCCGTCGGGGGTGAGACCGGTGGGATCGTTCTCGGTGTAATCCTGCCGCAGTGCGCCGAGATTGACCGTGATCGTGCGGTTATGGGCGGCCCATACGTTGTGGTTCGGCTGCGCGGCTAACGGGGTTGCGAGAAGAAGAAGCGAACCCAGGATCGCAACCCTGGGTCCGATAAATTGTTTGAATTTTTGCGCGGAAGCGCTGTCAGTTAGCGGCTTGCGGCTTGCGGCTTGCGGCTTG
>PFJY01000203.1:0-1327 GCA_002784065.1 Hydrogenophilales bacterium CG_4_10_14_3_um_filter_58_23 | reverse complement strand
GCTTGCGGCTGGCGGCTTGCGGCTTGCGGCTTGCGGCTTGCGGCTTGCGGTGGCGTAGGCATTGTGCATGAGTGGTTCAACGTGCTGTTGTTTTTAGAATTCAGGCGTCTGCAACTAATGCCAGCAGATTTGTTTCGGAGTATGACGGATAAAAATCTGAAACACAATACCCATTGTGACGGAATGGTTGACTTTCCGATCAAATGCGATCAAAGAAGGCGATCGGATGGCGATCAAAGGGGCCAGGCTCACATTCTTTTCCCCGAATGGTATTTAATGTGACCCTGGCCCCTTATGATTTTTAATGTGACCCTGGCCCCTTATGATTTTATTGCTGGCCCCTTATGATTTTATTGCGGCCACTTCTGTGCAACGTGCTTAACCCTTAAAATCTCCACCACTCCGCTGGTTACACGATAAATCA
The DNA here is from genome assembly GCA_002784065.1 of Hydrogenophilales bacterium CG_4_10_14_3_um_filter_58_23. GTDB lineage: Bacteria > Pseudomonadota > Gammaproteobacteria > Burkholderiales > Sulfuricellaceae > Sulfuricella. Next base: position 903 of record PFJY01000203.1, on the reverse strand, counting down.
CCAAGTAATTTTCATGGGCCACCATCTCACGGGTTCCACGCTTGCGACCGACCCGGAAGAGGTTGGGGTGTGTTCTCAATTTATCGGTCTTCGCCTCGATCTCGTCAGCCAGCTTTTCTGCCGCATCCGGATTGTCCTGGGAGATATGAGTCACGATCGCCAGCAAATCCGCCCGAGCCTGTTTCTTCCATTCCAGCTTATGCACGCTTGCCGGCCCTCGCCGTAGCGATAACCGCCCTCACGTCCTTCATTACATCGGCGTGAGGGATGGTCGGGCTGGCGTCGTCGATGGCCTCCTGCACTTCCGCTTTAAGCCACTTGGTATACGCTGCGGCTTCGTGGGCGCTCTTCATTGCCTCGGAACGATCGGGCCGCGTCCTGGTGGCCAGGGTGTCGGCATCGTAATTCACAGCATCCACGTCGAAGCGGGCAATGCCCACACCCTTGAGGTAACTGACCAGCGTTTCAAATTTGCGGAAAATTCGTACCTGGTGGCTGCGCTGTGCCGCCAGCGCACGCTCGGTCATGCCGTACTTCACTAGGATGCCCCAGCCGCCCTTTTGCCCAACGACGTGCGCGCTGCGAACTGCGCCGGCTTCGGCAAGCCGGGAAAGGGTCGTGTGGTCTATGGTTTCGGTGCTCATACATTTCTCCATGAACTCGCGGTGTGAGTAATGGTTACATTGTCCGCGAACTATAGAAAATTGCAAGATGTGCCGTTAAATACCGCGCTCTCTATTGGGCCCGCAACGTGACACTCTCGATCAAAGGCACGATCAAAGGGGCCAGGCTCACATTCTTTTCCCCGAATGGTATTTAAAGTGACCCTGGCCCCTTTGATCGCGATGATGTCAAGACCCGCCCCTTTTGACGCTGCGTGCGGTGACGTGGTAGAGCGCGTCG
>PFJY01000202.1 GCA_002784065.1 Hydrogenophilales bacterium CG_4_10_14_3_um_filter_58_23 | reverse complement strand
GTGTCCCTATCGATATGCTTGAAAGCCCCACAGGGTGATCCTTCGGATCAGACGCCAACACGATTTGCGAAAAGAGCCTTAAATTAACTCATGTACATACCGCCATTGACGTGCATGGTAGTACCCGTGACATAACCTGCTTGCGGCGAAGCCAGGAACGCGACTGAAGCCGCGATATCCTGGACCGTACCGAGTCGTCCCAGCGGGATGTGGCCGAGCAGATCATTGCGCTGCTCCTCGCTCAGGGCGCGGGTCATGTCCGTATCGATAAAACCCGGCGCAACACAGTTTACTGTGATATTACGGCTACCGACTTCGCGCGCCAATGACTTGCTGAAGCCAATGATAGCCGCTTTGGCAGCGGCATAATTGGTCTGACCGGCATTCCCCATCACCCCTACCACCGAGGCGATGCTGATGATGCGACCATAGCGCGCCTTCATCATCGCGCGCAAAACAGCCTGGCTCATGCGGAACACGGACTTCAGGTTGGTATCCATGATGTCGTCCCATTCCTCTTCCTTCATCCGCATCAACAGATTGTCGCGCGTGATACCGGCATTATTGACCAGAATGGAGATTTCACCGAATTGAGCGCGCAGGGTTTGCAACACCTGCTCGATCTGCGCAGGGTCTTTAACGTTCAAAGCCAGCCCGACACCCTTGATGCCGGCTTGGCTCAGATAGCCGCTGATATTGCCTGCGCCAGCCTGGCTGGTCGCTGTGCCGACAACGGTTGCGCCCTGCTTGCCGAGCTCCAGCGCGACGGCTTGGCCAATTCCGCGACTGGCGCCTGTTACCAAAGCAATCTGCCCGTCCAGCATTGACTATTCCCCCCCGATTCTCAATGTATCCAGTGCCTGGCGCAGAGCCGCTTCATCAGATAGGGCAAATGCCTGCATATTGCCATCGATGCGCCTGTTCAATCCGGCCAACACCTTTCCTGGCCCACATTCTGCGAGTGTAACGATGCCTTGATCGGCAAAACTCCTGACTGTTTCCGCCCATCTCACTGGGCTGTACAGTTGGCGCGCAAGCGCATCCTTGATACCGGATTCATCGCCGTAACTTTTGACATCCGCGTTATGCACCACCGGAATTTGTGGCGCTTTGATCGAAATCGTCCGCAGGCGCTGCGTCAGCGCATCCGCTGCCGGGCGCATCAAGGCACAATGGGATGGAACGCTGACCGGCAGTGGCAGCGCGCGTTTCGCGCCCTTTTTCTTGGCCAGCGCCATGCCTCGCTCAACGGCGGTTTTGTGGCCCGCGATCACGACTTGGCCAGGCGAATTGAAATTGACCGCTTCCAGTACCTCGCCTTGCGCTGCTTCGGCGCAAACGGCGCGCACGGCATCGTCATCGAGCCCCAGAATCGCCGCCATGCCGCCCACCCCTTCGGCCACCGCTTCCTGCATGGCTTGAGCGCGAAAGCGCACCAGCGGCAGTGCATCGGCAAAGGACAAAGCGCCGGATGCGACCAGTGCGGTGTATTCGCCCAAGCTGTGGCCGGCCAGCACAGTCGGTCGTGCTCCTTGCAGGGCGTTCCAGGCGCGGAACACCGCCACGCCGGCAGCTAGCATGACCGGTTGGGTGTTCACCGTCAGGTTGAGCTCTTCGGCGCTACCACTCGCGACCATAGCCCATAAATCCTGCTTGAGAATCTCTCCCGCCTCCTCGAAGGTCTCTCGCACGATGGGAAGCCCGTGGTAGCCATTCATCATGCCGACCGACTGCGAACCCTGTCCTGGAAATACGAATGCCAAACTCATGTTTTCTTAATCTTTCACCGAATATGAGTAGGATGGGTGGAGCGTAGCGATACCCATCAATTCTCACCGTAAAGTGATGGGTATCGGCGCAAGCGCCTCCACCCATCCTACGCCCTGCGTCTTTACGCTACCTTATTCACCCTATCCCAACCTCCTAAAAAGGGAAGGAGGAAAGCTGCTGCACCTGAGTAACTATCCCTTACCAAATAACCAGCGCAGAACCCCAGGTGAAACCGCCGCCCACGGCTTCCATCAGCAGTGTATCACCAGGCTTGATCCGCCCATCCCGAACCGCGACATCCAGCGCCAACGGGATCGAGGCGGACGAGGTGTTTCCATGGATGTCGACCGTGACCACCACATTATCCATGCTCAACCCCAGCTTCTTGGCGGTGGCTTGGATAATGCGGATATTGGCCTGATGCGGCACCAGCCAGGTGATGTCCGACTTCTGCAACCCATTGGCCGAGAGGGTTTCCTCAACAATAGAATCCAGCACCCCGACGGCGAACTTGAACACACCGGTACCATCCATTTCGACGAAGGGATTCCCTTTTGCCTTGCCGCCCGAGAGGCACGCCGGCACAGCCAATAGATGACCATAACTGCCGTCGGCATGCAGGTGGGTGGAAATGATTCCAGGCTCTTCGCTGGCTTTCAGGACAACCGCGCCCGCACCATCGCCGAACAGAACACAGGTGCTGCGGTCGGTCCAGTCCACGAGGCGGGAAAAGGTTTCCGCGCCCACCACCAAGGCGCACTGGCTTTGCCCGCCACGAATGAACTGGTCGGCCATCGCCAGAGCATAGACGAAACCACTGCAAACTGCCTGGATGTCAAACGCCGGGCCACCGCTCTTGATCCCGAGTTTTTCCTGAAGAATGCAGGCTGTGCTGGGGAACACGACATCAGGCGTGGTCGTGGCGACGATGATCAAGTCGATGCTTTGGGGGTCGATGCCGGCCATTTCGATGGCCCGTTGCGCCGCCTGGAAAGCAAGGTCGCTGGTGGTCTGGTTGTCTGCGACAATGTGGCGTTCGCGGATGCCCGTGCGGGAAAAAACCCATTCGTCAGAAGTATCGACCATCTGCGCCAGGTCGTGGTTGGTCAGGATTTTTTTCGGCAGGTAGCCGCCGGTGCCGATAATACGTGAATACATCAGACCTTTTCCTTATTTAGCAGGGCCATTTGTTCATTGATCCGGCGCAGCACGCCGTTGCGCACTTCCTCGACCGCGCGCTCGATGGCGAACTGAAAGGCGAAACTGTCCGCCGAGCCGTGACTTTTTACCACGACCCCTTGTAATCCGAGGAGGCTTGCGCCGTTGTAACGCCGATGGTCCAGCCGTTTCTTGAAAGCGCTGAGAACCGGGTAAGCGATGAAGCCCATCAATTGGGTCAAGATGTTGCGCCTGAATTCCTGGCGTAAAAAAGTCGCCAACATCTGCACCAGCCCTTCCGATGCCTTCAGCGCAACATTGCCGACGAACCCGTCGCACACCACCACGTCCGTGGTTCCTTTATAGATGTCGTTGCCTTCCACGTTGCCATGGAAATTCAGATGGCTCTGACGCAACAATTCGGCGGCCTGCTTGACCACCTCGTTGCCCTTGATGTCTTCCTCGCCGATATTCAGCAGACCAATGGTGGGGGCTTCCTTGTGCTCCACAGCGGAAACCAGCATTGCGCCCATTACCGCGAACTGGAGCAGGTGGTTGGCAGTGCAATCCACATTGGCTCCAAGGTCGAGGACGTGGGTGTGACCGTCCAGTGTGGGTATCATCCCGGCAATGGCCGGTCGTTCTATCCCCGGCAGCATTTTCAGGACAAAGCGGGAGATCGCCATTAGCGCACCGGTGTTACCGGCGCTGACACAAGCATTCGCCTCGCCCGTTTTCACCAGGTTGATAGCGATGCGCATGGAGGAATCTTTTTTGTTGCGCAAGGATAGCGCAGGCGGATCATCCATGGTCACCACCTCACTGGCATGGCGAATACGCAGACGAGACGAAACCGAGGTATGGAGGGATTGAAGCTCAGCCTCAAGCACCCCGGCCAAGCCGACTAATACTATATTGACTTCAGCGTCCCGGTTCAGGTACGCCAGAGCAGCAGGGACAGTGATATGGGGTCCGTGGTCGCCGCCCATGGCGTCGATCGCAACAGTGATATCCATTACGTTCGCTGCATACCGCCTTTACCTAGGAGCCTGTTGGGCTTACGATGAATCGGCTGCAAATCCGCCTGGGCGATCCATATTTCGTCGCTTTTTTGGTCAATAGAACGACT
>PFJY01000176.1 GCA_002784065.1 Hydrogenophilales bacterium CG_4_10_14_3_um_filter_58_23 | reverse complement strand
CCTTTCTGTTCGATGTGCCCAGGGTCGCCGACGGGGTGCGCGTGTTTAACCAGATGCTGATGGTGGCCAGGCAGATGGCCTCCTCGCTGGGTGGGCAGGTGGTGGACGATAACCGCCGGGCGCTCTCCGATGCCGGAATCGCCAGGATCAAGCAGCAGCTTGCCGACATTTACGCCAGGATGGAGGCGCAGCAGATCAAGAGCGGCAGCGCGTGCGCCTTGAGGTTGTTTTCTTGAAAAAGGGTATCGCTACGCTCCACCCATCCCACGAATGACAACCCCCTCCGACATCGCCGCTCGCGCCCGTTTCCTGCGCGAGGAACTCGAGCGGCACAACTATCTGTATTACGTCCTGGACGCGCCGGAAATCCCGGATGCCGAGTACGACAAGCTGTTCCGCGAACTGGAGCGGCTGGAGGCAGAATATCCGCTGCTCGCCACGCCCGATTCCCCCACCCGGCGCGTTGGCGCCACGCCTCTCGCCGAATTTTCCCAGCTGACCCACCGCGTGCCCATGCTTTCCCTCAATAATGCGTTCGAGGACGAGGAGGTGGCGGCGTTCGACCGGCGCGTGAGGGAAGGCCTCGGCGTCGAAGTGGTGGAGTATGCGGTAGACCCCAAATTCGACGGCTTGGCGATCAGCCTGATCTATGAAAACGGCATCCTGGTTCAAGGCGCGACGCGGGGCGACGGCTACACTGGCGAGGAGGTAACCACCAATCTGCGGACGATCAAGGCCATCCCGCTGCGCCTCCATACATTGACCCCGCCCAAATTGCTTGAAGTGCGCGGTGAGGTGCTGATTCTCAAGGCGGACTTCGAAAAGCTCAACCGCCAGCAGCGGGAAAAGGGCGAAAAGGAATTCGCCAACCCGCGCAACGCCGCCGCCGGTTCGCTGCGCCAGCTCGACCCGCGGATTACGGCCACACGTCCGCTGACCTTCTTCGCCTATGGCCTGGGGAGTGTCGAGGAGGTGAATTTGCCGCGCAAACTTAGCGCAATCATGGATTATCTGGAAGGCCTGAGAGTGTCGGTTTGCCGTGAGCGCAAGGTGGTGCAGGGGGTTGAAGGGCTGCTGGACTACTACCGCATGATCGGCGCCCGGCGTGATGGCCTGCCTTACGATATTGACGGCGTGGTGTACAAGGTCAACGACCTGGATAGCCAGGAGCGGTTGGGGTACGTCGCCCGCGCGCCGCGCTTCGCCGTCGCCCATAAATTCCCGGCGCAGGAAGCGATGACCGAACTGCTGGGGATCGACGTGCAAGTCGGGCGGACTGGCGCGTTGACCCCGGTGGCGCGCTTGAAGCCGGTTTTCGTCGGCGGGGCGACGGTGTCCAACGCCACGCTGCACAATGAGGATGAAATTCGCCGCAAAGATGTGCGCATCGGCGATGCCGTGATCGTGCGCCGCGCCGGTGATGTCATTCCGGAGGTGGTGGGCGTCGTGCTGGGGAAGCGTCATCCTGGGGCGCAGGCATTCAGCTTGCTGGAACAATATCCGGTCTGTCCGGTGTGTGGCTCCCATGTCATCCGTCTCCCGGACGAGGCGGCGGCGCGCTGTAGCGGCGGGCTGTTTTGCCCGGCGCAACGCAAACAGGCTATCCTCCACTTCGCCAGCCGCCGCGCCATGGACATCGAAGGCATGGGCGACAAACTGGTCGATCAACTGGTGGACAAGGAACTGATCCACACCCCGGCCGACCTGTATCAACTGGGCATGAACACCCTGGCCAACCTCGATCGCATGGCGGAAAAATCCGCGAGCAATACGCTGGCGGCGATCGAAGCCAGCAAGAATACCACTCTGGCGCGGTTCATCTTCGCCCTCGGTATCCGCAACGTGGGCGAGGCGACAGCCAAGGATCTGGCGCGCCATTTCGGCGGCCTCAACGCGCTGATGGCGGCAGACGAGGGCGCGCTGCAACAGGTGCCGGATGTGGGGCCGGTGGTGGCGCAGAGCATCGTCCAGTTTTTTGCCGAGCCGCATAACCGCGAGGTGATCGCCCAGCTTATCGCCGCCGGTGTGCACTGGGAAGAGGGCGCGGGGTCGCCCATCAGCACCAGCCCGATCAGCGGGAAAACCTTTGTATTGACTGGCACCTTGCCGAGCTTGACACGGGATGAAGCCAAGGAAAGAATCGAGGCATTGGGCGGCAAAGCGAGCGGCAGCGTGTCGAAGAAGACCGATTTTGTGGTGGCTGGCGCGGAGGCCGGTAGCAAGCTCGTCAAGGCTCAGGAACTGGGTGTTACGGTAGTGGATGAAGCAGGATTGATGGAATTACTGGAAGAGAAACCATGACAAAAATAACCAAGGCGGTTTTCCCTGTGGCGGGCGACAACGCCTGTCTTTACTTGTTTCGAGTTATAAAATGATTTCGGCACAAGAAGCACTGGATATTCTTGATGGAGCGGAGCAAATTTGTCCCGCCGAGGAAGTCGCCGCCGCCGTCAGAAGGATGGCTGGAGAAATCGGCGCATCTCTCGGACAGTCTTATCCGCTGGTGTTGAGCGTGATGGGAGGCGCAGTGGTATTCAGCGGCCAGCTATTGCCCCTGCTCCATTTCCCGCTGGATTTCGATTACATCCACGCCAGCCGCTATGGCAATGAAACGCAGGGCAACACCCTGCAATGGAAAGTGATGCCCAAGGAGAATGTGGCGGGGAGGGTGGTGCTGGTGCTCGACGATATTCTGGATGAAGGCCACACTATGGCGGCGATCCGCGAGAAGATACTCGGTCTTGGAGCCAAGTCGTTCCACAGCGCGGTGTTCGCAGACAAAGAGCTCGGTCGTGAGAAACCCGTCCAGGCTGATTTTATCGGGATCAATCTGCCCAACCGTTATGTCTTCGGCTTCGGCATGGATGTGCGCGGGGCGTGGCGCAACTTGCCCGCGATTTATGCGTTAAAGGAAGAACAAGGGTAGGGCGGAAAAGCGTAGCGCCTTCCGCCGTATGAACGACCAAAAAACGGCGGATAACGCTACGCTCATCCGCCCTACTGAGCTCTCGGGACTCAGGACTTTATTTTACTCAGGACTATGTTTATATGTTAGGAATTATCGGCGGTACCGGACTGACCCAACTCGCGAATCTGGAGATTACTCACCGGCAAGTGATCCGCACTCCTTACGGCGAGCCATCCGGCGCGCTGACCTTCGGCAAGATCAAGGATCATGAGGTGGCTTTCATGGCGCGGCACGGCTACGGCCACTCCATTCCGCCGCACGAGGTCAACTACCAGGCCAATATGTGGGCGATGCACTCTCAGGGAGTGAAGAACGTCGTGTCGATCGCGACCGTCGGAGGAATCAATCCGGACTACGAGCCGGGCGCCATCGTCATCCCCGACCAGATCATCGACTATACTCACGGGCGCAAGGCCACTTATTATGATGGAAATGGCAAGCCGGTCACGCACGTTGATTTTACCAAGCCCTATTGCGAGAAAATGCGCATGCAGTGCATGCAGGCTGCGTCGCTGGCTGGCGAGAAATTCGTCGATGGCGGGGTCTATGCCGCAGTGCAGGGCCCGCGCCTGGAAACGGCAGCTGAAATCAACCGCCTCGATCGTGACGGCGCCACCATGGTGGGCATGACCGGCATGCCGGAAGCAGTGCTCGCCCGTGAGTTGGGGCTTTGTTACGCCGCCATTGCCGTGGTTGCCAATCACGCCGCAGGGCGCAATTCCAGCAAGCACGCCATCAGCTTCGAGGAAATCGACGCCGTGCTGAAGCAGGCCATGCAGCGTGTAAGAATCATCCTGGAACATATGGTGGGACTGGATGGCGATTAAAACCGTATTGCGCATGGGTGATCCGCGTCTGCTGGAAAAGGCAGCGCCGGTTGCGGCTTTCGATACACCCGAATTGCACGCACTGGTGCAGGACATGCGCGACACCATGGCAGCATTCAGCGGCGCCGGCTTGGCTGCGCCGCAAATCGGGATCGGCTTGCAAGTGGTGATTTTCGGTGTGGCCTCCAACGCATAAGGTTAGATCGTGATCGCGGAGCGAGCCACGATCTGAACCGTTTGTTGGACGAGCCCGGTTGAGGCTTGAAAGGCTATGCAAAT
>PFJY01000065.1 GCA_002784065.1 Hydrogenophilales bacterium CG_4_10_14_3_um_filter_58_23 | reverse complement strand
AATCTGCTCGTCAGACAAGCCGCGTTTCGATGCTTTGCTGCCACGCTTGTGGGGCGCACGCGTCATGCCGATCGCGCCAGGCCCTGGCGGGTATTCTGGTGGAAAAAAAGCAATATGCCCAAGCGGAACAGCTGTTGCGTGACGGTTTGGGCCGAGGGGGAAGTCAGCCGGAATTTGCCATGGCCATGGCGCGTATTCAGGTCGAGCGCGGCGATGGACGCGGCGCATTCGAAACTCTGCACAAAACCTGCCGAGCGCGAAGGATCATGCGGGCTACCAGGCTTTTCTGGCTGCTTTGCTGCAACGCCAGGGCCAGCACAAACTGGCGATCGAGCACTATTTGGCGGCACTGCGACTGGCTCCCGCCTCTGCCTCCTCGCTGGTGGGTCTCGGGATTTCCTTGCAGGCGGAAAACCACCCGACGGAAGCCCAGGAGGCGTTTAGCCGTGCCAAAACGTCGGGTGGGCTGAGCCCTGAACTGCAAAATTTTGTCGACCAACGTCTGAAACAACTTCAGCAGCAGAAGTAGCTGTCAGCCATTAGCTTTCAGCTTCCAGTTGGTTTTGTGCGCGGCGCCGCCGCGCGGTTTTACTGACAGCTGATAGCTACCTACAGCGTCCGCGCCACCACCCAGGCGCTGACCTCGGATGCGCCGCGATTTTTCAATATCCGGCTGATTTCGTTCAGGGTTGCTCCGGTGGTCATCACGTCGTCCAGCACGGCAATCTTTTTCCCACAGAGATCGAGATCGCAGGCAAAAGCTCCGCGCACGTTGCTGCGGCGCTCCTTCCATTTCAGCCCGGTCTGGGACGGCGTGTCGCGTGTGCGCTGGCAGGCATCGGCGGCGAGCGGAATGTCCAGCCAGCGCGAAATCGGCTTGGCGATTTCCAGCGATTGGTTGAAGCCACGCTCCTTGAGTCGCCCCGGATGGAGCGGCATCGGCAGCAGCAAATCCGGTTTGGGATGGTCGGCGGCGAGCTGAGCCAGCGGTTTCGCCAGTATTTCGATTAGCGCAAGGTTGCCCGAATATTTAAAGGCGTGCAGCAGGCGATCAAGCGGAAAGTGGTAACTGAATGCTGCCAGGGTGCGGTCAAAGGCGGGCGGGCGTTGCAGGCAGGCGCCACAGACCTGGCCGGCCGGGGTGGGAAGGGCGCAGATCGGGCAGGCCGGCGCCCGGTAATGGGAGAGATCGGCGTCGCAACCCGCGCACAAAAGCCGATTTAAAGTGCCTGCGCCGCAAAGCGCGCAATGATGCGGTAAAATGGTATGCACAATTTTTGCGCAACCGTTTAAAATATAGGCTGAAAGATTTGACAACTTTTGGCCGATCTTGGATGATTGCGCCCATTTTACTGTGAAAAATCAAACAAAGACGAATCATGAAAACAATTGAAAAATTGGTTAGCGCGTCACAATGCCGTCGTGCGGCGCAGATTTTCATCATTGGCAGCATCATTGCCGTGCTGATTCCCCCTCTCATCATGGTCTGGATCGCCGCTTCGATCTTCGCCTACGCTTCCGTTGCTCATCATCCCGATATGCGAGTCAGGGAATACCAGCGCTGGGCGGGATACCGTTTCTATGGCCTGGCCGGTACGCTGGTGGTGGTGCTTAACTTCAGCGGCGCGATGAAAGACTGGGTGGGTGGCGGAGTGAATTTGCTGCTCGCGGTGTGGGCCTTGAGTTTGTTGGTGGTCGTGCCGTTGGGGATCCGGGATTTGATCCGAATCCGCCGCGAAAATTGGCGGGATATGTGGGTGGAGGTACCGGTACATGAATGATCTACTCAACCCCGCTCAGGGTGTGGCCGAAAAAATTGCCGGGGAATGTCGGCGCTGGTCCGTCGCACAGGCCGAAGCGCTGTTTGCATTGCCTTTCAGCGACCTGATGTTCCAGGCGCAAGCCGCCCATCGAGCCCATTTCGACCCGAATGAAGTGCAGGTGAGCACCCTGCTTTCCATCAAGACTGGCGGTTGTTCCGAGGATTGCGGCTACTGTTCTCAGTCGAAGCGCCACGATACTGGTCTGGAGCAGGAGGATTTGCTGGCGTTGGAAACTGTGCTGGACAAGGCCAGGGCAGCCAAGGCCAAGGGCGCCACCCGTTTTTGCATGGGCGCGGCGTGGCGCGGGCCGAAGCAGAAAGACCTCAAGCCGGTGCTCGAAATGATCACCGCCGTGCGCGAACTGGGGCTGGAGACCTGCGTTACCCTGGGCATGCTGAAAGAAGGCCAGGCCGAGCAACTGCGCGAGGCCGGCCTGGATTACTACAACCACAACCTGGATACCGCGCCGGAGTATTACGGCGAGGTAGTCACCACTCACACTTATCAGGATCGGCTCGACACACTCGATCAGGTGCGGCAGGCGGGCATGAAGGTGTGCTCCGGCGGCATCGTCGGCATGGGCGAGTCGCGCACCCACCGCGCCGCGCTGCTGACCCAACTGGCCAATCTCAATCCGCCTCCAGAATCCGTGCCGATCAACCTGCTGGTGCAGGTAAAAGGCACGCCGCTGGATGGCGCCGAGGCGCTGGATCCGATCGAGTTCGCGCGCACCGTCGCGGTGGCGCGACTTCTCATGCCACAAAGCCTGGTGCGGCTTTCCGCCGGGCGCGAACAGATGGATGAGCCGCTGCAGGCGCTGTGCTTCCTGGCCGGCGCCAACTCCATTTTCTACGGCGAGAAGCTGTTGACCACCCCCAATCCTTCCGCAGAAAGCGATCTGGACTTGTTCGGAAAACTCGGTATCCGGGTGATGGGTGGGTAATGTAGGTTGGGTTACGGCTTTATCGCGTAACCCAACAAACCCAAGTGATGTAGGTCGGGCACGCCGTGCCCGACAAACCCAAAATCATTTGTTGGGCACAGGGTGCCCAACCTACTATGCCTCTTTCCTATCTAGCCGATGAACTGAAAGATCTCGAAGCCTCCGGCCTGCGCCGCCACCGGCGCGTGCTGGAAAGTCCGCAGGGCGTCAGAATTGTCGTGGGCGGCCGGGAATGCCTGTCCTTTTGCAGTAACGATTATCTCGGCCTGGCCAGCCACCCGGCCCTGATTGAAGCGGCGCAGTCGGCCGCGGCACGCTACGGCGTGGGGGCGGGATCGTCCCATCTGGTGAGCGGGCACAGCGTGCTGCACCATGAGTTGGAAGCCGCGCTGGCCGCTTTTACCGGCTTGCCGGCGGCGCTACTTTTTTCCACCGGTTACATGGCCAATCTCGGCATCATCACCGCCCTGGCTGGTCGCGACGACGAAATTTTCGCCGACAAACTCAACCATGCCTCGCTCAACGATGCGGTGTTGCTGTCCCGCGCCAAATTCACGCGCTATCCGCACCTCGACCTGGTTGTACTGGAGAAGCGGCTCGCGGCATCCAGAGCGAAGCGCAAGCTGGTGGTGACGGACGCCGTATTCAGCATGGACGGCGACATCGCTCCGGTACCGGAATTGCTGGCCTTGTGCGAGCGTTACGACGCGCTGCTGGTGCTGGACGACGCACACGGCTTCGGTGTGCTGGGGCTCACTGGACGCGGGGTTTTGGAGCATTTCTCCTCACTCCTCACCCCGCACTCATCACGCTTTATCTACATGGCCACCCTGGGCAAGGCCGCCGGCGTGTTCGGCGCCTTCGTCGCAGGTCCGGCGGAACTGGCGGATTACCTGGTACAGCGAGCGCGTACTTACATTTACACCACCGCTACGCCGCCGCTTCTGTCTGCGGCGCTTTCCGCGAGCCTGCGATTGATCGAAGGGGAAGCGTGGCGGCGCGAGCGTCTGCGGGAATTGATTGCCGCCCTGAGGCTGGGCCTGAAGTTGCGGCGCTGGCGCCTGATGGATTCGACCACGCCGATTCAGCCGGTGATTATCGGTTCCAACCAGGAAACGCTGGCGACGAGCGAGGCGCTATGCGAGCGCGGCATCTGGGTACCAGCGATACGCCCGCCCACCGTGCCCAAGGGCGAAGCGCGCCTGCGTATTTCATTGTCGGCGGCGCATCGCCTGGAAGATGTGGAGCGGTTGGCAGCGGCGCTGAACGAGTTGGAAGGCGAGGCATGAGCATGCACATCGAAATTGT
>PFJY01000153.1 GCA_002784065.1 Hydrogenophilales bacterium CG_4_10_14_3_um_filter_58_23 | reverse complement strand
AAAACATGAAATTCTTCGGTTTTCATCGTAGCACCTATCTTATTGATTGGTATGGCGATAGTATAGACCACTACTTAACAGTGACATAGCCTTATTCTAACCCGCAGTCATTGCGTCAACCGCCCGTGCTCTCTACAATGGATTCCCCCGGCTGCAAGGCAGCCAATGCGTTATTCGGGAAACACAATGAATCAGGAAGTTGGCGTTCAAACCGCCCCCTCCAATACAATTGAAGCCTCAGCCCACGGGTCCTACAAGATCCCGGCGCTGCGGGTTTTATCCGAAATCACCAGCAGCCTGTCCAGCGAGAACAACCTGGATGCGCTGCTGGAGCGTTTTCTCGGCACCATGATCAAGCTCGCCGGCGCGGATGCCGGCGCGGTGCGGGTATTGACCGCCGACGGCCTGTATCTGCGTCTGGTCGGCGCCCTGGGGCTCCCTCCCGAGGTCATCGAACAGGAGCGCTACATCCCGGTCGAGTGCGGCGTCTGCGGCGAAACCGCGCGCGAGCATACCGTACACCACAGCACCAACCTGAAAGCCTGCGAGAAGCGCACCGCCCACGACTACTTCGGCAAGCAATGCCTGCGCGTAGTGGCCGTGCCATTACGCTATCAGGGCAAAATGCTGGGGGTGTACAACCTGTTCATGGCTACCGACAGCCCGGTACCGGAAGACGTATCGCTGCTGTTTCAGTCGATCAGCGAACACCTCGGCATGGCGCTGGAAAACGCCAGGCTGACGCGGGAAAATCTGCGCATCAGCCTGACCAACGAGCGCCAGATGCTGGCCAACGAACTGCACGACTCGCTTGCCCAAACCATGGCCTACATGAAAATGCGCCTGCCGCTGTTGCGCGACGCCGTGGCGAACCGCGACGAGGCGCGCTCCAACAAATACGTCAACGATCTCGGCAAGGCGCTGGATTCCGCCTATACCGAATTGCGCGATCTGCTCACCCAGTTCCGCAACCGGATGGATCCGCGCGGCTTGCTGCCGGCGCTGTACGATACCGTCGGCAATTTTTACGACAAGACCGGCATCACCATCGAATTCATCAACCTCGCACCCGACATCAACCTCAGCCCCGATCAGGAAGTCCAGGTCTACCACATCGTGCGGGAGGCGCTGAACAACGTATCCAAGCACGCCCGCGCCACCCACGTGAGCCTGGCGATCGAGATCAAACAAAGCCGCTACGTCATCAGCGTCGAGGATAACGGCATCGGTATCATCGGCGAGGTTAACACCGACAGCGGCATGCACCTCGGCCTCAACATCATGCGCGAACGAGCCAAACACTTGAATGCCGAAGTGACCGTCACCCCGGGAAAAAAGACAGGCACCCGGGCAACCCTTAGTTTCCCGGTCTCCGCCGGACGCGGCGAGGGCAACCAATGAGCGCCCCGATTCGCGTCGTGCTGGTAGACGACCACACCCTGTTCCGCATGGGCCTGGCAGAATTGCTGGAGCAGCGCGGCAGTATCAAGGTGGTGGGCGTCACCGGCAGTGCGGACGAAGCGCGCCGCCTGTTGCGGGAAGAGCAGCCCGACGTGCTGGTAATGGACCTGCACATGCCGCCGCTCGATGGCCTGACCCTGTTCCGCCAGCTGCGCCAGGAGGGTTTTACCCTCCCCACCCTGATGCTGACGGTCAGCGATGCCGAGGAGGACCTCTCCAATGTGTTGCGTGCCGGCGCCCGCGGCTATCTGCTCAAGGACATGGAGCCGGACGACGTGGTGGATGCGATTCTGCGCGCCTCGCGCGGCGAAACCGTAGTGGCCCCCGCGATGACCATGAAGCTGGTCAATCTGCTGCAGAACGACCAGCCGACCAGCTCATCGGCTTCGATGCTCGACTCGCTCACCCAGCGCGAGCGCGAAATCCTCACCCACCTGGCGCAGGGCGAAAGCAACAAGGTGATCGCCCGCGCACTCGACATCAGCCACGACACCGTCAAGCTGCACGTGCGCCACATTCTTGCCAAACTCAACCTGACTTCACGCGTCGAGGCGGCAATCTTTGCGGTGGAGCACAAATTCAACAACCAAAGCGGCCAGCTTACCCACTGACTTACCTCAACGAACGGATCACGACATGGATTTTTTCCCGATATTTTTCGACATCAAAAACAAACCCTGCCTGGTCGTCGGCGGCGGCGAAGTGGCAACGCGCAAGGCGGGGATGCTGATGCAGTCCGGCGGACTCGTCACCGTCGTCGCGCCCGATCTGACGCGCACCCTGAAAGAGCTGGCGGAGGCGGGGAAAATCACCCATGTCGCAGAAAAATTCCACCCCGAACACCTCGGTGCAGCCGTTCTGGTTATCGCCGCCACTGACGACCGCGCCGCCAACGAACAGATTTCCGTGGCCGCGAAAGCGCTGCGGATTCCCGTCAACGTGGTGGACAACCCGGATTTATGCTCCTTCATCATGCCCTCGGTGATCGACCGCTCGCCGCTGGTCATCGCGATTTCCAGCGGCGGCACTTCTCCGGTGCTGGCACGGGTCATCCGGGCCAAGCTGGAAACCGTCATCCCGGCAGCCTACGGGCGGCTGGCGCACTTTGCGGCGAGCCTCCGCGATCAGGTGAAAAACGCCATCCTGCCCGCCAAGCGCCGCATCTTCTGGGAAAAAATCCTGCAAGGCCCGGTGGCCGAGATGGTGCTTTCCGGGCAGGACCAGACCGCGAAAGACACGCTGCTGCAAATGCTCGCCACCGATTCCGACGACACCCCGCCGCGCGGCGAGGTCTACCTGGTCGGCGGCGGCCCCGGCAACCCCGACCTGCTCACCTTCCGGGCGCTGCGCCTGATGCAGCAGGCCGACGTGGTGGTCTACGACAACCTGGTTTCCCCGGCGGTACTGGAACTGGCGCGGCGCGATGCCGAACGCATCTATGTCGGCAAGGAGCGCGCCAAACACACCATGCGCCAGGAAAACATCAACGAACTGCTGGTCAAGCTGGCCCTGGAAGGCAAGCGCGTCGTGCGGCTGAAAGGCGGCGACCCCTTCGTCTTCGGCCGCGGCGGCGAGGAAATCGAAACCCTGGCGGCTCACGGCATCCCGTTCCAGGTCGTGCCCGGCATCACCGCCGCCACCGGTGTTTCAGCCTACGCCGGCATCCCGCTGACCCACCGCGATTACGCCCAATCCTGCGTGTTCGTCACCGGCCACCTGAAGGACGGCAGCGTCAACATCGACCTCACCGGCATCGCCAAAACCAACCAGACCATCGTCATCTACATGGGATTGATGGGACTGCCGACGCTATGCGAGGAACTGGTCGCCCACGGCTTGGCCATCACCACGCCCGCCGCCATCGTGCAGCAAGGCACCACCTACCAGCAGAAGGTCGTCACCGGCACGCTGGCCACCCTGCCCGAACTCGCCGCCAACGCGCACATGAAACCGCCCACCCTGATCATCGTCGGTAATGTAGTGAAATTGCAGGACAAGCTCGCCTGGTTCAAGCCGGAACCGATCGAGGGCGAGTCTGATTTTGTACAAACGAGTAGCGATTAGAAGTTGCGAGGCCCAAGCCAGCGCTTAGCCCGTTTACAGCCATCCGAGCGTACCAGCCTAGCGATGGGCTATGTCCAGCAATTCGATCTCGAACAGCAACGTTGCGTTGGGCGGGATCACGCCGTTCGCGCCCCGCTCACCATAGGCGATCGCCGGCGGACAAACAAGCTTCGCCTTACCGCCGACCTTCATGCGCTGCACGCCCTCTGTCCTAACCAATGGGGTCAGACTCGATTGATTTGCTGTCCAATAGGCGGTATTCTGTACTTTTCCATAAATCGGCGAGCGACACATGGCACGTCTTCCACGTTTTGTCCTACCCGGTCATCCGCAGCATGTGATTGTTCGCGGCAATAATCGCGCCCCAATTTTCAACGCCGACGAGGATTACCATTTTTACCTCGACAAGTTGCAGGATGCCGCCAAGAAGCACCAATGCGACATCCACGCCTATGTATTGATGACAAATCATGTGCATTTGCTGGTTACGCCTCATACAGTGGATGGCATTTCAAAAAGGCTCTTTTCGCAAACCGTGTTGGTGGCTCACGTAGTGAGCCACCTGTAGTGGATACTGGATGTTATGGCGCGGTTGCGTCGAATCATCC
>PFJY01000084.1 GCA_002784065.1 Hydrogenophilales bacterium CG_4_10_14_3_um_filter_58_23 | reverse complement strand
AACCCAAACTATCCATTTCACAGCACTGCAATCTTTCTTGGCACCAAATTTCCAAACCTTCGAAATATGTAAAGTATAGAGTTGCTTGGTATAGTTCCGAAGCCGGGTGGCGAGCAGATGCACATAGCCCTGGGTGCGCAAAATATGGTTGCCGGTTTCCGGGTCGCGGGTCTCGGCCAGGTGAGCCAGCGCCCGGATGCTGACGGTCTGGATCAGCTCGTTCTCCGCCATGCGCCGCGCCACTTCGGCTTCCAGGAAGGCATTTTGGTCGCGGAGATAGTCCCGCCCCCGCTTGGCCTCAAGCTGGGTGCGCACCCGGGCCAGCACCACGGCGGGCTGGATGGGCTTGGTGATGTAGTCGGCGGCGCCCAGTTCAAGGCCCCGTTCCTCGTCACGCGCATCGCTCAGAGCGGTGAGGAAAATGACCGGGATGTCGCGGGTGGCGGGATTTTTCCGCAACTGCGCCAGCACGGCGTAGCCGTCCATCTCCGGCATCATCACGTCCAGCAGGATCAGACCCGGCTTCGGTTCCCCGGCAGCGATCTGCAGGGCGCGCTCGCCCGAGGGGGCGGCCAGGACTTCATAATGCGGCTGCAGCAACGCCCCCAGGATGGACAGATTCTCCGGGTTGTCGTCCACCACCAGGAGGGTGTCCCTGATATCGCCGCCCTGCGTGGATTCAGCCGTATCGTATGTAGGCAAGCTATTCATATAACGATCCACGCCGTGTCCGGTATCAGGAAGGAGGCAACAATGAAGTTCTCATTCACATGGAATGTGGCAAATCTTACAATAAAATGCGCCTCGGTGTTAGAAAAAAGCGGGGAGGCGCGCCGGGAATCTCAGCCTGGAGACCACACCTACGGGCGCGCTATCATTTTGATGAAATATCTCGTTAGCTATCATAGGGTGCGCATGGCGCACCCTATTTTCAGATTTACTCCACCCGCCGCAGCAGCAAGCCCTTGAGGTATTCCCCCTCGGGAAAATTCAGCACCGCCGGATGATCGGCATCGGCGGCGAAGCGCCCCACGATCTGCGCCGTCACGTTCGCATCCAGCGCTGCACCAGCGAGAATTTTCTGGAACAGGTCAGCAGTGACGCCGCCCGAGCAGGAAAAAGTAGCCAGCAGACCGCCCGGTCGCAGTAGCTTGAGCGCCCACAGGTTGATGTCCTTGTAAGCGCGCGCCGCATTGGCGGCGTGATGGGCGGTAGGAGCGAATTTGGGCGGGTCGAGCACGATCAGGTCGAAGCTCTTGCCCTGGTCGCGCATCAATCGCAGCGACTTGAACACGTCCGCTTCCAGCCATTCGGCGCGATCTGCCGCCAGATTGTTGAGCGTGACGTTTTCCCGTGCCAGCGCCAGCGCCTCGGCGGAACTGTCCACCGACAGCACCGAGCGCGCGCCGCCCTGGAGCGCGCTCAAGCTGAAGCCGCCGCTGTAGCAGAAGCAGTTGAGCACGTCCTTGTCGTTAGCCAGTTCGCCGACACGGCGGCGGTTGTCGCGCTGATCGAGGTAGAAACCGGTTTTCTGCCCTTTTTCCACATCCACATAAAATTTCAGCCCCTGCTCGCGGATAACCAGCGGCGCGGGCAGCACACCGCGCAGAATGCCCGCACGCGCCGACAAGCCTTCCAGATCGCGCACCTCGGCATCGGAACGCTCGTAAAGATTGGCGCAGCCGGTCAGCTCCACCAGCAAATCGGCCAGCGCCCCGCGCCAGCGCTCCATCCCCGCCGACAGCACCTGCATCACCAGCGTGTCAGCGTAGCGATCCACCACCAGGCCGGGCAGGCCGTCGGATTCGCCATGCACCAGCCGCATCCCGTCGGTGGTCTTGGCCAGTTCCTGGCGCAAACCGATGGCGCGTGCCAGACGCGCCCGCAGGAATACCTCGTCGACCGTCTCGTTTTCCCGGTAAGTCCACACCCGCCCCAGAATCTGCGATTTGGGGCTATACGCAGCCAGCGCCAGGAAAGCCCCGTGGGTATCGCGCACCGCCACGGTTTCGCCGGACTGCGGTTCGCCCTTGATGCGATCGACCGCGCCGGTAAAAATCCAGGGATGGCGGTGTTGCAGGGATTTTTCCCGACCGGGGTTGAGGATGAGAGAATTCATGATGGTTTAACCGAAGGAGAAAAAGGATGATTCCGAACCGCGCAGTATAACAGTTGGCCTGCGGCTACCCGAGTTTTTCAATCCGGCAACTGATTTTCCATCGCCTTTTTGAGTGCTGAATTTAATTTGCAAACGACCGCCGGTGATATCATAATCAAAAAACTGATATCACACGATAGGTCAAATCATGCAACGAACCATTATCAGCCTGGAACCCGACGATAGAGACTGGCTCGCCCGCAGAGCGCAGGTGGAACACGTTCCACAAACGGAAGTGGTGCGTCGTGCTTTGCGACTTTACCGCCAGAATGCGGAAACACGGGGGCCGCAATCCTTCGAGAAATTGGCGCGACTCACCAGCGGCATCCGGCAGGGTGAGGACGGGCTCATTGTTCAACAGCGCCTGCGCGACGAGTGGAGCGAGCGTTGAAGAGCTACCTTCTGGATTCGGTTATTTTGATCGATCATTTCAACGGACAGCCCGAGGCTACCCGGTTCCTGCTGGACAATCGCGATTCGGTATCCATTTCCGTCATAACGCGAGCCGAAGTACTGACCGGATTCGACCCCGTGAGCGAAGCGCAGGCAAAAACCTTTCTCGACCTTTTCACGACCCACGCACTCACCGTGGAAGATGCCGATCTGGCCGCCAGCCTGCGCCGCGAACACCGCTGGAAATTACCGGATGCCTTGCAGGCCGCGGTAGCGATCAACCGCCAACTGACGTTGGCGACTCGCAATAGCAAGGACTTCGACCCTCCCCGCCACGCCTTCGTCGCCATTCCCTATAATCACGCGAATTCATGAAGCGCCCAGGTTAGGCTCCATCGCCCACATAGGGGTTGGTGAGTCGCTCGTAGCCGAAGGTGGACACCGGGCCGTGGCCGGGAATGAAGGTCACGTCGTCACCCAGGGGAAACAGCCGCTCGCGGATCGAGCGGATCAGCGCCGGATAATCGCCGCGCGGGAAATCGGTGCGGCCGATCGCCCCCTTGAACAGCACGTCCCCAACGAAGGCGGTCTGGCTGGCGCGATGGAAAAATGCGACGTGGCCGGGGGTGTGGCCGGGGCAATGCAGCACTTCCAGTATCTGGTTGCCGAAGCTCACCGTATCGCCCTGCTCCAGCCAGCGATCAGGTACAAACGCCGGGGCAGGTGGAAAGCCGAACCTCTCGCACTGCTGCGGCAGCGACTCCAGCAAAAAGGCATCCTCGCGTTGTGGCCCTTCAATCGGGATGCCCAGTTTGGCCGCGAGCTCCGCCGCCGCCCCGACATGATCCAGGTGACCGTGGGTAAGCAGCAGCTTGGTCAGGCGCAGGTCGTTTTCCTGCACGCTGGCAAGCAGCACACCGGCATCGCCGCCAGGATCAACCAGGGCCGCTGCCAGGGTTTGCTCGCACCAGATCAGGGAACAGTTCTGCTCGAACGGGGTGACGGGGATGATGAGGTATTTCATGGATTCGGTATTTATCCTGCAAGAATGATATCGGTGACTAAAACAATAGCGCCATCGGTTTGCCACTTCACGTCGTAGTCCAGCAGTTTCATGCCGAAAACCCGTTCGCCGTCATTCTTCCCATAGTAGGCGGGACGCGGGTCCTGGCTCAGAATCTGACGTATCAGCAGCTCCAGTTCCGGCACCGTCGCGCAGCGCTCCAGCGCAGGCTGGCTGAAATTCACCTCGAACAGGGCGACGGGGGCTTCCGCTGCGAAACCGCCGGTTGCGCCGGGAATCAAGTCCGAATACGGCAGATAGGGTTTGATGTCCAGCACCGGCGTGCCATCCATCATATCCGCGCCTTTCAGGTGCAGCAGCACCCGCCCCGGCGCGGCTTCGATGCATTCCAGTTCGACCGCCGACAAGCCAATAGGATTGGGACGGTGGGTGGAGCGGGTGGCGAAGACGCCCAGGCGGCGATTGCCGCCCAGTCGCGGCGGGCGCACCGTCGGTTTCCACGCCTCGTCCAGGCAGGCGTGAAAAACGAAGGCTCTTTTCGCAAACCGTGTTGGTGGCTCACGTAGTGAGCCACCTGTAGTGGATACTGGATGTTATGGCGCGGTTGCGT
>PFJY01000081.1 GCA_002784065.1 Hydrogenophilales bacterium CG_4_10_14_3_um_filter_58_23 | reverse complement strand
CGCGAACACGGAATCGGCCCGAAACCCGCTCAGTGGCTCGCTATGGCGCTTGGCGGGGCGGCTTAACAACATGATTTGCGAAAAGAGCCATAATATTAGCCGACCTTGTTATCTCATCGAAGGACTTTTTTGGGGTACAATTTACATCCGTAGAGACCGAGCTAACCTATGCAATTCAAAGACTATTATCAGATCATGGGGGTCGCTCGTGACGCGACCCAGGATGAGATCAAGCGCGCCTACCGCAAGCTGGCCCGCAAATATCATCCCGATGTCAGCAAGGAGCCCGATGCCGAGACCCGTTTCAAGGAGTTGGGCGAAGCCTATGAAGTGCTGAAGGACGCGGAAAAGCGCACCGCCTACGATCAGTTGGGCGCCAACTGGAAAGGGGGGCAGGAGTTTCGACCGCCGCCGGACTGGAACGCGGGCTTCGAATTCAGCGGCGGCGGCGCTACGGGCGGCGGCGCGGCGGACTACAGCGCTTTCTTCGAATCCCTGTTCGGGCAGGATTTTCGCGCGGGCGGGGCAGGGCGCGCGTCCCCCCATGCCAGGGGCGAGGACCACCATGCCAAGATACTCATCGATCTGGAAGACGCCTATCACGGCGCAACCCGGACCATCACGCTACGGGTCCCCGGCATGGATGCGCAGGGTCATGTCACCACCAGGGAGCGCGTTCTCAACGTCACCATCCCGAAGGGTATCCGCGAAGGTCAGCACATTCGCCTCGGCGGACAGGGCAGTGCCGGTGCCGGAGGGGGCAAAGCGGGCGACCTGTATCTCCAGGTCGAATTTCGTGCTCATCCGTTTTACCGGGTCGATGGCCGGGACCTCTATCTCGACTTGCCGGTGGCGCCTTGGGAGGCGGCCCTGGGCGCAACAGTGAAAGTGCCGACGCTCGGCGGCATCGTGGAACTCAAAATACCCGAGGGATCGGGCTCCGGGCGCAAGCTACGCCTGAAGGGACGGGGCATACCGGGCGATCCGCCCGGCGATTGCACCGTGATATTGGCAATCGCGCTGCCGCCTGCCGATACCGAAGCCGCCAAGGACTTCTACCGGAAAATGGCGCAGGGAATGAATTTCAATCCGCGCGCCAAACTGGGGGTGTAAGCCATGACGAATGAAAATAATCTGCCACAAGATGCGATATGCATTCTGGAAGAGCAAATCCAGTTGACCCTGACCGATCTGTGCTGTGCCTGTGCCGTGCACACCGAACAGATTATCGAACTGGTGGATGTCGGCGTGCTGGAGCCTCTCGGCGGCGAACCGGCGCAGTGGCGTTTCGGTGGCGCCAGCCTGCACCGCGCTCGCATGGCTTTGCGCCTGCAGCGGGATCTTGAAATCAATCTCGCCGGAGCGGCGCTGGCGCTGGAATTGCTGGACGAGATCGAATCGCTGCGGATGCGCTTGCGGGCGACGGGTGGCGGGTGACCCGGCAATGGTCATGCTGGGAAAAATTGCTTGCCGCCGTGCGGTGACGTGCCTGCCGTTCTGACGCTATGGTGTTACTGAATGGCCATGGATAAGGCGATACCCATAACCGGGCTCACCCAGACCGACGCCGCAGCGCGCCTGGCGCAATATGGCCCCAACCAGGTGCGTCCCAGGCGCGAACACTCGCTCGCGCTGCAATTCCTGATGCGTTTCCGTAACCCGCTGATTCTGGTGCTACTGGTGGCCAGTTTCGTCACTGCGCTGACCGGAGACGCCACCGGCGCCGCCATTATCGGGCTCATCGTCATGATGAGCGTAACGCTCGATTTCATGCAGGAATATCGTGCGGGCGAAGCGGTCGATCGTTTGGCGCAGCAGGTCGCGGTGACGGCAACGGCGCTGCGCGATGGCCGGTCGTATGAGGTGCCCGTTGCCGAACTGGTGCCGGGCGATGTGGTGCGCCTCTCGGCGGGCGATCTGGTGCCGGCGGACGGTATCGTGCTGGAGGCGCGGGATTTCTTCGTCAACCAGGCGCAGCTCACGGGCGAGCCCTATCCGGTCGAAAAAAGGGTGCTTGCCGACAGTGTCCCGGACGGCGAGTCCCTCGATGCGGGAAACGCGGTATTCATGGGCAGCTCGGTGGTGAGCGGATCGGCGACCGCGCGGATCGACCGCACCGGCCCTGCCACGGAGCTGGGCAAGATCGCCACCAGCCTGATCCGCCAGCCGCCCCCCACAGCCTTCGAGCGCGGCACACGTCACTTCGGCCTGCTCATCATGCGGCTGACTTTTCTGCTGGTGCTGTTCACGCTGCTGGTCAACGTGGCCTTTCATCGTCCCTTGCTGGAGTCGTTCCTGTTCGCCGTGGCGCTGGCGGTGGGGCTGACGCCGGAACTGCTGCCGATGGTGGTATCCGTGACGTTGGCGCGTGGTGCGTTGCGCATGGCGGCCTGGAGGGTCATCGTCAAACGACCCTCGGCGATCCAGGATATGGGGGCGATGGACGTGCTATGCACCGACAAGACCGGCACGCTCACCGAGGCCAAAATTCGCCTGGAACGCCACGTTGACGCCATGGGGCGGGAAAGCACGCGGGTGCTGGAGCTGGC
Organism: Hydrogenophilales bacterium CG_4_10_14_3_um_filter_58_23; assembly: GCA_002784065.1. Lineage (GTDB taxonomy): Bacteria > Pseudomonadota > Gammaproteobacteria > Burkholderiales > Sulfuricellaceae > Sulfuricella. The sequence goes on along the minus strand of PFJY01000081.1, from coordinate 1,647 downwards.
CTATCTCAACAGTTACTTCGAAAGCGGTCTGAAAAGCCCTCTTGACGACGCTATCCTGCAACACAGCGAAATCGATATTTCAGGCTGGCGGAAGATCGACGAAGTCCATTTCGATTTCGAACGGCGGCGCGTGTCCGTGTTGGTGGAGCGCGAAGGCGAACGGATGCTGGCGGTAAAAGGCGCGCCCGAAGACACTTTGCGCTTGTGCACCCATTTTGAAGGCGAGGCGGGTATTCCCGCCTTGCTGGACGATGCGTCGCGTGTTCGCATCCAGGCGCAGTACGACGCGCTGAGCCAGGAAGGCTTCCGGGTGCTGGGCATCGCCTCGCGCCCAGTGGCGCTGGACCACCCTCACGCCGTGGTGACGGATGAAACCGAACTCGTTTTCGCCGGCTTCGCCGCCTTCCTCGACCCGCCCAAGGCTAGCGCGGGCGAAGCGCTGACCGCCCTGCAAGCCATCGGCGTGGCGGTCAAAATCGTGACCGGCGACAACGAACTGGTGACGCGCCATGTCTGTGCGCGGTTGGGCGTTGCGGTCACCGGCGTGCTGCTTGGCGCGGACATTCAGGCCATGAACGACGATGCCCTGAGCGTGAAGGCCGAAGAGGCCAACCTGTTTTGCCGCGTCAATCCCGCGCAGAAAAACCGCATTCTACTGGCCCTCAAGGCGCGTGGTCATGTGGTGGGTTATCTCGGCGATGGCATCAACGACGCTCCCTCCCTGCACACGGCGGATGTAGGTATCTCGGTGGACAGCGCGGTGGATGTGGCCAGGCAGGCCGCCGCCATGATCCTGCTGGAACATGATCTCAAGGTGTTGCATGAGGGCATCCTGGAAGGACGGCGCACCTTCGGCAACGTGATGAAATACATCATGATGGCCACCAGCTCCAACTTCGGCAACATGTTCAGCATGGCCGCCGCCACGCTGTTCCTGCCTTTTTTGCCGATGCTGCCGATGCAGATTTTGCTCAACAACCTGCTCTACGACGTATCCGAACTTCCCCTGCCGCTGGACAACGTGGACGAAGAAGACCTGGCGCGTCCGCGTCGCTGGGACATGGCCTTTATCCGCAACTTCATGCTCACCATCGGCCCGATCAGCTCGCTGTTCGACTTCCTCACTTTTTATCTGCTGATGGCGGTTCTCAATGCCAACGAAATGCTGTTCCACACTGGCTGGTTCGTCGAGTCCATCGCCACCCAGGTGCTGGTGATCTTCGTTATTCGCACCCGTCGCAACCCGCTGCGCAGCCGTCCCCATCCCTGGTTGACGCTGACCTCGCTGGGCGTGGTGGCAGCGGCGATGCTGCTGCCGTTTACCCCGGTGGCAGTCTGGCTCGGTTTTACGCCACTACCGCCGCTGTTCTTCGGCCTCCTGGCTGGTCTTATCCTGAGTTATCTCTTGCTGGTGGAAGCCGGCAAGCGCTGGTTCTACAAACGCATGATGAGCGCATGACTGAAATGAACCTAAAAACAGCAGATAGCCACACAGAACACAGAGTTCACAGCCATGTTGGGTTAGGCGATGAAGCAGCTAACTCAACCTACATGACTTTCAGTATTTTCCAATTCAGGTATGAGCCTGAAGCGGTGTCGATCCGGGTGATTCAATTGTTCAGATTGACCGGGTTAAAAAAAGAAAAA
>PFJY01000051.1 GCA_002784065.1 Hydrogenophilales bacterium CG_4_10_14_3_um_filter_58_23 | reverse complement strand
CGCCGCGCCTCGATCTCGCTGGTGCAACGCCAGCTCAGGATCGGCTACAATCGGGCGGCGCGGCTGATCGAGCAGATGGAAAAGGCGGGGCTGGTCTCGGCGATGCAGAGCAACGGAAATCGGGAAGTGCTGGTGAAGGGTGCGGAGTAAAGTTAGTGTCGATGATGGCTCAACGGGCGGCGCCGAGACTGTAAAACATCTGTAGAATTTCGACCCGTTTTTTTTCGACCGCCAGTGATAGCGGCGTGGCGCCGCTGCGATGGACGGCATTGAAATCCGCACCGGCATCCAGCAACAGTTTGACGACCGCGATATGTCCGTTGGCGGTCGCTTTGTGCAAGGGCGTCCAGCCTTCTTCGTCACTCTGGTTTACAAGGGCGCTTTTGCCGAGCAATATTCGTACTACCTCGGAATGTCCCCGTGCAGCAGCCTGCATCAAGGGTGTCCATCCGTAACGGTTAGTGATGTTGGGGTTTACTCCCTCGCGCAACAGAATAGCCGTGACCTCCTGGAAACCATTGAACGCGGCCCAGTGGAGGGGTGAATAACCGGCATTATCCTGGGCGTGGATATCTGCGCCTTTTTCGATCAACAGCCTGGCGATGTTTTCATTGCCATTGAACGAGGCAATCATGAGTGGCGTCCACCCGTTCTCGCCGACATAGTTTACGTTGATGCCGCTATTGATGAACAATATGCTGGTGGCCTGATCGCCTCGTTCCAGGCTGGTCATGAACTGTTTTGGGACGAAACTGATGCCCTGATCGCTCAGTTTCTGTTTGGCTTGAACTTCTTCCCATGGGTCGCCACCTCCTTGTGGGGCCTGCTGTTTCAGCAAGTCATGTATCTTGCTCAGGTCCATGATTTCTTTGGCAATATCTGGCGGAAAGCCCTGTTGCTCCTTCCCTCGTTTGGCCACCATTAATTCCCCGAAATAATCATCTATCTCTGGCGTATCCCACAATTCCACGATTTTATTGAGAATTCGTGCAAATTTCTGCTCCAGTGCGTAGGGGTATTTCTCCGGCATCTTGTGCAGGATTGCCGCCATCTTCGGGTTCTTTTTTCCCTTGATGCTGGTCGCCACCTGTTCACTGCTGATGCAAACCTGGTTTACGATCAACCGGCCAACTGCGGTATGTGGTACGAAATAGCGAATTGCGTGTCCGGTTTTTTTCGGCAGATAAAGGAACCAGCCAGTATCAGAACAAACCTGCCCGATCGTTTCGCTGTTCATTTGATCGCCGGACCTGAATTCAAGAATGAAAGGCAGGCTGGCCTGCTCCCAGCCACTGTCAGGGATGTTACTGCCGTTTTCGTTTGTAATGATCGCCTCATCAAGCAGATGCACCCATTTGACGTGCTCGATGGAAACGCTCAAACGGGACTCATTGGCAGAGGAGAATATCGTGAATAGCGGCTGGTCGGGGTGAAAGGCCGTAATGCTGCATAGCGAGTTGCTGCCGTCCAGGTAGGCGATCATGCAGGCTGTATGGTGTTCATCCGCAAGATGCCGCCCGTCCAAGCGGTAGCCTTGCGGTAAAGGCCATTCAAAACTGTTTGTGGTCATGTGACTCAGTTGATGCGCTTATTTTTTTATTTTAGTGCAAATGCTACCCTTTGTGAAGGGGGGGGGTGGGGGTGCGAAATAGCATCCAGGTTCATCAGCTCGGCGATGACTTCCGGCTTCTGGAAGGGCAAGGCGTGGTCGGCGCCCTGAACCAGGTGGCAGGCCCAGTCGCTTCTTCCAGACGCGATTTCCTGACAGTGGCGATATGCCACGGGATGGGAGCGGCTTCCGATGAAGTTGCTAACGTCGGACTGTGCGGCGATCAGTGCGGCGCGGTCGAGGCGCGTGGCGGTGTGGGAAACGCACTCGATGGCGCAGGCCAGGCCCGCTGGGCGGTGGGAGAGGCGCTCGCGGATGATTCCCTCGTTCTTCGAGCCACGACTGCGGTTAGGGGCGATGGCGTCAAGGAACATATCCAGTCCTTCTCCCTCACTTTCCAGGTTCCATAGCCGCTTGGCGGCGTGCAGGATCAACTCGTGCGAGCGGATGGATTCTTTGTCGTTCATCTTGCCTGGCAGGGCGGGTTCAAGCAGGTAGATCTTTCCCACCCCTGTCGGGCGGGCGGCTTTGAGCAGCATGGCGATCATTCCGCCATAGGAGTAGCCGCCGAGGTCGAATTTGTTCCAGGCCAGATGGTCGAGCAGGGCGGTGATGTCGGCCACCACTTCCTCGGCTTCGAAGCCGTGTTCCTCGTGGTCAGGATAGCGGGTCTTGCCGGTGCCGCGCAGGTCGGGCACGAGGATTTCGTTCCAGTGCTTGAGATGGGGGAGGATGCCGCCCCAGGTGATTCTGCCAGCCACGCCGCCGCCATGGAGCAGCAGCAGTCGGCGCGGTGGCATATTGTCGAAGCGGTAGAGGCGGTAATAGACCTCCTGCATCGGCAGGCTGAGGGCGGTTTTGATGGCGGGTTCAAGCATTTTTTTGCCGCCAGGGATGCAATATAACGTAAAGGAAGAGCATTCTAGCCCTTCCTTCGCATCCCTTTGCGACGCTGGTGATCAAGTCTTTTTGACGGAGGCTAATCATGGTATTTTCACTCTCCAGACTTGGAATTGTACCGTTATTTGGAAGAACGACTAAACATGACTGAAAACCACCAGGATTACGAAGACGGAATTACCGCGATAGACGCCCATCACATCCGGCCCGGCTTGGCGGCGATCCACTTGCTGGTCGAAGGCGACAAGGCGGCTTTTATCGATACCGGGACGAATTTCTCGGTTCCTCGGGTGCTGGAGGTGATGCGGCGGAAAAATTTGCGTCCGGAAAATGTCGCCTATGTGATCGTGACCCATGTCCATCTTGATCACGCGGGCGGCGCGGGGGAGATGATGCGTTTGTTTCCCGAGGCGATGCTGGTCGTGCATTCGCGCGGGGCGCGCCACATGATCGCCCCTTCCAGGCTGGTGGCGGGCTCGCTCGCAGTTTACGGTGAGGAAAATTTTCGCCGGGCCTACGGGGAAATCGTGCCGGTTCCCGCCAAGCGCGTGATCGAGGCGCCGCACGAGTTCACTCTGGAGATGAATGGCCGAAGACTGTTGTTCCTCGATACGCCGGGCCATGCCCGCCATCATTTCTGCATTTTCGACGAGCGCAGCGGCGGGGTCTTTACCGGCGATACCTTCGGAATTTCATACCGCGAGTTTGATGTCGACGGGCGAGAATTCATTTTTCCTACCACCACTCCCGTGCAGTTCGAGCAGGAGGCGGCACATGATTCAATTGACCTGATCATGTCCCTCCATCCACGCGCCGCTTACCTGACCCACTATGGCCGCGTGACACAGTTATCCCGTCTGGCGGATAGCCTACACTGCATGCTTGACGATTTCGTGAACATCGCCGAGGGCGTGCGTGATGCCGGGGCGATGCGCCATCAGCGCTTGGTAGAAGGACTGGGGGGCTATCTGCTGGAATGCCTTGATATGCACGGTTGCAAGCTTGCCACGGATGAGGCCCGCGCGTTGCTGGAAAACGATATCGAACTCAATGTCCAGGGGTTGGAAGTCTGGATGGATAAGGTATAAACGCGTTGCCTATCATTCTCGAGAAATGTTCTATATTGAAGGTAGGCATTTCCATTTTGCCCAGTTTTTCATCCCCAGACCTTAACTATTTGAGAGGAAGCGCCATGCCCATCGGTGAATTTTGCAACCGCGAGGTGGTGTTCGCCATGAGAAAAACCACCATTCCGGAAGCGGCACAGCTCATGCGCCAGCACCACGTGGGTGACTTGGCGGTTGTGGATGTCGTCGGCGGTAGAAGGGTGCCTGTCGGCATTGTGACCGACCGCGACATTGTCGTGGAAATTATCGCGAAATCCCTGGATTTTAATGACTTCACCGTGGGTGACATCATGAGCTCGCAACTGGTCAGCGTTCAGGAAAGCGAAGGTGTGTTCGAGACGATCGAGCTTATGCGCAACAAGGGGATACGACGTATCCCGGTTGTTGACCGGGAAGGCGGCCTGGAGGGCATTGTATCGGCTGACGATATTCTGGACCTTCTGGCTGAGGAAATGACTGAACTGGCCAAGGTTAGCCCGCGTGAACAGTCCAGGGAAGCCCATGTTGGACGAAGCCGCTATCGCGGAGAAATATTTCCCACCAATCTGATTTATTGACATAATTCCTCCTCGACCCGCAAGG
>PFJY01000056.1 GCA_002784065.1 Hydrogenophilales bacterium CG_4_10_14_3_um_filter_58_23 | reverse complement strand
CTCCTGGGTTACCCGCGCCTTTGAGGCGCTCAAGCAATAAACCTCCGGCTTTGCCGGAGGTAATTTAATTTCCCGTTCGAGATCGCTGGAATTGCCCAAAGTGCCGAGATCGAGTTTCTGACATAACTGCGTCGTATCGTAGTCTGGCGCCCACTCGCGGGCAAACTCCCGACGTAGCTCGAACCTGACGGAGGGGCGATCGACATCCGGCTCGTCGGTCGCCTTCACATACCGGTCTAGGCCGAGCGCTTCGAGTTGCCCCAGGAAGCTCCGCCGTGCCGATTCGACGTTTTGTACCGTCCCAAGTATCCGACATCCCCCGAAACGTGGATCGAAACCTTTAGTCGCGCCGTTCATGGAACCGCCCCGGCTCTATAGCCCGTAGTCAACGCTGCGGCTCCCCGCCTTTCGTGAGAACGGGTACTGGCGATGCTGAAGCGGGCAAGTGCAGCCCCGTCGATTTTGGTCTGGGACGCCTTCGCCATGCTGTGTTGTGACACCGGAATACACCATTAGATGAACTGACACCGATTAAAAATGAGTAAAAGTATCAATAGTTCCGGCATCCAGGTCAAGAGTGCGGCGCAAGCTTTTCCAAGTCTGTGGTTCATCCGGGCTTGTCGCTAGGCGCGGCATCCTCGGCGGCGGCGAGATGGCTCTGTTCGATACCGAGTCGACCGTACCAAGCGAACAAGGGCGCCTAGGCGCCCTTGTTCGTAGATATTGTTGCTTCGTGTAGTTTACTTCTTCTCGGTGACGCCCGTTTCTTCAATCTTTGCCTTGGCGCGCAAATCGGAGATCATCTTGTCGATTTGCTGTTGCTGCGCGCGCTGGCGCAGGTTCTGTTTCACTTCGTCGAAGGGTGGCGCTTGAGTTGCGCGCGAATCTTCGAGCTTGATGATATGCCAGCCGAACTGGCTCTTCACCGCTTCAGTGGTGTACTTGCCTTTTTGTAACTTGGTCATGGCGGCACTGAATTCCGGCACGAAATTGGATGGGGCGGCCCATCCCAGATCGCCACCCTTGGCCTTGGAACCCGGATCTTTCGATTTTTCAGCCAGCTTCTCGAATTTCTCGCCTTTTTTCAGCCTGGCAATGATGTCTTTTGCTTCGGCTTCCTTTTCCACCAGGATGTGGCGAGCGTGGTATTCCTTGTCGCCCATCTGGGCTTTGATTTTGTCGTATTCGGCTTTCAATACATCATCGCCGAGGGGGTTGTTCTTGACGTAGTCCTGCAGGTAAGCGCGGATCAGTATGGTTTGCCGTGCGAGGTCGATCTGGGTGTTCACGTCGGCCAACTTGTCCATGCCTTTCTTGGCTGCTTCCTGGGCGAGAATTTCCTCAATAATCAGCTTGTCACGAAGGCTTTTCCGCACTTCGGGGGAATCCGGCTGGCCCTGCTGCTGGGATTGCTTGAGCAGGAAGTCGAAACGTGTCTGGCTGATCGGGGCGCCGTTTACCGTGGCGATGGCGGCCGTGCTGATCGCGCTGACAGCAGGCGCTACAGCGGATTTCGCACTATCCTGAGCGTTGCAAGAAGCGAGAGTGAGCATGCTGCCGATGGAGATTGCAAGAATTCGGGATTTGTATGCAAACATCAATGACATCCTTAATGGTTTAAAAAAATTTGAAGGCTAATTATAGCCTATCTGGTTCTCGCCGGGAGTGTACGCTCTTATGCTGATTGCGTGTATCTCTTTTTGCAGCATTTCTTCCAGCAGTTCGTTAATCATGCGGTGTCTGGCGATCGGCGATTTGCCGGCGAATTGGGCTGAGACGATCGTCAGGCGGTAGTGTCCGCCGCCGCCCTTGGCGCCTTCATGGCCGGCATGCCGGGCGCTTTCATCCTCGATTTCCAGGCGTTCCGGGGAAAGCGGGGCGAGTCGTTCACGAATTTTTTCCGGTGTGCTCATGCAGGCAGCACTTTCTTGAATGGTTTGACGGTAACCCGTTCGAAAACCCCGGTCGCGAGGTAAGGGTCAGCCTTGGCCCAAGTTCGTGCGGCTTCCAGAGATTCGAATTCGGCCACGATCAGGCTGCCGGAAAACCCTGCTGGTCCGGGGTCGGGGCTGTCGATGGCGGGAAATGGGCCAGCCAGCGCCAACCGCCCGTCCCGCTGCAAGGCGTCCAGACGAGCGAGGTGTGCGGGGCGGGCGGCCAGGCGTTTTTCCAGGCTGTCCGGTGCGTCATCGCCGACAATGGCGTACAGCATCACTGAGCGTCCTTCTCTTCTTCAACTTCAACCACGTATTTTGCCAGCAACATGCCCTGGCCGAGGACGAATACCAGCATCAGGCCAAGAATGCCGAACAATTTGAAGTTGACCCAGATGTTTTCGTCATAGGTGAAAGCCACATACAGGTTGACGAATCCCACCACGATAAAGAAAGTGGCCCAGCCCAAATTCAGTCTGTGCCAGATTTTTTCCGGCAGGACCATCTGTTTTCCCATCATGGCTTTAATCAGATTTTTCCTGAAGGCGATTTGGCTGATTAGCAGTACGCTGGCAAACAGCCAGTAGAGGACGGTCGGTTTCCACATGATGAAGGTTTTATCGTGCAGGAGCAGGGTCGCGCCGCCGAACACCGTGATGATCACCAGGGTGATCCACAGCATCTTGTCTGCCTTGCCGTGGCGGAAATGTACCCAGCCGATTTGGCCGAACGTGGCCACGATAGCGACAGCCGTGGCCATCAGGATAGGCAGTTGTTTCGTGTCCGCCAGATAGCCGATCGAGGCCGCCAGCGCGGCAGCTTGATCGGGATATGATCCCGCAAGTTTGAACGCACCATAGAAGAGAATGAGGGGAAACAGGTCGAAAAGGAATTTCATCAGGGCTGGTCGGATTACGCATCATTTCATCGAGACCCGTATTTTGCTATGATTCGGGTTGTTTTAACAAGCCCACCCCAAATGTCTTCCGTTATTGATCTGCATAGTCACTCAACTATTTCCGATGGTTTGCTCACTCCTTTTGAGCTGGTCCAGAGGGCGACTGCCCAAGGCGTCAGAGTGCTGGCGCTGACCGATCATGACGATGTGGCCGGACTGGACGAGGCGCGCGCGGCTGCGACCGGGGCGGGCATTGCGCTGGTTGATGGCGTCGAGATTTCGGCAAGCTGGAACAAACGCAGCGTGCATATCGTCGGTCTGCGCATAAACCCCGCTTACGAGCCGCTACGAGACGGTTTGGCGGCGATTCGTGCCGGCCGCAGCGAACGCGCCATGCGCATCGCCGCCGAGCTGGAAAAAATCGGCATCCTGGGCAGCCTGGAAGGCGCTTACGCCTATGCCGCCAATCCCGGCATCATCAGCCGCACCCACTTTGCCCGCTTTTTGGTGGCAAAGGGCATCGTCAAGGATACCCGTACCGTGTTCAAAAAATACCTGGTCAAGGGCAAGCCGGGCTATGTGGAGCACCGCTGGGCCGATTTTGCCAATGCAATCGGCTGGATCCGCGCCAGTGGCGGAATCGCGGTGCTTGCCCATCCCGGTCGCTACGATCTGGGCAGGACCAATCTGGACAGCCTGATCGCCGATTTCAAGGAAGTCGGCGGCGAGGCAATCGAAGTGGTGACGGGCAACCATACCGCCGAGCAGTTCATTCAATTTGCCAACTACGCCAGGGAGTTCAATTTGCTGGCTTCCTGCGGTTCCGATTTCCACGGTGTGGGCGAAAGCTACAGGGATTTGGGTCGTTTGCCCGCGTTGCCGTCCGGCTGCAAGCCGGTGTGGCACAACTGGCCGGAGATGAGTCCTGAGTTGGCAGAGCATGTAGGGCGGAAAAGCGAAGCGCCTTCCGCCGCACGGGTCTAAACAATCATGTCCCAATTTTTTGTCATTCATCCCGAAAATCCGCAGCCGCGCCTGATTCACCAGACGGCGGATATTATTCGCAACGGTGGGGTGATCGCCTATCCGACTGATGCCAGCTATGCCTTGGGATGCGGCCTGGGCGACAAGGAGGCGCAACAGCGCATCCGCGCGATCCGTGGTGTGGATGAAGACCATCCGCTGACCCTGGTATGCCGCGACCTGGCCGAGATTTCCGTTTATGCCAAAGTGGATAATCGCCAGTTCCGGCTGCTCAAGGCGAATACGCCGGGCTGCTACACTTTTATCCTGGAAGCGACGCGGGAGGTGCCGAAGCGATTGCAGCACCCGAAGCGCAAGACCGTTGGCCTGCGCGTGCCGGACCATCCGATTCTCCAGGCGCTGCTGGCCGAGTTGGGCGAGCCCTTGTTGAGCTCGACCCTGCAATTGCCTGGGGACGACCAGCCGCTCAACGACCCTTATACTATTCGCGACTTGCTCGAGCGCCAGGTTGATCTGGTTTTGGATGGGGGCTATGGCGATGTGGAAACCACCACCGTGATCGACCTGAGCGGTGAGACGCCGGCGCTGGTGCGGGCGGGCAAGGGAGACATACACCCGTTTGGGCTGGAACTGGAAGAATAAATGGAATTAAGCATCGTACAACAGGTCGCCGTTTATGCTTTGCCGGTGGTGTTTGCCATCACCCTGCACGAGGCGGCGCATGGCTACGTCGCCAAGCACTTCGGCGACACCACCGCCTACATGCTGGGAAGGGTGAGCTTGAACCCGCTACGCCACATCGATCCGGTCGGCACCGTGTTGATTCCGCTTATAACCCTGTATCTGGGCGGCATCCTGTTCGGCTGGGCCAAGCCGGTGCCGGTGAATTTCAACCACTTGCGCAACCCGAAGAAGGACATGCTGTGGGTGGCGCTGGCCGGTCCCGGCGCGAACCTCGCCATGGCGCTCGGCTGGGCGGTGGCGATGAAGCTCGCCAACATGATGCCGGACAGCCCGTTTTCCCTGCCGATGGCGCTGATGGGCATGGCGGGAATCAACATCAATGTCGTGCTGATGGTGCTTAATTTGCTGCCGCTACTGCCGCTGGACGGCGGACGCATCGCTGTCAGCCTGTTGCCGAACCGGTTGGCCTACCGCTATTCCTTGCTGGAACCCTATGGCATGATTTTACTGGTGATCCTGCTGTTCAGCGGCGTGCTGGGGGCCGTCATGTGGCCGCTGATTAACGTGACAAAATCGTTGATATTGCTGCTATTCGGGATTTGACAAGGCGTAGGGTGGGCACAAAGGCGTGCCCACCCTACCGGATATTTGATAAGGAAGAATCAAGAACATGTTTACTGAACGCGTTTTGTCCGGCATGAGACCGACCGGGAGACTGCATCTTGGCCACTACCACGGCGTACTGAAAAACTGGATTAAATTGCAACACGAATACGAGTGCCTGTTTTTTGTCGCCGACTGGCATGCGCTGACCACCCATTACGACACGCCCGACATTATCGAACAGAGCGTCTGGGACATGGTGATCGACTGGCTCGCCGCCGGGGTAGACCCATCCAGAGCGACCCTGTTCATCCAGTCGCGCGTGCCCGAACACGCCGAACTGCACCTGCTCCTGTCGATGATGACGCCGCTGGGATGGCTGGAGCGGATGCCGACCTACAAGGACCAGCAGGAAAAACTCAGCGGCAAGGATTTGAGCACCTACGGCTTCCTCGGCTATCCGCTGCTGCAGGCGGCGGATATCCTGATCTATCGCGCCAACCAGGTGCCGGTGGGCGAGGATCAGGTGCCGCACATCGAGTTTACGCGCGAGCTGGCGCGGCGCTTCAACCATCTCTACGGGCGTGAGCCGGGCTTCGAGGAAAAGGCGGAAGCCGCAATCAAGAAGCTTGGTGGCAAGCGCGCCAAGCTCTACGAGGAACTGCGCACCCGCTACCAGCAGGAGGGCGACGAAGAGGCGCTGGAATCCGCTCGTGCCTTGCTTAATGACCAGCATAACCTGTCTTTGGGCGACCGCGAGCGGCTGTTCGGCTATCTCGAGGGCGGCGGCAAGATGATTCTGGCCGAACCACAGGCGCTACTCACTGCGGCTTCAAAAATGCCGGGGCTGGATGGGCAGAAGATGTCGAAATCCTACAACAACACCATTTCCCTGCGCGAGGATGAAGACAGCGTGGCGAAGAAAATCCGCACCATGCCGACCGATCCGGCGCGGGTGCGGCGCACCGATCCCGGCACGCCTTCGATCTGTCCGGTATGGCAGTTCCATTTGGTCTATTCTGAAGAAGGCCGCAAGGAATGGGTGCGGCAGGGCTGCACTAGCGCCGGTATCGGTTGCCTGGAGTGCAAGCAGCCAGTGATCGACGCGGTGCTGGAAGAGCAGAAGCCGATGCGCGAACGGGCGCAGATGTACATGGACGATCCCACCCTGGTGCGCAACATCATTTCCGACGGCTGCGAAAAGGCGCGTGAATTGGCATCCGAAACCATGCGCGATGTGCGCGAAGCGATGGGGTTGAATTACGGTTAGAAGTCAGCTATCAGTTAGAGTAGGGTGGGCACGACCTTGTGCCCACGCGGAAATCAAACTGCGTGGGCAGACGAAACCCACGTCTGCCCACCCTACATGAGTGCTATGTCAGGAATACCATGCCAAGAAAAAAGAAAATCACGCTAGATCAGGAGCTCCTCGAAGGCGAGGTGCTACGCTCCACGGATGTCGAAGAGGAAGCTGCGCCGCCGGTTCCTGCCGGTATTTATCCCACTACACTTTACCTGCTGCCACTGTCGGAGCGCCCATTTTTTCCTGCGCAGACCCTGCCATTGTTGATGAACGAGGGGCCATGGCTGGAAACGGTGAAGAAGATCGGCGAAACGCCACAGCAGATGGCGGGCATTATCCTGGTCAATCTTCCCCACACCGAAGGGGCCGCGCCGGGGGATTTCTATTCCATCGGCACGCTCGTGCGCATCCATCACCCGGTACGCGGAGAAGGCAAGATCCAGTTCATTGCCGAGGGTCAGAGCCGCTTCCGCATCGTTAAATGGATTTCCAGCAAGCCGCCCTATGTGGCGCAGGTCGAATACCCCCTTGAAATTGCGCGCAACGAGGATGAGCTGAAGGCCTATGCGATGGCGATCATCAACACCATCAAGGAGTTGATGCCACTCAACCCGCTGTATAGCGAGGAACTCAAGTTCTTCCTCAACCGCTTCAGCCCGAACGAGCCGTCGCTGCTGGCCGATTTCGCCGCTTCCCTGACTACCGCATCGAAAGAGGAGTTGCAGTCGGTGATGGATGCCTTCAACCTGCGCCGCCGCATGGAGAAGGTGCTGGTGCTGATCAAGAAGGAACTTGAGGTCGCCAAGCTCCAGTCGCAGATCCGCGAACAGGTCGAGCAGAAGATGACCAAGCAGCAGCGCGAGTTTTTTCTGCGCGAGCAGCTCAAGGAAATCCAGAAAGAGCTGGGGCTGGCCAAGGACGACAGGACCGCCGATATCGAACGTTTCAGCGAACGGTTGGCCAAGCTGAAACTTTCCGTATCGGCGCAAAAGCGCGTCGACGAGGAGATGCAGAAGCTTTCGGTACTCGAATCCGGCTCGCCGGAATACGCAGTGACGCGCAACTATCTCGACTGGCTGAGCCAGTTGCCGTGGGGCAAGTTTTCCAGGGACAAGCTCGACCTCGCCCGTGCGCGCAAGATACTCGACCACGATCATGATGGTCTCGACGACGTCAAGGAACGCATCATCGAGTTCCTTGCCGTGGGTTCGCTCAAGGGCGAAATTGCCGGTTCCATTCTGTTGCTGGTGGGGCCGCCCGGTGTCGGCAAGACTTCCATCGGACGATCCATCGCCAACGCTTTGGGACGCAAGTTCTACCGCTTTTCCTTGGGTGGAATGCGCGACGAGGCCGAGATCAAGGGCCACCGCCGCACCTACATCGGTGCCATGCCGGGCAAGTTTGTTCAGGCGATCAAGGAATGCGGCGTGGCCAACCCGGTGATCATGCTCGACGAGATCGACAAGATCGGCGCTTCCTATCAGGGCGACCCCGCCTCGGCGCTGCTCGAAGTGCTCGACCCAGAGCAGAACGTCGATTTCCTCGATCACTATCTGGACGTGCGTTTCGACCTGTCCAAGGTGCTGTTCATCTGCACCGCCAACCAGCTTGACACTATCCCCGCGCCGCTGCTGGACCGGATGGAGACGATCCGGCTTTCCGGCTACATCACCGCCGAGAAGGTGCAAATCGCCAAACACCACCTGTGGCCCAAGCAGCTCAAAAAGGCGGGGCTGAAGCGCGGCAATCTCACCATCACCGAAGCCGCGCTGAAGCGCGTCATCGAGGGCTTTGCGCGCGAGGCCGGGGTACGGAATCTGGAAAAACAGCTAGGCAGCATGGTGCGCAAGGCGGTGGTCAAGATCGTCGGCGGCGAGGAGTCGCCCATTCGCCTGGGTGTCGATGAGGTTGAAGAATATCTGGGCAAGCCGGTGTTCATGCCGGAAAAGCCGATCACCGGCATCGGTGTGGTGACGGGCCTGGCCTGGACGGCGATGGGCGGCGCCACGCTGTCGATCGAAGCAACCCTGGTGCACACCAAGAACCGCGGTTTCAAGATGACCGGCAAGCTCGGCGAGGTGATGCGCGAGTCGGCGGAGATCGCCTACAGCTATGTTTCCTCTCATCTCAAGGCGTTCAAGGGCACCCCGACGTTTTTCGACGAAGCCTTTGTCCACCTGCATGTGCCGGAAGGGGCGACGCCCAAGGACGGCCCGAGCGCAGGCGTCACCATGGCTACCGCGCTGCTGTCGCTGGCGCGCCACGAGAAAATTTCCCGCCCGCTCGCCATGACCGGCGAACTGACCCTGACCGGCGAAGTGCTGCCTATCGGCGGGTTGCGCGAGAAGGTGATCGCGGCAAGGCGTATCCGCATCACGGAGCTGATCTTCCCGGAAGCCAACCGGCGCGATTTCGACGAGCTGCCGGATCACATCAAGGAAGGCGTGACAGCGCATTTTGTGAGACAATTCAAGGATGTGGTAAAGATTGTATTTGGTTGAAAGTCACCCCCTAAACTGCGGAGGACGCAGAGGAAACCCACTCTCTGCATTTAACCTCCGCGTCCTCCGCGTCCTCCGCGTCCTCTGCGGTGAGAATGAATGTCTGTAACTGTTGATACGCCCGTTGCCCGCATCCACGGTGAGCCGCTTGCCGAGATGCCGCATGACCTCTATATTCCGCCCGATGCGCTCGAGGTGTTTCTCGAAACTTTCGAAGGCCCGCTCGATCTCCTGCTATACCTGATCCGCCGCCAGAATCTGGATGTGCTTAACATCCAGATGGCGGAGCTGACCCGGCAGTACATGCACTATGTTGAAATGATGCATGCAGGCCAGCTCGAGCTGGCGGCCGAGTACCTGCTGATGGCGGCGCTGCTGATCGAGATCAAGTCGCGCATGTTGCTGCCGCGCCGCGACGAGAGCACCGGGGACGAAACCGACCCGCGCGCCGAGCTGGTGAGAAGGCTGTTGGAATACGAGCAGATGAAGCTGGCGGCACAGCGCCTGGATGAGCTGCCTGTGGCCGGGCGCGATTTTGCCCTGGTTCAGGTATGGCTGGAGCAGGCCGCGGCAAAGCGCCTGCCGGAAGTCAGCCTGGACGATCTGAAACAGGCCTGGCTGGGCGTGCTGGCGCGCGCCAGGGTCAATCGCCACCACAAGGTGAGCCGTGATGAGCTGTCGGTACGCGAGCACATGAGCCGCCTCCTGCGTCGCCTGAAGAACGAGCGCTTCGCCGAGTTCGGCGCGCTGTTCGACCCGACACGGGGCGTACCGGAGCTGGTGGTGACCTTCCTCGCCGTGCTGGAGCTGGTCAGGGAAAGCCTGGTCGTGGTCACCCAGCAGGAGCCTTTCGCGCTGATTTATGTAAAGTTGAGCCATGCAGACGTCTAATCTGAGAGAGATTAAACTGGTGCTGGAAACCGCTTTGCTGGTGGGCCAGGAGCCGCTTTCCCTGCACGATCTGAAAAAGCTGTTCGACTTCGAGCTGAGCACGGATATTCTGCGCAAACTCCTGGAAGAGCTGCGCCAGGACTGGACGGGGCGCGGCGTGGAACTGGTCAGCGTGGCGAGTGGCTGGCGCTTCCAGGCGCGCGCCGAATACCAGAAACATCTCGACCGCCTCAACCCGGAAAAGCCGCCGCGCTATTCCCGCGCCGTCATGGAAACCCTGGCGATCATCGCCTACAAGCAGCCGGTGACGCGTGGCGACATCGAGGAAATTCGCGGCGTTACGGTCAGCAGTCAGGTGATCAAAACACTGGAAGAGCGCGGCTGGATTGATGCGGTGGGACACCGCGACGTGCCGGGCCGACCGGCGCTGTTCGCCACCACCAAACAAATGCTCGACGATCTCGGTTTGCGCTCGCTGGAGGAATTGCCGCAGTTGGAGCAGAGTGACGTAAATTTACTCGCAACACCTGACGAATAACGGAAAGAGAAAATGTAGGTTGGGTTAGCGGTTTTATCGCGTAACCCAACAAACCCAAGATTCCTTCAACATGTTGGTTTTTTTGAAGTTTAGGTTTGTCGCCTAGCAGCCTGTCTGACTTGAAGAATCGAAGCGAAAATTCGGCTGGGCGAGGACAGATTTCGCCGGTTTTGCAGGTCAATAGTCGTTCTATTGACCAAAAAAGCGGCGAAATATGGACCGCCCAGGCGGATTTTCAGCCGATTTCCTTCAAGTCAGACAGGCTGCTAGAGGTGCCTACTTTTGGTGGGTTACGGCGCAAAAGACCGCGCCTAACCCAATCTACATGACTCATATTTGATAACGAATGATTGAAAGCAGGACGATATGCCAGAAAAGAAGGATTCCACCGGACCGCGTTCCGATTCATCGCCAAGGAAGAAGGCGAGCACCCAGGAATACCGTGGCGGCAAGAAGACACCGTTTCGCAAACCGCTGAAGGCGCAAAGCGAAGTGAAGCTTGCCTGGGAAGAAGAAGTCCCCGCTCCCACCCATGAAGTTGAGGAGAGCGATGCCGTTGCCGACAAAGCCGACACGCCGCATGTGCGTCGAGGTCATCAGCCGACCCAGAAGCTGCAGAAGATACTGGCCCAGGCCGGACTGGGCTCGCGCCGCGACATGGAAGAGCTCATCAAGGCCGGGCGGGTGACGGTCAACGGTCAGGTGGCCGAATTGGGCGCGCGCATCAGCGATGAAGACATGGTGCGAGTGGATCGCAAGAACGTCCGGGTTCGTGCGGCGGGCAAGATGCCGCGCATCATGCTCTACCACAAGCCGGAAGGCGAGATCGTCAGCCGTGACGACCCGGAAGGCCGTCCCAGCGTGTTCGATCGCTTGCCACAGATGAGAACTTCGAAATGGATCGCCATCGGACGCCTGGATTTCAACACCAGCGGCCTGCTGATTTTCACCACCTCCGGCGAACTGGCCAATCATTTGATGCACCCGCGTTTCGAGGTGGAGCGCGAATACGCGGTGCGCACCCTGGGCACGCTCACGCCCGAGCAGATGGAGCAGCTTACGGCGGGGATCGAGCTTGAGGACGGCACGGCGAGTTTCGATACGATTTCCAACCAGGGCGGTGAAGGCATCAACCACTGGTATCGCGTCTCCTTGCGCGAGGGCCGCAACCGCGAGGTGCGGCGCATGTTCGAAGCGCTCGGCCTGACCGTCAGCCGCTTGATGCGGGTGCGCTTCGGTGCGATCAACCTGCCGCCGCGCCTGAAGCGCGGGCAGACCATGGAGCTGGAACCGACACAGGTGAGTCAGATCCTGAAATGGGCGGGGATAGAAGCCCCCGCCATCGCCGACAAGCAGTCGCGCCCCGACGAGGACAAGCGAGTAAGCAGGATCAGGTCACATCCTCCCGTGGCGCCCTCTGCGGCAACAGAAAAGCCGGTTCGTCGTCCACGCAAGTCGTCGATGCCACGCTGATTGGAGAGGTGGGATAGTAGGGCGGATGAGGCCGCAGGCCGTTATCCGCCGCATGGGGATTATTCATACGGCGGATAACGCTGCGCTCATCCGCCCTACACGCGCTGTCGGTTTACACAGAATGGAAAAGTAGATGGGCATACAGGATCGCGACTACTACCACGAGAAACGTGACGGCGGAAACCGGAAGGATACCTTCTACGATCCCAAACGGTTCCGTGAAGGACGGGCACCAGCCACAATCCAGCCTGCGAAGTGGTCATGGCAAACCATGGTCAAACATACTCTGATCTGGATCGCCATCTTTCTTATCCTTATGATAATTTTCAATCGGTATGGCCCGGTCCGGCAGCAGGCACGCTCACAACCACCAGCCCAATCAATCGGTAGCGGGAGCCTCGATCTACAACAAACGCGCGGAGGTCATTACTTCAGCTCGGGAGCGGTGAATGGCTTTCCATGGTCGATACTGGAGCAACGACCGTATCAATATCATCGGTTATTGCGTCACGAGCCGGCATACATAATTGCGTTCCTCGCACTTTCTTGACTGCGAACGGCAACGTCAACGCTTGCATGGCAATCGTGCCTGAAGTTTCATTTGGCGGGTTCCGGCTTACCGATATTGAAGTGGCCATTATGCCAAACATGTCAGGAGACGCTTTGCTGGGCATGAACGTCCTGCGGAAATTTCACATCGAGCAGATTGGTGAGGCAATGCGAATTTCTACACAGTGATTTATTTCACAGTCTCAATCACGTTACCAAGCCTTGCCTTAACATCTTCACGCTCAAGCAGCCATCCGCTCCAACGGTTTGATATTTGGTCTTGGCCGTTGCTCGGCCTGCCACAGTTCCCACTGGGCTTGCATGCCCAGCCACAGGTCAGGGGTCGTACCCAGCCAAGCGGACAACCTGAGCGCCATGTCCGCTGATATGCCCGCGTTGCCGTTGATGATCTTGGATAGTGTCTTGCGGCTTACGCCAAGTTTTTCCGCTGCATCGGTAATGCTTACGCCCAACGGCTCCAGCCAGAGGTCGTGAAGTATTTCGCCGGGGTGAGCGGGGTTGTGCATCCTGCTCATGGGTATCTCCTAGTGGTAGTCTTCGTAATTGACGATTTCCGCATCGCCCGCTTCAAAGCGAAAGGTAATGCGCCAGTTTGCCTGAACGGTCACAGCCCAGATATCCTTGCGCGTGCCCTTCAGTGGGTGCAGCTTAAGTCCTGGTGCGTCCATGTCTTCCATGGTTTTTGCGGTTTCCAGCATGGTCAAAATTTGATGCAGCCGCTTGGCGTGAATGGCCTGTATGCCTTTGGTTTTTCCGGTGCAATGGAAAAGCTCCAGCCCCTTGTGTGCAAACGACTTAATCATGTTTATTGTAACCCATATGGTTACGATGTCAAGAGAATGCGAGGGGGCGTATCAAACCAGTTGCTCGCGGGTAAGCAGGAATACATGCTCGTCGCCGGCGCTGGTTTCCAGCCAGGTAAACGATAGATCGGGGAAGGCTTCCTCCAGCGCATCGCGGTTGTGGCCGATTTCCACTACCAGCAGTCCATCCTTGTTCAAATGTTTTGCCGCTTCGCGCAGGATCACGCGCACATGCTCCAGCCCGTCCTCGCCGCTACCCAACGCCATTTGCGGTTCGTGCAGATACTCTTTGGGCAGTATTTGCATCGAGGGTGCGTTGACGTAGGGCGGGTTGCTCACGATCAGGTCGTAGCGCCGTCCTTCCAGTGTCGTGAACAGGTCGGACTGAACCAGATTCAACTGGTCTTCCAGGCCGTAGTCGGCGACATTGCGCCGTGCTACATCGAGGGCATCGGTGGACAGGTCGACCGCGTCGACAGCCGCGTTGGGGAAGGCGTGCGCCATCAGGATGGCGAGGCATCCCGAGCCGGTGCATAAATCCAAGCCGGTGGTAATGGCTTCAGGATCCTCCACCCAGGGCTGAAGCTGTTCGCGCAGCAGTTCGGCGATGAAGGAACGCGGCACGATCACTCGCTCGTCAACATAAAAGCTGAAGTCGCCCAGCCAGGCTTCGTGGGTGAGATAGGCGGCGGGTAAGCGTTCCTCTACGCGGCGGCGCAGGATTTCCACCACGGCATCGACTTCCTCCGGCAGCAGGCGCGCATCGAGAAACGGATCCAGCCGATCCAGCGGCAGGTGCAGCGTGTGCAGGATCAGGTAGGCCGCCTCGTCAAAGGCGTTGGTGGTACCGTGGCCGAAAAACAGGTCGGCCTGGTTGAAACGGCTCACCGCAAAGCGCAGCAGGTCGCGTACGGTGATTAGTCGGTCTTTCGCTTCTTCGAAACTCATTTTGTCACCAATAAATTCACCAGCGTGAGCCGGTAAATTTCCTTTAGCGGTTCGATGTCGGCCACGGCCACGCATTCGTCGATCTTGTGGATGGTGGCGTTGAGCGGGCCGATCTCCAGCACTTGCGGGCAGATGTCGGCGATGAAGCGTCCGTCCGAGGTGCCTCCGCTGGTGGAAAGCTCGGCTTCCACCCCGGTCGTGTCCTTTATTGCCTGGGCGACCGCATCCACCAGGCTGCCTTTGGGGGTGAGGTAAGGCTTGCCGGAGAGCGCCCAGTCCAGATCGTAGTCCAGGCCGTGACTGTCGAGAATGGCGTGAACTTTGGCTTGCAGGCTTTCGACCGTGCTCGCGGTGGAGAAGCGGAAGTTGAATTCGATATCCACCGTGCCGGGTACGACATTGGTAGCACCGGTGCCGCCCCGGATATTGGAAATCTGCCAGGTAGTGGGCGGGAAATATTCGTTGCCCTGATCCCAGGTCGTGTTCGCCAGTTCGGCAATGGCCGGGGCGGCGAGATGGATCGGATTCTTGCCCAGATGCGGGTAGGCGATGTGGCACTGGATGCCTTTTACCACCAGCGTGCCGGACAGCGAGCCGCGCCGGCCGTTCTTCAGGGTGTCGCCGAGCTTGGCAGCGCAGGTTGGTTCGCCGACGATGCAGTAGTCGATCAACTCGTTGCGCGCCTGCAATGCCAGCACCACTTTCTCGGTGCCGTCTACCGCCACGCCTTCCTCGTCCGAGGTCACCAGCAGGGCGATCGAGCCGCTATGACCGGGATGCGCCGCGACGAATTCTTCGATGCCGGTGACGAAGGCGGCGAGCGAGGTTTTCATGTCCGCCGCGCCGCGTCCGAACAACATGCCGTCGCGCAGGGTGGGGGTGAAGGGCTCGCTGCTCCATTTTTCCACCGGGCCGGTCGGGACTACGTCGGTGTGGCCGGCAAAACAGATTACCGGCTTGGCGTCACCGCGACGCGCCCAGAAATTGTCTACATCGCCGAAGCGCATGCGCGCGATCTTGAAACCGATCTTTTCCAGGCGTTCGATCAGGATATCCTGGCAGCCGGCGTCGTCCGGCGTGAGTGAGCGACGCGCGATGAGAACCTTGGCCAGTTCCAGCGTACTGTTGTTCATCATTTAATTCCGAATAGCGATTGATAAGCGGCTTCGTCGAAGCCGAGGATAATCTTGCCGTCCATTTCCAGCACCGGGCGCTTGATCGTGCTGGATTTTTCCAGCATCAGCCGGATCGCGCTGGTTTCATCGCGTACCGCGGCCTTGGCTTCGTCCGGCAGTTGGCGCCAAGTGGTGCCCTGGCGGTTGACCAGCTTTTCCCAGCCAATCTGTTTCATCCAGCTCTTGAGCAGTTCCTCGCTGATGCCTTGCTTCTTGAAGTCGTGGAAAGGGATGTCGATGCCGTTTTCCGTCAGCCAGGTGCGGGCCTTTTTGACGGTGTTGCAGTTGGAGATGCCATAGAGTTTCATGCGCCTATTTTAACAGTGGGAGTGCTGTCCGTGGATTTTCTCTTTATCAGATTTGGGGCGATTCAGTATCGGGTTCGCAGACCGGTCGAAGAGATCGTGCGGCAGGCGCGGCTCCTCTTGTATACTTCTCCTAATATTCATACTTACCGTCACCCACCATGCCTGCAATCGCCCAAGCCCGAACCGCCGCCCATGAGCTAATCGAATTCATCGACGCCAGCCCCAGCCCTTGGCACGCCGTGGCGAGTGCCGAAGCGCGCCTGCTGGCGAACTGCTTCACCCGGATCGAGGAGGGCGAGCGCTGGCAGCTTGCGGCGGGTGGGCGCTATTACGCAGTGCGAGGTGCGTCGATGATTGCCTTCGTGCTGGGCAGCCGACCGCTGGCGGAAGCCGGCTTTCGCATCGTCGGCACCCATACCGATTCTCCGGGGCTGAGGCTCAAGCCGAAGGCGGCCCTGACGGGCGACGGCCTGGCGCGCTTGGGGGTTGAAGTTTATGGCGGGCCGATACTGGCTACGTTCGCCGACCGGGACTTGAGTCTGGCCGGGCGCGTCGTGCTGCGAACGGCGGCAGGTCAGGAAACGCGGCTGCTGCGCTTTGAGCGTCCGCTGGTGCGGCTGCCCAACCTGGCGATCCACATGAACCGGGAAGTGAATGAACAGGGCCTGAAGCTCAACAAGCAGACGGAACTGCCGCTGATCCTGGGTATGCTGGGCGAAGGCGAGGATGCGGAAGCGCACTTGCGCAAGCTGTTGGCCGATAAAGTGCAGGGAGAGGCGGCAGACCTGCTGAGCTGGGAACTGACGGTCTATGACGTGCAGAAGGGCTGCCTGTGGGGCGCGAACGAGGAGTTTATCGCCAGTCGCCAGCTGGACAATCTGGCATCCTCCTATGCGGCCCTCACTGCCCTGATCGCGACGGAGCAGCCGACGGCCACCTGTGTGGCGGCCTTCTTCGACCACGAGGAGGTCGGCAGCGAAAGCGCCAGCGGGGCCGGCGGCAGTTTCATCGCCGACGTGCTGACCCGCATCGGTTCCCGTGCGGAACTGGACGAGGAGGACAGGCGCCGTGCCATGGCGCGCAGTTTCTTCATCAGCGCCGACATGGCCCATGCCTATAATCCGAATTTCCCGGCTGCCTATGAACCCGGTCACAAAGTGAGGGTGAACGGCGGACCGGTCATCAAGACCAACGTCAACCAGCGCTACACCACCAACGCGGAGACGGCGGCCCGCTTCATGGGCCTTTGCGAGAAGGCCGGGGTGCCATACCAGCAGTACGCGCATCGCAGCGACCTGGGTTGCGGCAGCACCATCGGCCCGATGGTGGCGGCACAGCTGGGCGTCGCCAGTGTGGACGTCGGCTCGCCCATGTGGGCGATGCATAGCGCGCGCGAGAGCGCCGGTGTTCACGACCACGCTTACATGATCGCGGCCCTGGTGGCGGTTTTCGGCAGTTGAAACAAAAGCGGGCATCCGCTCCTCCCTGGTTTGAAATGCCCAGCCCCTTCGATCCCCACGGTGGCCGGGTGCTAATGCTGGAACCGCCCTGGGCCTGTGCGGAGGCGTTGCGGTCACAGTTGCTTGACGAGACTTATCCCAAGCCCTTGTATTATCCCTTTGCAACAAATTCGATGGTTTTGTATCACATTCCATCGAGCACGTGTAGCACTCTTGAGGGGCACTTCAAGAGCG
>PFJY01000021.1 GCA_002784065.1 Hydrogenophilales bacterium CG_4_10_14_3_um_filter_58_23 | reverse complement strand
AATAACTACGCCGCTCTTTCACAAAATCCCCCTACAAAACAAAATCCTGCGCAATCATCACGCGAATTTATGAAACATCCGGGTTAAAACCAAGTCTCAAGGAGATGGCATTCCTCCTCATAACCGCCCACGTGGCTGATGATGCCTACAGTTTTCCCGGAACGGGGAAGGTGTGGGTGCGCGAGCGGTTTTCCTCTCTTTCTTCCTGAGCCTTCCCGCGTTCCGCTTTGCTCATTGTTTGCAAAAGGAACAGGATGGGTTTCCAAAGTTTTCTTGCAGTCGGCGCTGGCGCCTCCCTGGGCGCCTGGCTGCGCTGGTGGCTGGGCATGGCGCTCAATCCGGCGTTTCCCACCTTGCCTATGGGCACACTGGCGGCCAATCTGCTCGGCGGCTATCTGGTCGGCGTGGCGGTCGCTTTTTTCTCCGAACACACCGGCCTGCCGCCGGAGGCGCGGCTGTTCGTCATTACCGGCTTCATGGGCGGGCTGACCACCTTTTCCACTTTTTCTGCCGAGGTGGTGGCGCTGCTGGCGCGCGCCGAATACCTGTGGGGTTTTGCGGCGGCGTCTGTGCATTTGTTCGGCTCGCTGGCGATGACCGCGCTGGGCATCCTGACGTTCAAACTTCTGGAAAGGGGGGCATCATGAAAGGCGCTTGTCTAAAATTCTACATGCACGAAAACCTTCAGCATCGCCATATCCTGGCCTACGAATGGCTGCTGGAGCAGGCCAGGAAAATTGGCATCCACGGTGGTTCGGCCCTCCGCGCTATCGCTGGGTACGGTCGGCACGGCATCCTGCACGAGGATCATTTCTTCGAGCTGGCGGGCGACTTGCCGGTGATGGTCGAGTTCGTGGTCAGCGACGAGGAAGCCGAGCGCCTGCTGGCGCTGATTCAAACCGAAAAACTGCCGCTGTTCTATGTCAGGACACCGGTCGAATACGGCATACTGAACGGGGAAGCCCATGACTGAAATCTGGGCGCAGGCAGCGCTGTGGCTGGGTCTGGCGCTGATCGCATCGCTCCTGTCCATCTGGCTCAGAATGGCGACAGCCCTGTCGGAAATCGTTGTCGGCACCATCGCCCAGCTCATCATCGGCGCATTGCTGGGCAGGTCTCTGCTGGCGGGGGATGCCACCTGGATCAAGTTTCTTTCCGGCGCCGGGGCGATTCTGCTGACCTTCCTGGCCGGCGCGGAACTCGATCCGGCAGTCTTTCGCCGACAATGGAAGCAAGCCACCGCCATCGGCCTGGTGAGCTTCATCGGCCCCTTCCTGGGCTGCGCGGCGCTCGCCCGCTGGGGATTGGGCTGGAGCGTGGAAGCCAGTTGGCTGGCCGGCATCGCGATGTCCACCACTTCGGTAGCGGTGGTGTATGCGGTGATGCTGGAATTCGGCCTCAACGTCACCGATTACGGCAAGACGGTGCTGGCGGCCTGTTTCATCACCGACCTCGCCACCGTGGTGGCGCTGGGGCTGATTTTCGCGCCCTTCACCTACCGGACGCTGATTTTCTTGGGTGCTGGTGTGGTCGTCTTCTTCGTCCTGCCCTGGATCGTGCCGCGCTTCTTCAAACGCTATGGCAACCGCCCCTCGGAACTGGAAGCCAAGTTTCTCATGGCTTGCCTGTTCGGCATGGGCGCATTGGCCACCTGGGCCGATAGCGAGGCGGTGCTGCCGGCCTACCTCATCGGCATGGTACTGGCCGGCACGGTGGGCAAAGATCACGCCCTGGTGCGCCGGTTACGGACGCTGACCTTCGGCCTGTTGACGCCGTTCTACTTCATCCGCGCCGGATCGCTGGTACCCGACATTCCCGAGGAAGTAGAGACCGAAGCGATCATGGAAAACTCCCAGCGGCATTATGAGGAAATCCAGGAACCCCTCAAAGCCATCGCCGAGGCTCAGGGGGTCAGCGTCCATTTCGTGGTGGCCATCGGCCACCACGCCGTCAAGATCACCACCTATGCCGAGGAAAACGCCATCGACCTGATCGTGATGGGGCATCGCGGCAAGACCTTCTTCGAGCGCTGGCTGATCGGCTCGGTGGCCAAGAAAGTGATGAGCTACGCGCCGTGCAGCGTACTGGTGGTGCGTTAAGACGTGGCGCCGACGGATGCGGGGAACGGCACCTGCGGGGAAGGGGCGATGCATCTTCACGCCCTGCGGCAATGCCTTGCTGACGCCGAGGCGCTGGCCGGTATTCCGCCTGCCGAATTGCGCGCCCTCAAGGATCGGGCGGAATCAAACGTGTTCAACCTGGTGGCGGTGGGCGAGTTCAAGCGCGGCAAGAGCAGCGTGCTCAATGCCCTGATCGGCGCGGACATCCTGCCGGTGGGGGTAGTGCCGCTGACGGCCATCGCCACCATCCTTGAATATGGCGATAAGCCGGCGGTACAGGTAGTGCTCCTGGACGGCAGCGAACAGCAGGTGGCCACGGAAGCCCTGTGGGACTATGTCACGGAGAAGGGTAATCCCGCCAATCAGAAGGGCGTGAGCGAGGTGCGTATCGTCTGGCCTTCCCCCTGGCTGAAAAGCGGTGTGCGCCTGGTGGATACGCCGGGTATCGGCTCGGTGTACCGCCACAACACCGACGTCACCTACCGTTTCCTGCCCAAAGCCGACGCGGTGCTGTTTCTGCTTTCCGTGAACCAGCCGGTGGGACAGGCGGAGTACGATTTCCTCAAGGAAGTGCGGAAGTTCGCGGGGCGGATTTTCTTTCTTCTCAACAAGGCCGATCTGCTCTCCGAGGCCGACCTCGCCGAGGCGGAGGCATTCACCTCCCGCGTCCTTGAGGAAGCCATGGATGGGCCGGTAACGGTGTTCCCGGTTTCCGCCTTGCTCGCCTTGGAGGGGCGCAAGACCGGTTCGGAAGCATTGCTGGCGAAAAGTCGCTTCCCCGCCTTCACCGGAGCGCTGGAACGCTTCCTGATGGAAGGCAAGGGCAACGCCCTCGCCGCCTCCGTCGCCAAGGGACTGCTGCGTCTCGTTTCCCAGGCGCGGTTTAACGCGGAACTGGCTCTGTCCACTCTCTCCACACCGGTAGAGGAACTGCGTCACAAGGTGGCAGCCTTCGAGAAGAAACGCGGCGAAATGACCCAGGAAAAGCGCGACTTCGCTGTCCTGCTGGAAGCGGAAATCAAACGTCTGGCTGACCAGGATGTTACCGAGGACGTGGAAGCCTTCACGGCAAAACTGGCCGGGGAAATCAAGGCCAAGGTTAAAACCCGCTTCGAAGCCATGCGCCACCTGCCTTCAGGCAAATTACACGAGGACTTGCAACGCCATGTGGTGGACGAAGTGCGCGCCGCTTGGGACGGCTTCCGCCGGGAAGAGGACGAGAAACTGGAAGCCGCCTTCCAGGCACTGTGCGAGCGCTTCAGCGGAAAAATCGACGCCACGGTGGACGAACTCTACCGCTTCTCGTCGGCGCTTTTTTCCGTCCCCTTCGAGGCCGTCATCGCGGAATCGGCCTGGAGCGCGAAATCCCGCTTCTATTACAAATTCTGGGAAACGCCGGGCAGCCTCAAGATCATGACCACCTCGCTGCTGCACGCCCTGCCCAAGTTCCTCGGCGATGCGCTGATTCTGAGAGCGGCGCAGAACTATGGCCGTGAACTCACCGGCACCCAGGCCGGACGGGTACGCTACGACTTCGCCCAGCGCCTGGACAAGAGCATGCGCGACTTCAAGCTCGCCATGCTGGAACGCATCGACACCACCCTGGAAGGCATCGAGACGGCGGTGAAAAAAGGCATGGAAAGCGGCGCGGAAAACGCGGCGCAAGCAGACGGGCGCGGCCGCGAACTGACGGCGGATTTGGCGAGACTGAATGCCCTTGCCGCCCAACTGCAAACACTGACGGCGGCTGCATGAGCGGGCATCCCGGCTTTTGCCCCGCCTGTTTCGCCCCCCTCGCTCAGGAGGCGGATACCTGTCCGGCCTGCGGCGCCCGGATGACGGAACTCAGCAGCCGGGACTACCGGGAAAAACTGGTCCACGCCCTGCTCCATCCCTTGGCGGACGTGCGTATGCGCGCAATCATTGCCTTGGGTCTCAGGGGCGAGGCGGAAATGGCGGAAGCCTTGGTGGAGTGCGCCATGAGGCACCCCACGGATGTGGTGCAAGGGCTGGAAATTAAATTACCTCCGGCAAAGCCGGAGGTTTATTGCTTGAGCGCCTCAAAGGCGCGGGTAACCCAGGAGCCGCCT
>PFJY01000068.1 GCA_002784065.1 Hydrogenophilales bacterium CG_4_10_14_3_um_filter_58_23 | reverse complement strand
GGACACCTTGCGACTGCCTGGAAACATAGATGGTTATTGGTGTTGTGCCGGGTCGGTTGCCGATAACAACACGGTTTGCGAAAAGAGCCAACATTTTTTGGTGAAAGGGTCGGCGTGGGGTGAGCCATGGCGCGCACGCCAGACCACGGCAAGACATTCCGGTCAGGCGTTACGTTTAGGAAACATCGCGGGCTGGCTTTTCCCGATTCGATGGAATTCTTGAGTCACGACACGGCTGTTTTGCCGCCAGGAAGCGCCTTGGCACTTCTCTAACACATTGAAACAACGCGATAATCTAGGCGATTTGAAAAGCCGCTGCGCTGCGGGGTGGGATGTTTCTTTTTGGTGACATCGCGGGCATCCCTGGAGATATCAAGACCCTGTTGTCTGCATTCATTGACGCGATAAGACCGTTAAATAATCAATGCCTATAGAGGATTGCCAGCTTTTGCACAGGCTGCCGGCACAGGAAAGCGCCTGCGTTCCATTTTTGTAACATCGCCATGATGAGGGACTTGGACACAAGGGACGCTCGCTAAAAATCGACGACCCGAGCCACATAATTCTGGAGAAAACAGCGGGTAGGGTGGGCACGCCCTTGTGCCCACGCGGAAATGGCTCCCTCTCTCCAGCCCCCGCGAGCGAGTTACCTCATCTCAACCTTCTCCCAGAGGGAGAAGGGGGAATCGCGGAAGGCGCCGGTTTTGATTTGTGCTTGTTTCGACTGACTGACTGCGTGGGCACAAAGGCGTGTCCACCCTACCTGGCTGGCTTGATGTGCGAAACGCCAAGAAGCGTGGAGATCGGGACGGCATGGTAGGTGGTGCCTTGAATGCGGAACGGCAGCACTTTGTCGCCCGAGTAGAACAGGATGCCGTGGAGAAATTTCTCCCTGGCGTAATCGGCAAAGCTTGCCAGACCGGAAAAGTCTTCCGGTCTGACGCTCATCGACGCCTTCACCTCGACGCCCACCACCTTGCCGTCACTTCGTTCAATGACCAGGTCGAGTTCATGCTGCGCGGTGTCGCGGAAATGGGTGAAGTTGACCTCCTCTTCTGACCAGGCCGCATGTTTCAGCAATTCGCCATAGACGAAGTTTTCGACCAGGCCGCCAAAAAATTGCGAGGTGTGCAGCGTTTCGGCTTGTTTCAGGCCAAGCAGATGGCAGGCGAGGCCGGTATCGACAAAATGGAGTTTGGGCATGCCAACGACCGCGCGCTTGGCGCTGTTGCGGACATAAGGGTTGAGGCGACGGATGATAAACATCAGCTCCAGAATCTCCATATATCGTTTAACGGTTTTGTCATCCTGCGACAGATCGTTGGCGATATTGGCGTACTTGACCAAATTCCCGGTTA
The DNA here is from genome assembly GCA_002784065.1 of Hydrogenophilales bacterium CG_4_10_14_3_um_filter_58_23. Lineage (GTDB taxonomy): Bacteria > Pseudomonadota > Gammaproteobacteria > Burkholderiales > Sulfuricellaceae > Sulfuricella. The sequence goes on along the minus strand of PFJY01000068.1, from coordinate 15,941 downwards.
TCCCGGCCAGATAGCGGATAAGAGCCGAAAGTCTGCTGTGATAGTCCCCTTTGACCTGGTGCATGGTTTCAAAGTCTTTCAGCAGGCGTCCTTCGGCGTAAGAAGCAAACCAGGCGCTTCGAGAGCGCGGGGATTTAGCGATCGCTTCAGGATACCCCCCCTCCATGAGCATCTGCCCCAGGGTGATTCTGTCAAGCGGTTGCGGCAACGCATCGTCGAATACGCCACCAAGCAGCCAGTCGATCCGGTTGCGGCGGTCGTCACGCCGTTCCGAGTGCGATAACGGGTAAAGTTCAACCCTCGCCATGTGGCCCGGTAAGGCTTCCTGCGTCTGCGCGGAACGGAAGATGTCGGATGAACCGGTGAGCAGAAAGAGCCCTTTTTGACCATCGGCGCAATCCGAAATCATCTTGATGGCGCCGATCAGGCTGGGCACCATCTGGAATTCATCCAGTACCAGCGGTTTCCTCAAGGAAACGAGCAGCCCCTGAGGGTCGCTTTGGGCAGAGGCCAGCAGGGCGGCATCGTCAAAGGTGTAGTATCCCATCCCCAGCTCTTTGGCGATCTCTCGGGCAAGGGTGCTCTTGCCCGCCTGCCTGGGGCCGGTGAGATACACGATACGAAAATCGTGCAGCAGTTCGATGATTCGATCTTTTATCGGGCGGCTGTAGAGCATGTTTCTCTCCTTTATTATGGAGAGACTGTACAACATTATCCGAACTTTATACAGCAATAATCCGAATAATAGGTATAAATAATCCGATAATTCTAAATAAATTTAGCATAATAACAAGGCGCTACGTTAAATAGAGCCCAGTAGGGTGGTATTACAATCATGCCTTGGAATATTCACAACCTATTGGCAGGACGTTGATTTCCACGATCCACGCGTACCCATTTGCAACTCAGATGTCATCGATGCCGGTTTGGGCTTACTGTGGCACGACCGTTCCGATGTGTCGGCAGATATTGGTATCTACCGATGTTATGGAACACCATGCCCGACATGGTCAATGTTGCTGAGAGGCTGATCAATTTGGCGCGATCCCAGGGGCTGATCCGCCCATGTGATCTGGCACCGCTGGAAATCTCACGGGTTTCCTTGACGCGTGCTGTTCGCCGTGGGCAGTTGGAGCGCGTCGGCAGGGGGCTCTACGGGCTGCCTGGGCGTGAGGTTTCAGCCCACGGATCGCTGGCGGAAGTGGCACGCAGGGTGCCCAAGGGAGTTGTCTACCTGCTCTCGGCACTCCGTTTTCACGGTCTGACTACCCAGGCCTATCCGCTTGATAATACTAACGTGTGCCGTTACTATTATCTTGTGATAAAGGACTTTGCCAACAAAGAAACCGCAGCGGTGTTTGCCAATGCGCGCGTGCGCCGCTTGGGTGTCGAGTTGCTGCTGCTGCAATCCGCACGCCGCAAATTGATGCAGACTAATCGTGTCGAGGCGGTCGATGAGTTGCGCATTCCTCCCGGCAATCGTCTGGAAAAGCTCTCTGGCGACCGCGATGGGCAATGGAGCATCCGCGTCAACGATCAATGGCGCGTGTGCTTCGAATGGCGCGACGGCCACGCTTGGAACGTCGAGATTGTCGATTACCATTGAAGGGGCATCATTAATGACGATTCGCGTTGAAGATTTGGCGAGCATGGATTTTTCTGACATCGCTGAGGATGGAAGGCTGCCGCCCATTCACCCAGGGGAAATTTTGCTGGAGGAATTCTTGAAGCCGATGGGCCTTACGCAGTATCGGCTGGCCAAGGAGATCGGCGTATCGCAGCGCCGCATCGGGGAAATCGTCGCGGGTGATCGTGCCGTGACCGCCGATACCGGCCTTCGCTTGTCGCGGTTTTTTGGCATGAGCGACGGCTTCTGGGTTGGGCTGCAAACCGATTACGATACTGCCCGAGCTCGGGACGCCTTGGCTGACGTGTTGGCTCGCATTCGTCGTTTCGACCCAGTTCAAACTCACCTTTGATTAGCGCGAAGTATCTTCAAAGCGAGTATATCCTGTATATACATTCCACAAGGGGGGCATTATGTTGACCCGATGCCTTTCGATGAGGCGGCATCGGTCGCCTATGGTGTGCTGCGCGCCGCCGTCCGCGACCGCCGTCGCGACGCCTTCGACCGCCTTATCGCCGCCCATGCGTTGAGCGTAAGCGCCACCCTTGTCACCAACAACGAGGCGGACTTCAAAGACTATCCCGGCCTCGTCGTGGAGAATTGGGCATAGCAAGGTCTCAAATCAAAACCAACGATTGAAGGCTCTTCACCGATAGGGATGCTGGCTGCGATTCAAATCCACCAGCCGACCGTCATGCTCGATCAGCACCTGATCCGCCCGAATACCCTCCCGCGCCATTTCCGCCACGATGTCTTTGGCGCGCCACTGGGTGGGAATAATGACGACATCCACCGGGGTGGATTTGAGGGCATCTCTAAACTGAATTTCCTGCCCGGTGCCCGGCACGAAGGTGCCGACCTTGTCCGGGTCGGAATCCACTACCAGCGGAAAGCGTTTGGCGTCGGCGCCGAAATGATGAATGAACGCCGCCGCTTTGCCGGTGCCGCCCCAGATGGCCACCCGCTGGCCGCTGGCCGCCAGCTCGTCCAGTTGCCGGGCGATAGTGGCGCGGTTGGCCTGCGCATTGACGGCAAAGGTGGCGGATTGCGCCGCCTGCTGTTGCCGCGCAGCGCTGATTTCCAACCGAACCAGGGCGTACACCACCTCGCCGTTGTAGCCGTGGGACAAGGTTTCAATTTCCCCGGCGCGGCGCATCAACGCCTGGAACGACTCGGTGGTGAAGTGGGACACATGCTCGTAAAAAAAATCCGCCAGGCGTTGGGTTTCAAACACCCGGTCTATGCACGGCACTTCGGCAAACAGCCGGCACGGTTTGCCGAGCGCGGCGGCGCCCCAGGCCAGCGGTTCCAGCAGCGCCGCCGGTTCGGTCAGGTGTTCCAGCACATGACGGATGACCACGGCATCGGGGGCGAACGCAGCCATGTCGGTCAGCGGGTCGAACAAGCGGGGATAAAACTCCACCCCTAATCCGGTCTCCGGGCTGGCGTTGGGATCAAACCCCACATAGCGCCCGGCGGGACGTGATTCGGCCAGGCCGCGTATAAAATGACCTTCGCCGCAGCCGATTTCCACCACGGTGGGATTGGCGGGCAAGCGCGCCAGCAACGCATCCCGCGAGTCAGCCAAATGGCCGCTCCAGATGCCGCCCCGGTTGAACATGCGGTTGGGGTTGTTCTGGTACGGAATTGCGTCGTAGCGGAATGACCGGTTCCAGACGTGCGAGCAGGCCGGGCATTGGACAAAGTCCAGCGGATGGCGCGGCATGGCCCCGGCCTCTTCGGCGGACGCCGGCCAGCCCAGGGTGGCGAGGGCTTGCGGCCCCCCATCGAAAAATGGGGCGGCGACGGAGTGATTACAGACAGGACAATGGGCGGCGACAAGGTTCATGTTCATAATGCCAGCAGCTTTCTGAAATAGCCGATCGTTTCTTTCAAGCCGTCTTCCAGCGCTACCTTGGGTTCCCAGTCCAGCAGTTGTCTGGCCTTGGTAATGTCGGGCTGGCGCTGCGTCGGGTCGTCCTGGGGCAACGGGTGGAATTCGATGCGGCTTTTTGAATCGGTAAGGCGCAACACCGTTTCCGCCAGTTGCCGGATAGTGAATTCCACCGGGTTGCCCAAGTTCACGGGGCCGACTTCCCGGTCCTGGTTCATCATCCCCACCAGGCCATCCACCAGATCGTCCACGTAGCAGAAAGAGCGGCTCTGGCCGCCGTCGCCATACAGGGTGATGGGCTCACCGGTTAGCGCCTGGACAATGAAATTGGAGACTACCCGCCCGTCCCTGGGGTGCATCCGGGGGCCGTAAGTGTTGAAAATTCGCACCACGCGAATGTCCACGCCATTTTGCCGATGATAATCAAAAAAAAGCGTTTCCGCGCAGCGCTTGCCCTCGTCATAGCAGGCGCGGGGGCCAATGGGGTTCACATGGCCCCAGTAGCTTTCCGTCTGGGGATGCACCAGCGGGTCGCCATACACCTCGCTGGTGGATGCCTGCAGAATCCGCGCCCGGCGGCGTTTGGCCAGACCGAGCATGTTGATCGCGCCCAGTACCGAAGTCTTGGTGGTGGACACCGGATCGGTCTGGTAATGAATGGGGCTGGCCGGACAGGCCAGGTTGAAGATGCGGTCAACTTCCACGTACAGGGGCAGCCACACATCGTGGCGGATCAACTCGAAGCGGTTGTTGCCGAGCAGATGGCGGATGTTGTCCTTGGCGCCGGTGTGGAAATTGTCCACGCACATCACCTCGTGGCCGGCCTCGACCAGCCGTTCGCAAAGGTGTGAGCCGACAAAGCCGGCGCCGCCGGTAACGAGAGTAGTGGGATTCATGAAAGTTGTCCTTGTTGTTGATTACACCATTGTGTCCACATGCCGCGCAGTGCGGCTTCGAAATGACGGGCAAAGCGCGGCGCGTCGAAGAGCGGCGAGGCTAACACCTGTTGGCGCAATCCGCTACGTAGCGCCGCCAGGCGTTGCAGGTCGTTGGCGAATGATACCGCGCGGGCCACATAATCGTCAGCATCGGCGGCGATCCATTCGGGCAGACCGGCGTTTTTCAGGATGCTTTCCCCGATGTGCGAAAGGAATCTCTCACCCGCCAGGGTCAGCACCGGCACCCCCATCCACAGACCTTCGATACTGGTCGTGCCACCTGGGTAGGGAAACGGGTCGAGGGCGATGTCCACCCGCCGGTAAGCTGCCATGAGTTCAGCGCGTGGCGCGGCGCCTTCCAGAATCAGCCGTCCGGCGTCAATGCCGTGAGCGGCAAAACGGTTGGCCACGCTTTGCCGCACGGTAGCCTCGCCCAGTTGTATGGTTTTAAGAAACAGGAGGCTCTCCGGCACCGCCTGCAATAACCGCGCCCACAGGGCCACCACGGCATCGTTCATCTTGGTCAGATTGTTGAAACAGCCGAAGGTGATGTAACCGTTGGAAATTGCGGGAAGCGCAGAGACCTGAATATCCCCGTCCGGCGGGGTGAAGCACAGATAGGTTTCAGGCAGGCGCCAGATTTTTTCGGTGAAATGGGCTTCTTCGGCTTCCGGCGCCGTCCAGGGGTCGGCGATCAGGTAGTCGATGGCGGCAACCCCGGTGGTGGCGAAATAGCCCAGCCAACTGGCTTGCACCGGCGCGGGTTTCCAGGCGAACAGGGGCAGGCGGTTGTAAGCGGTGTGCCCCGAAAGGTCGATCAGGATATCGATGCCGTCGTCGCGTATCCGCTGCGCGAGACTTTCGTCGGAAAGCCCCACCACCGAATGCCAGCCTTGGCAGCATGCCTTGATCCGTTCGGTCAGCGCGTCGATGTGAAAATAGCTGGGGTAGGCAAAGAGTTCCAGCCGGCCTGATGCATCGGATGCCAGCGCCGCCAGCACACCTTCGACGAAGTAGCCCACCGCGTGATTGCGCAAATCCCCGGACACCAGGCCCACACGCAAACATCGGCCCGGTTCGGGAACATTGCGCCAGTCCGTATGAGGGCGGGCTTTCCGTGACGCCAGATCGCCAAAGCGCAGGGCTTCGGCCAGCGATATCGCGGCAGGCTGGTCGGACAGATAGTTGTGGATGAACAGCAGGCTGCTGTGCGCAATGGCGAAATCGGGTTTGATCGCAAGCGCACGGCGGTAGCTCGCCACCGCGCCATCGAGTTGCCCGAGATATTGCAGGGTAATGCCCAGGTTGTAGTGCGCCTCGGCGTAATCGGGCTTGATCTCCAGCGCGCGTCGGCAGCTGACCAATGCGTCATCGAGTTGCCCGAGGTCACGTAGGGAATTGCCCAGGTTGTTGTGCGCCTCGGCGTAATCGGGTTTGATCGCCAGCGCCCGGCGACAGCTCGCCACCGCAGCATCGAGTTGCCCTTGGTCATGCAGGGCAGCGCCCAGGTTGTAGTGCGCATCGGCGTAATCGGGTTTGATCGCCAGCGCCCGGCGGTAGCTCGCCACCGCATCATCGAGTCGCCCGAGGTCTTGCAGGGCCATGCCCAGGTTGTAGTGCGTCTCGGCGTAATCGGGTTTGATCGCCAGCGCCCGACGGTAGCTCGCTACTGCGCCATCGAGTTTCCCGAGGTCTTGCAGGACGGCGCCCAGGTTGGTGTGCGCCTCGGCGTAATCGGGTTTGATCTTCAGCGCCCGGCGGTAGCAGGACTCGGCCTCAGCCAGCCGACCCATTCCCTTGAGCGTATTACCCAGGTTGTAATGCGTTTCAGCGTAATTCGGCTTGATCTGTAGCGCGCGCCGGTAGGAGACCTCGGCCTCATCCTGGCGGCCAAGGCCATCAAGGAGGATGCCCAGGTTGAAATGAACCTCGAAGTCGTTCGGTGTCAGCGCTTCCACTTTTCGCATGGCCGCCAGGGCATCGACATCTCGTCCCATCTGCTTGAGCGCCATGCCCAGGGCCATCCAGCCAAACTCCTGCTGGGGAAAGCGCGCCGTCATTGTTTCGGCGAGGGTCGCCGCTTCAAAGTATCGACCCCGTTCGAACATGGCCATCAGTGTATTTATCTCTTGTTGACCAGGGCTCTTTTGTTTCAGGTTGGTTTTTCGGTGGCTCATGGTTTTCCTATAGCAGGCAGGCTGGAAACTGGCGGTGTCATATCCGGCCTCCAGCCCACCGGCAACTTCTCCCCGCGTCCGGCGGCGTCCACGGCGGCTTCCAGGAAGATTTCAAATTCCCGCACCGCCCGCACGTCCTCAAACAATTCCCTCTCTGCCGCCTCCCGGGATGTCTGACGCAAGGCCCGCCTGCGCTCCGGGTCGCGCCCCAAGGCCAGCGCCAGGGGCGCGTAGTCTTCCAGACGCAGTGCGATGGGTGCGTCGGCGACGCCCATCTGGCGGTACGCGGCCGCTACGTTGCGACCACGGGCGAACCGTCCCGGCCAGGTTACCACCGGGGTGCCGTTTATCATGGCATCGTACAGCGTGTTGCCGCTGCCGAAATGAATTGGATCCAGCATCAAGTCCATATGCGCCATGACCGCCATGAAACGGTCCCATGGCATGATGGGCAGGAACAGTATCCGCTCCAGCAGGATGGGGGCGGTTCTCGACCAACGGGCTTTCAACTGGGCGGTCCAGGAATGCTTGCCTTCCGGCAACACGATGCGCCCCATCGGGTCGCCTTCGGCAATGGCGACCAACACCGCATCGAAATCCGGGTGGAGTTTGAACAGGCTCTGGGGGCAGCCGTACAAAGTTCCCGTTTCCGGCAAGCCCAGCTCTTCCCGGGTAAGCGCCTGGGTTGACGCAATAGGCGCCCGGTAGTAATAGCAGGGTAACCGGTTCAGGCGGATCAGTCTTTCGGTGTAATACGCCTCGGCATCTTCCGGTTCGGTGGCTGCCGACGACACGTAGTAATCCATCGTATCCAGCCCGCTGGTATCCGGGTGACCCCAGCTTGTGGCTTGTATTGGGGCAAGGCGGGCGTAGGCCAGGAAGTAGGTGGACGGCGCCATGCCGATGTCGGGATAGAACAGCACATCCAGCTTCTCCTCCGCCACCGCCTGCTGCTGGCCTTCCAAGTGGGCAGGCAGAGTGAGCGCCTTGTCGGCCAGCGCGTCCAGGTTTTGGCTGAAGCTATCCTGCTTGGACTTGGGGGTATGAATGACCACTACCTCGAACCGGCTGCGGTCCAGATGCTGGATAAACCCTTTGTAATGTTTGCCGATGGTGTGATCTACCAGGAATTCGGACAAAAACCCCACCCTGATGCGCTGGCCCGAAGTCGCCGGTGATTGCCAGCTCGGTACATGAGGCGCTGTGGCTGTTAGCCCCTCCACCCGCGCCCGGAAAAAACGGTACAGGGCTTCCATCACTTTGCGGTCGTTGCAGTTATGGTAGGCCAGGTAGAACGAAGATGGATTTACCTCACCGGGTTCTTTCAGCGTGCCTTTTGCATTCATCAAAGCCGCGATCCCTGTTTGATAGCGTTCCCGCCAGGCAATTATGGCTTCGAGATTCTCGGGAATGACGGGGAGCACCAGATAGGCGTTTATGGCGTGTTTAAGCGCATGGGGTTGGAGCTCCAGCGCTTTGGAGTAGCTTGCCACCGCGTCATCGAGTTGCCCGAGTCCTTGCAGGGCAGCGCCCAGGCTGCTGTGCACCTCGGCGTAGTCGGGTTTGATCGCCAGCGCTTGGGCGTAGCTGGCCACCGCGGCATCGAATTGCCCGAGGTCATTCAGGGCAGAGCCCAGGTTGATGAGCGCTTCGACGTAGTCGGGTTTGATCGCAAGCGCACGGCGGTAGCTCGCCACCGCGCCATCGAGTTGGCCGAGGGCACGCAGGGAAAAGCCCAGGTTGTAGTGCGCCACGACGTAACCGGGCTCGATCGCAAGCGCACGGCGGTAGCTCGCCACGGCGGCATCGAGTTGCCCGAGGTCTTGCAGGACAGCGCCCAGGTTGACGTGCGCCTTGACGTAATCGGGGTTGATCGCCAGCGCCCGGCGGTAGCTGGCCTCGGCCTTATCCAGACGGCCAAATACCTTGTGGGTAAAACCCAGGTTGTAGTGTGCCTCGGCGTAATCGGGATTGATCTGTAGCGCGCGTCGGTAGCAGGCCTCGGCCTCATCCAGACGGCCCAGGTCATAGAGGATATCGCCCAGGTTGTTATGCGCCTCAGCGTCATCGGGCAAAAGTTCCGCTGACTTTTGCAAAGCGGCCAGGGTATCTTTACCTTGCATATACCGTTGTTCCGCTTCTTGTAGTTGCCCCGCTTGATGATGGGCAACGGCGTGTTGCAATGCGACGTCGGGTGGCTATGTCAGAAATCATGAAAATAGCGGAAGATGGGTTTCCAGAACAAATTTTAGCGGGTAGTCCGGCAAAATGACAGCCCGAAACAATCATATCCAAACCGGACAAGCCGGAACCAGAAAGGAATTTGTCATTTCAAACGCAGCGAGAAATCTCTATGCCGATTGAAGAGCAAGCCAAGGGGGGGGCACGCCTTTGTGCGTGGGAGCGACCTCCAGGTCGCGATTTTCTTGGCGAGGACGCCACTCCCACAACACAAAGGCGTGCCCCCCCGCTACTCGCCAGTTCGAATTTCACGGCAGACGACAAACGGAGAACAAGCTGCCGGCCAAGTCGGGGTACTCAAACCCCATTTTGTACAGCCCCTCCAGTTGCGGCTCACCAAGAATTCCGTTTTCGATCAGCGCGTCCATCTGAAAATCTGCCAGCAGCTTGAGCAAAAGCCCGCCTTGCCCGACCTGCAGAAGGCCAGCGGCCTCAATATCCCGATTCAGCGAAATACGATCATAGACGCGGCGATGGCCATGGTTGATGTCGTTAGGGGTCAGCGCGAAAAGATCGTCAAGTATCCCCATGTGCCGGGCAAGCTGGCGCGAGAAGGCTCGGGCATTGGGTACCACAAGGAAAAGCAAACCGTCTTCGGCCAGCAACAGGGTCGCCATCTTCAGGAAACCGATCGCATCACTGACATGCTCGAGCACATAGGTTGCGAAGATGTAGTCGAATTTGTGATCGGGCGAAAAATCTTCAAACAGCGAATGCACAAACTCGACTTTGGCGGGCACCCGCTTCCTGGCCATTTCGATGAAAGTCTGCGAGCCGTCAACGACGGTTAACCGATCGACGTGCCCCGCGATAAGTCCAGTCATGAAGCCGTCACAACACCCGAATTCCAGCGCCCGTTTGTTGGGGCGCAGATAGGGCTGGAAAGTTCGCACAGCAAGCGTTTTGATAAGCCTATCCTGCGGGCTATCGCTCATCACATAGGTATGAATCACGCTCTCGAGAAACGCCATTTCCTTATTTGAATCGGTCATTCGCCATCTCCATTCAAGGATTCCGCTTGTTCGGTAAGCAGTTCTATCATGCTGCAATCGAAAGTCGGGATATTGCAGTGCTCGGACACGTCCATGCGCTCCGCAAAGCTGTCATCAACGAAAATTGCATCGCCCTGCTTGATATGGGAAGACTTCTTCTCCGTCTCGCCAAGGTGAATTATCTCGTCAAACAGGCCGGACAAGCGGTGCCTTGTCAGTGTCTGGTTCAGGTCGCTCCGGTGCCGGGAGAGCAGCACTATTTTCTTGCCATTATTGATGCACTGGAATAAAAGCTTCATCGCCAGGATATTGACTCGGCCATTGGCGAGCAAAGTGTCGTCGAGATCAATATACAGCGTGGAAAAGCGGATCGAATGCCGATAGCGGTTCCCCAAAGCCCGATCCAGCTCAACAATTCCATCAATAGGCCGCACTGATAAAGGCAGGCGTTCCTCTTCGAAAATGCTCAACAATGGAAAATTGATGCCCGAAACCCGATGCGTAGCCATGGTGCCCGCGATGCGGGGAGCGACTTCCAGAAGGGCTAACTGACCGTCCTGGGCGCGCTTCAACTGAAAAAACCATGCGCCACGAAGTCCGAGTTCGCGCCCAATGATATTCGCCATCTCTTCGGCTTCAGGCAATGCTTCCGTAAGCGTATTGACCGAAATGCCGTTACGTATGCGGCGACGGCTGCGTGCTCCGGCAAACAACACGCCCCTCTCCCGATCTGAAAAGCAGTCGACGGTGTATTCCTCCCCCGGCAGATACTCGCAGATTATTGGGTCGCAAATAGATTGGAGCGCCTTGATAAGTTGTTCTTCGTTATCGGCCCTGGTGATCCCGAAAGATCCCTGCCCACGGTCTGGTTTGACGAAAACCGGATAGCTGCGGACGGCTTCTTTTGATGCATACAAGCGCGGAGTTCGAATCTTCCCTGAAAGCGCTCGATAGGTATCAGATTTCGATCGGGTGATTTCGCATGCACTGGGTGGCGACGATATGATCTTGGCGGGAAGCCGATCCGCTTCGCGACTCAGGGCAATGATGATGTCGTCGTAGGCTGGAAAAATATAGTCGATGCGAAGAGACTGGCAAAGTTCAATCAGCGCATCCACCCATCCCGGCTCATGAATACTGGGGAGCAGGTGATACTCCGGATAAACGAATCTGGCGTGATTTGAAATATCCTGACCCGCGCCAAAAAGATCAACTTCTTTGCAATATTTAAGTGCCTGAAATATTTCCAGTCCAATCTCTGTTCCCGCAGGAAAAACCAGCACCCTTCGCTTTGTCATGCCTGATTACCTGTTACCAATGTAATAATTTTGTCCACGGCTTCGCTCCCAAGCGCAGGATAGATCGGCAGGCAAAGAACTTGCTGCGCGGTGGCTGTTGCTGCTGGAAGATTCTCTCTTTGAGCGGAAGGCAAGCCGCGGTACATGGGGAAGTCCGATATTAAAGGATAGAAATAGCGGCGAGGATGGATGCAGTTGTCTTTAAGTTTTTGGTATAGCTCATCGCGGCTGAGCAGGTACTCAGGTTCCACCAATATGGGAAAGTAAGCGTAGTTGGCCACTTTCTCCCCGGCATCGTTTAGATAGCGGATTCCTTTCACATCCTTCAACCGTTCACGGTATTCTGCATCGATCTCTTTGCGGCGCGCAAGTGCCCGGTCTATATATTTCAACTGCAACAGGCCCAACGCGGCATTGAACTCGCTCATTTTGCCGTTAATTCCCGGTGCGACCACCGTTACTTCGTCGACAAAACCGAAGTTTTTCAGATGGTCGATACGTTGCTTGGTCTTGGCATCGGGACAGACGATGGCGCCGCCCTCGAAGGTGTTGAACACTTTGGTGGCATGGAAACTCAGCACCGACAGGTCGCCATGCCGGAGCAGGCTGCCTCCTGTATCTTGCACGCCAAAAGCGTGCGCAGCATCATAGATGACCTTGAGGTTGTAGTTATCGGCAATTCTCTGGATAGACTCGACATCGCACGGATGCCCGTAGCAATGCACCGGCATGATGGCGGTCGTTTGCGGGGTAATCGCCGCTTCGATCTTCGCCGGGTCGAGGTTGAGCGTGTTCGGATCGATATCCACGAACACCGGCTTGATGCCGTTCCACAGCAGGGAATGCGAGGTTGCAACAAATGAATAGGGGGTAGTAATGACTTCGCCGGTGACACGCAACGCTTGCAGTGCGGTAACCAGGGCGATGGTGCCATTGGTAAACAGCGCCATGTGTTTAACGCCCAGATAATCACACAGCGCCTGTTCCAGTTGCTGGTGGAATGGGCCGCAATTAGTCAGCCACTTGCTTTCCCATATTTGTTCCAGATAAGGCATGAACTCTTCCAGCGGAGGCAGGAAGGGTTGCGTCACATAAATCGGTGACGTTTTTTGGGATTCAGTCATGTGTTGGCCTCTTGCATCGCATTGTCCATGTCTTGCCGGTTCACTTCAAAGGATTCTGCCGGCAGACCGGCACACCAGCGTTGCCACATGGTGCGCAGGGCGCGTTCGAGCGCCTCGGCAATGAGGTCCGGCCGCCCCATGGCGGATTGCCCAAAACGCTCCCGTAGCCCATCCCGTATTTTGGCGAGTTCGGTAAGGTGGTCTGCCCAAAATAGGCTTTTCTCCACAAATTCGGTTTTGTTGCGTGCGACAAACGCTTCTAACCCAACATGGTTCGGCAATACAGCCCCCTGCCTGCTCGCTGGAGTGCTCCCGGTCATGGTTAGCGTCGGCACCCCCATCCACAACGCATGGCAGCTCGTAGTGCCGCCTGGGTAGGGGAAAGCATCCAGGCATAGGTCTACTTGATGGTGCAGGCCCAGATAGTCCTTTATCGGGCAACCGGGATAAAAACTCAGGCGTTCCCGTGCGATTCCCTCCCGGGCAAACCATTCAATCAGGGTGTCGTTTCCGCCGGCTTGTGGCATGGCGCCCAGCACCATTCGTGAACTGGGCAGGGCGCGCAGGATTTGCGACCACAGTACAATAACGGATGAGCTCAGTTTTCTCCGGTGGTTGAAGCTGCCAAAGGTGACATAACCGTTGCCCAAGGCAGGCAGGGCATTGACTGGCGGCGCATCATCGAACGGCAGGAAGGGCGCCGAAGCGGGTAAACGCACAATTTTTTCCGTGAACTGGTCATCGAATTGTCCGGGGGGCAGGAAATAACGGTCGGCCAGATAGTAATCCATGGCGTTTAGTCCGGTGGTTCCGGGATAGCCCATCCAGCTTATCTGCACTGGTGCCGGTTTGCGGGCAAAGGCAAGCAGGCAGTTATCGCCCGTGTGGCCCGAGAGGTCAATCAGGATGTCGATGCCGTCCTCGCGGATCTTTTGTGCCAGCGCAACATCCGACAGGCCGACAATCGGGTGCCAGTGCGTGATGTGCCTTCGTAAACGCTGGGTGACGCGGTCTTCGACAGGGTAGTTGTAGTAGGCGTGCAGCGATAGCTGCGGACGACCCGCCAGATGCGCCAACACCGGTTCGATAAAGTTCGCCACGGCATGGTTGCGAAAATCACCTGACACAAAACCCACCTGCAAACAGCGATCCGGGTTCCGTGAGTGGGTGTGCTGCGGCCAACTGCTCCGCAGGGGCGCTTCGAACTGTTCGGCAAAGCGGCAGTGTTCGGAAAATTGTTCCTGCGCATTCGCCGCTTCGCCGTGAATGAGGCAGAACAGCAGGTTGCTGTATGCCTCTTCGAAATCGGGTTTGATTTCCAGCGCCCGACGAAAGCTTGCCACTGCGTCATCGAGTTGCCCGAGGTTTTTAAAAGCATTGCCCAGGTTGCTGTGCGCCTCGGCATAATCGGGTTTGATCGCAAGCGCCCGGCGACAGCTTGCCACTGCGTCATCGAGTCGTCCGAGATCATTCAGGGTACAACTCAGGTTGTTGTGCGCCTCGGCATGATCGGGTTTGATCGCAAGCACCCGGCGGTAGCTCGCCACCGCTTCATCCAGCCGTCCCAGTTTAGTGAGGGTATTGCCCAGGTTGTTGTGCGCCTCGGCGTAATCGGGTTTGATCTGTAGCGCGCTTCGGTAGCAGGCCTCGGCCTCATCTAGCCGACCGAGATCATTGAGGGCATTGCCCAGGTTGTTATGCGCCTCGGCGTAATCCGGCCAGATCTGCAATGCCCGCCGGTAGCTCGCCACCGCGCCATCGAGTTGCCCGAGTTCTTGCAGGGTATTGCCCAGGTTGTAATGCGCACCGGCATCATCCGGCCTGATCTCCAGCGCCCGGCGGTAGCAGGCCTCGGCCTCATCCAGCCGGCCCAGATCATGGAGGGTAAGGCCCAGGTTGTTATGCGCCGCAGCGTCATCCGGCCTGATCTGTAGCGTCCATCGGTAGCTGGCTTCGGCCTCGTCCAGCCGACCCAGTTCCTTGAGGGTGTTGCCCAGGTTGTAATGCGCCTCGGCGTAATCGGGCTTGATCTCTAGCGCGCGCCGGTAGCTGGCCACGGCTTCGTCCAGCCGACCCAGGTCATTGAGGGTAAGCCCCAGGTTGTAATGGATCTCGACATCGTTCGGCGTCAGCGCTTCCGCTTTCCGCATGGCGGCCAAGGCATCGACATCTCTCCCCATCTGCTTGAGCATTGCGCCCAAGACCGTCCAGCCATACCCGAACTGGGGGAAGCGCGCCGTCATCGTCCGGGCGAGGGCTGCGGCTTCTGCATATCGCCCCTGGGAGCCCGCAATCCACAGGGCATTGATCTCTTGAGGACTGGGGCTCTTTATGCTTGTGCGAGGTGGTTTTCGGCTGTTCATGGTTTTTCTATGGGCGGCGGCTGGCGGTGTCGTGTCGAAGGCATGACCGCTTTAGGCAACGACTCCCGCACGGTAGAGATATGGGTTTTGGCCCTTAAGCGATTTGGCGAATGGGGGGGGCTACGGTTTTCATATCGGCGCTTGTTAATCGCTCATGGCTGGATGACATCGCTTGCAGTCATTCATCGGGAATGCGACTTTTGAATGACAAACGCCGCAAAACTCGCCTCCCAAATTGGCTATCATCGAGAAGTGCTTGGTGGTCTTCTTTTTGATATTGAATATGTCCGGGTGACAGTTGCTGCAATCGAGCAACCACGTATGCGGCCTGTGCGGAAAAATCGCGGGGGGCGTCCCTTCCCATTCAGATTCAAGCACCAAGGTCTCCTTGAAGGAAATATCCGCGTCCGGTTTGATCGAAAGATACTTGGCTGGCGTAGTCAATCCCTTATTCAACGCCTTCCCCCAGTCTATTTTGTTGCCGAACCTGGCGGCGGGCAGCCTTGAGAGTTCTGAAAAACGCTCCTTTTTATACGACTTGTCGCCGTTATGACATTTCTCGCAATCAGGCTTCTTGTGGCCGAATGACGCCTTTCCGTCATGGCAACCACTTGTTCCGCAATACTTTCCTTCCCTGTTGGCGGCTTCTGTGATCTCGGTCGTATTGGCTTTCATATTGAATTCAAGTTCAAAATGACAGACCCTGCAAGTAAATTTGCGTCGGTGAATCCAGTGCGAAAAAGTAGCGGGTTTGATCCCCTTGCTGTTTGATGTCCTGTTGATCAGGATATTCCCATACTCGTCCGCCGGAGGCAGCGGCGGAATATCCCAGAATTCAGTTGCGATTGTCGGCTGGGACAGAAACAAAAGTGCGCAAAATAAAAGGCCCGTGAATTTGGTAGAACCGGCTTTATATGACATCTCTTATATCCATCCGTCGCTATTTATACGCCACCGGTTTTGAGTGACACCTTTGGCATTCCATCAGGGGAAATGAAACCTTTCCATGACATACGCCGCAGTATTTGCCCTCAAAAATCTCGTTCATCGAGAACGTTGCGTGTTCTCCCTTTCGGACTGAAGGAAACAGCTCGGGATGACAAACTTCGCATCCATTCCATACAGAATGCTTGTCGTGGGAAAATATAATGTCAGGCATCCCCTTGGCGTTCGGTACTATTGTCAAATCGCGGGGATTCTCGAACGGAGTTCTTTTCATGGAAATCCCCTCAAGGCTATCTGTAAGTTTTAGGCTCTTTTCGCAAATCGTGTTGTTATCGGCAACCG
>PFJY01000184.1 GCA_002784065.1 Hydrogenophilales bacterium CG_4_10_14_3_um_filter_58_23 | reverse complement strand
CAGGCGGCTCCTGGGTTACCCGCGCCTTTGAGGCGCTCAAGCAATAAACCTCCGGCTTTGCCGGAGGTAATTTAATTGGGCAAACTTCCGGTTTGGTGAAGTAGGCAATTTTTGGTAAAATGCGTCAGCTTTTTTATGGCGATTCAAGAGAGGGTAAATTAGATGGAAAATATCGAACAACGCGTCAAAAAAATTGTTGCTGAGCAACTTGGCGTGAACGAAACCGAAGTAAAAATCGAATCTTCCTTTGTCGACGACTTGGGCGCCGATTCACTGGATACCGTTGAACTGGTCATGGCACTGGAAGAAGAATTCAACTGCGAAATTCCTGACGAAGAAGCGGAAAAAATTACCACCGTCAAACAAGCTGTTGATTACGTCAATGGCCATCCGAACTAAGCCGTTACTATCTATCCTGTAACCACTCACAACTGGAGCCGTCTTGTCTAAACGCAGAGTTGTCATCACCGGTCTGGGCATTATTTCGCCCGTCGGTAATACTGTTGAGCAAGCGTGGTCGAACATTCTTGCCGGCAAATCCGGAATCAGCCGGATTACCCGGTTCGATCCCTCGGCCTTTTCCTGCCAGATCGCCGGCGAGGTAAAAGGGTTCGATGTCACCGAATACATTTCCGCCAAGGAAGCTCGCCGTATGGATATTTTTATCCATTACGGGCTTGCAGCGGGAATACAGGCGATCAAGGACTCCGGTATTGTGGTTACCCCTGACAATGCCGAGCGCATCGGCGTCAACATCGGCTCCGGCATCGGTGGTCTGCCGATGATCGAGGATACCCATAACACCTATCTGGAAGGCGGGCCGCGCAAAATTTCCCCGTTTTTTATTCCAGGTACAATCATCAATATGATCTCGGGCAATCTGTCCATCATGTTTGGCTTGAAAGGCCCGAATCTGGCGATGGTTACAGCCTGCAGCACGGCGACTCACTGCATCGGCAATTCCGCGCGCATGATCGAATACGGCGACGCCGATATCATGATCGCGGGCGGTGCGGAATCCACGGTGACACCGCTGGCGATTGGCGGCTTTGCTTCAGCGCGAGCGTTATCTACACGCAATGATGACCCCGAAAAGGCTAGCCGTCCCTGGGATACCGGTCGGGATGGCTTCGTGCTTGGAGAGGGCGCAGGGGTGCTGGTGCTCGAAGAGTACGAACATGCCAAGGCGCGCGGAGCAAAAATTTATGCCGAAGTGCCCGGTTTCGGCATGAGCGCAGATGCACACCACATGACGTCCCCTTGCGAGGATGGTAGCGGCGCTGCTCGCTGCATGACCAATGCATTGCGCAACGCCGGGATTTCACACGATCAGGTTGATTTCATTAACGCCCACGGCACATCCACGCCCATGGGCGATCTGGCTGAAACCAAAGCGGTCAAGCTGTGCTTCGGTGAGTACGCCAAAAAGATTGCAGTCAATTCGACAAAATCCATGACCGGGCATCTGCTTGGCGCTGCCGGTGGGGTCGAGGCGGTCTTCTCGGCGCTTGGCGTGCATCATCAAATTTCTCCGCCGACCATCAATCTGGTCGAGCAGGATCCCGAGTGCGATCTTGATTATGTGCCGAATGTTGCCCGCAAGATGAAAATCGATGTCGCCTTGTCGAATTCCTTCGGGTTTGGTGGTACCAATGGCACCCTGGTGTTTCGCAAGGTCTGATCTGGTCGAAAAAATAATAGGTGACGTAGCCAAGTAGGGCGTCAATAAGCGAAGCGCATTGCGCCGTATTCGAAAAAAATGCGGCGCAATGCGCTTCGCTTATTGTACCGCCAGCCAGCCAGCCAGCCAGCCAGTTAGTTAGTTCAGCCGTTAGCCCGCGTAAGGCGTAGGGCGCACTATTGCACCCTACATGAACCAGGGTTTCTCTCGTCATTAAGGTGTTTTGTGCCCGTCATACAGCTCCCCGGTACGCCCGACTTGCTTGGCCTCCATGCGGCAAATCCGTTGCGCTATCCCTATTTGCTGCAAACTTTGGGTTGCCTTGGCTGGGATATTCTTTTCGCTTTCCCAGTGCAGCCACAAATATTTCCCTCCGATTCAACAAGACAGGAAAAAACATTTTTTTCCGTGCTGGATGAAGAGTGGGCAAAATCTGCGCGTCCACCCGATTGGGGGGAGGCCAAGCTTCCCTTTCACGGGGGCTGGTTTGTTTATCTCGGCTATGAATTGCTGCACCAGCTAGAACCCTCCGTCGCAGCAAAGCACCAGGCAAGCAGATTCCCGTTGGCCGCTCTGGTCCGCATTCCTGCGGCGATCATGGTCGATCATGCCAAAGGGCAGACCTACTTGTTTGCCGAGGAAGCCTGCCCGTATCTTCTTGACGATCTGCGCGCCGATTTGAGCAATGTTGCCGAATATATGGGCAGCCCGGTAAAGGTGGATGAACTCGAAGAGGAAGACGAACAGATTTTCCTGCAAGGGGTGACTGAGGTTAAGCGCTACATCCTGGAAGGCGACGTGTTCCAGGTCAATCTTGCACGTCAGTGGCGGGCTAGTATCGAACATCAAGACAGTGCAGCCGATGTTTACGCGCGTCTGCGCGAGAGCAATCCGGCCCCGTTTGCGGGTATCGCCGACTTCGGCGGGTACCAGATCATCAGCTCCTCCCCGGAACGATTGGCGAAGGTACGCGGCGGCGTGATCGAGACGCGCCCGATCGCCGGCACGCATCCGCGCGCGCCGCTGGCGGAAGAGGATGAGCTGCTGCGTCGACAACTGATCGCCAGCCCCAAGGAACGCGCCGAACACATCATGCTGGTCGATCTCGAACGTAACGATCTGGGGCGGGTGTGCGAGCCGGGCAGCATCGAGGTCAGCGAACTGATGGCGGTGTGCAGCTACGCTCATGTTCACCACATCGAATCCAGCGTGCGCGGCCGTTTGCGCGAGAATACGACCCCCTCCGAAGTGCTGCGGGCATTGTTTCCAGGTGGCACGATTACCGGCTGTCCCAAAGTCCGCACCATGCAAATCATCAGCGAGCTTGAACCCTCACCCCGTTACGCTTATACGGGCAGCATGGGGTATCTGAATCTCGATGGCAGCATGGATATCAACATCCTGATCCGCAGCTTCATGCTCAAAGGGGATGCACTGACCTTCAAGGCCGGCGCAGGCATCGTTGCCGACTCCGACCCCTTGCGCGAACTGGCCGAAACCCGTGCCAAGGCAAAGGGACTGCTCAGGGCTTTGGGGGCCACTCAATGATCCTGGTTAACGGTATTCAGAGCGAACATGTCCGGGTTTCTGACCGGGGACTGAGCTACGGTGACGGGGTTTTCCGTACCTTGCTGGTGAGAGAGTACCGCCCATTGTGCTGGCCGCGCCATTATGACAAGCTGTACGCGGATTGCGCGGCGCTCGACATCGTTTGTCCGGCTGAAGCTATCCTGGCGGAGGAAATGGCCAAATTGATAGCGGGAACACCGGACTGCGTGCTGAAAGTGATCGTCACTCGCGGAGAGAGCCAGCGGGGGTACGCGATTCCAGAGCATATAGAGCCGACCCGCATCCTGATGGCAAGTCCGGTTCCGCAGTACCCAGCCAGCTATTTGACGGACGGGGTGCGGCTACACTTGTGTTCCACTCGCCTTGCCAACCAACCCTTGTTGGCCGGGATCAAGCATCTCAACCGTCTGGAAAACGTGCTGGCGCGACGAGAATGGAATACTTCCGAAATTGCCGAGGGTTTGATGCTCGACATGGAGGGAAATGCCATCGAAGGAACGATGAGCAACTTGTTCCTTCTCCAGGGCAAGACCCTGCATACCCCTGACCTTGGGCGTTGCGGCGTGGCCGGCGTGCAGAGGGAGCGCATCATGGATCTGGCCGGCAGGCTCGGCATGACGGTCAGGGTAGAAAATTTGCCGTTGGCCAGAATCTACGATGCGGACGAGCTTGTGCTTTGCAACAGCATCATCGGCGTCTGGCAAGCCAGGGAACTGGCCGGGAAGATATGGCCGACCGGCAAGTTGGCGGCGCGCCTGAGGAGTTTGTTGGATGATGACGGTCATTAAGCGCGGTATCGCCGCGCTCATCGTGTCGGGCATGTTGGCTGTGGGCTGGGTGCTGTATTTTGCCAACACCCCGGTACACCTGCCCCAAACACCCTACGAGTTTACGCTCAAGCATGGCAGCAGCTTGCGCACCATTGCCAGGCAGTTCAGTGCTGAAGGACTGATTTCGGAGCCACGGGGCTTTATTGTGCTGGCAAAAATATTGGGCAAGGAAGGGGGAATCAAGGCCGGAAACTATCAACTGGATCGTGAAACAACCCCGTTGCAACTGATTAAAAAGATCACAAATGGCGATGTCAGCCAGAGCGAAATCGTGTTTATCGAGGGTTGGAATTTTAGCCAGATGCGCAAGGCGCTCGACGGGAATCCGGCCATCAGACACGACACCGCCGGCCTGAGCGACAGGGAGCTGTTGAATCGCCTGGCGGTGCAGGAAGAAAACGCCGAGGGGCTGTTTTTCCCAGACACTTATTATTTCAGCAACGGGATGAGCGACTTGTCCGTGCTCAAACGTGCCTACCAGATCATGGGGCAGCGACTAGCCGATGCCTGGCTGGAACGCAGCCCGAATCTGCCGTATTCCACGCCCTACGAGGCTTTGATCATGGCTTCCCTCATCGAGAAGGAAACCGGTCGACCCGGAGAGCGCCCGATGATCGCCGCCGTCTTTATTAATCGCCTGCGTATCGGCATGAGGTTGCAAACAGATCCAACGGTCATTTACGGCCTGGGTGAGACGTTTGATGGTAATTTGCATAAGCGCGATTTAACCACCGATAATGCCTATAATACTTACACTCGTAGCGGGCTTCCGCCCGGTCCGATCGCCATGCCGGGATGGGCCTCTATCCATGCTGCGCTGCACCCTGGGGCGACCTCTGCGCTGTATTTCGTGAGCAAAGGGGATGGGACTCACCAGTTTTCCCGTAGCCTGGCGGAGCATAATCAGGCTGTGGCGCATTACTTGAAGACATTGACAATAAAAAAGATTAACTAAATATTATAATATAATGATTTCAAATAAAAATAACGCAAAATTTATCACGCTTGAGGGGATAGATGGCGCTGGCAAGAGCACCCACCTGAATTGGCTGGCTGAACGCCTGCGCAGCCATGGCAAGAATGTCCTGGTCACCAGGGAGCCGGGGGGGACGCCACTCGGCGAGGCGTTGCGCGAGTTGCTCTTGCATCAAGCCATGCATCTTGAGACTGAGGCCCTGCTAATGTTCGCAGCCCGGCGAGAGCACTTGGACAAGGTCATTATTCCGGCGTTGCGCGAGGGAACCTGGGTCATTTCAGACCGCTTCACCGACGCCAGTTTTGCCTATCAGGGCGGGGGCAGGGGATTGGATGAAGCCAAGCTAAGCATCCTTGAACAATGGGTTCAGCAGGACTTGCAGCCGGACCTGACCTTGTTGTTCGACGTGACACTCGAAGTCAGTCGGCAGCGGTTGTCCAGCAACGCTACGCTGGACCGGTTCGAACAGGAAAAGCAGGATTTTTTCCAGCGTGTGCGGGACGCCTATTTGAAGCGCGCAGCGCAATTCCCGGATCGCATCCGGGTGATCGATAGCGGGCGGACACTGAATGAAATTCAAGTTGATCTTGAAGGTATTATTTCATCTCTATGACTAATATGATTTATTCATGGCAAAATACTATTTGGCGGCGACTGATGTCGACCAAGGAGACTTTGCCTGGCGCTCTATTGCTGCAAGGCCGTGGTGGCATCGGGAAATTTCATCTGGCTTATACCCTGGCACAGACATTGCTGTGTGAATCCCCTCTGGATTCGGGCGAGCCTTGCGAGCATTGCGGCGCATGCCACTGGTTCAAGATCGGTGGGCACCCCGATTTTCGCCTGCTTGAGCCTGAAGCACAGAACGCCGTGGCAGATTCGACGGGCGAAACGGCAGAGCAGGAGCCGATCAAGAAGGCGATCGACAAAAAGGCGAGCCAGTTTATTACCGTGGCCCAGATTCGCGAATTGGCGGATTTCATCAATCTGACGACTCACCGCAATGGCTTGCGCATCATTCTGGTTCACCCAGCGGAGGCGATGAACGTTCACGCCGCCAACGCGCTGCTGAAAACATTGGAAGAGCCGCCGCCCGGTACGCTGTTCATCCTGGTATCGCACCAACCCCAACGCCTGCTGCCTACAATTCGCAGCCGCTGCCAAAAGATTAACGCCCCGCTTCCCGGGCGTGCGGAGGCGTTACAGTGGCTACGGGAGCAGGGGGTCGCTGAAGCCAATGCCTGTCTGGCGCAATCGGGTTACGCACCACTTGCCGCCTTGCAGTTAAGTGAGAAAGAATACCAGTTGAAACGCAACCATATCCTGGAACAGCTTGGCGCGCCAGATCGATTTGACCCTCTTACCCTGGCGGAGCAGGGAGACAAGATGGAGCTGGCCTGGATACTGAACTGGATGCAGCAGTGGGTCTATGATCTGGCCAGTATCGGTATGGCGGGGAAGGCGCGATACCAGCCCGAGTCGTCAGCGGAAATGAACCGCTTGGCAAAAACTGTCAACTTGATAGAATTGTTTCGGTTCCAGCAGGAATTATTGACGGCTCAGCGCGCTTTGCACCATCCGCTGAACAACCGATTAGTGTTGGAGCAATTGTTTTTTTCTTATTGGCAACTCGTTAATCGTCAGGACGCCGCTTATGTCTGATCCAAAAGCTTCAGCCGCTCATCGGCCGGGCGTACTTTCTTTGAGCATCAAGGAAAAATCCGCGCTGTATGCGGCTTATATGCCTTATCTGAAGAGCGGCGGAATTTTCATCCCGACCAACAAACCTTATCGACTGGGTGATGAGGTTTTCATGCTGCTCTCCTTGATGGAGGATCCGAACAAGTTGCCGGTAGCTGGCCGTGTTGTCTGGATTACCCCGGAAGGGGCGCAGGGCAATAAGGTGCAGGGAGTAGGCGTGCAGTTCGGCGATAACGAGAGCGGGGCCTCCGCGCGCAACAAAATCGAGGGCTTGCTTGGCGGCAGAAAAACATCCCGCCCAACCCACACCATGTAGATGTAGTCCAGTCAAACCACGCCGTCGCCCTTTGGCGGCATACTCTCGCGCAAGCCATGCTAGTCGATTCCCACTGCCACTTAAACTTTCCCGAACTCGCCTCAAATCTGCCTGAGATCCTCGCCAACATGGAGAAAAACGGGGTTGGCCTTGCGCTATGCGTGAGCGTTAATCTGCCAGATTTTCATGAGGTTATCTCCCTGGCTGAAACCTATCCTCATCTCTACGCATCGGTCGGCGTTCACCCCGATTATGAAGACGAGGAGGAGCCGACAGTTGAAAAACTGGCTGAATTGGCGAATCACCCAAAGGTGATTGCAATCGGCGAAACCGGTCTGGATTACTTCAGACTGAAAGGTGACCTTGAATGGCAAAGGGAGCGCTTCCGCAACCACATCCGCGCCGCAAAACTCTGCGGCAAGCCGTTGATTATCCATACCCGCGAGGCGGCAGCCGATACGCTACGCATCATGGAAGAGGAGGGGGCGGCGAGCGTGGGTGGTGTAATACACTGCTTTACTGAAAATCTGGAGTTTGCTGAACAGGAGATAGCCCTTGGCTTTTATATCTCTTTTTCAGGTATTGTTACCTTTAAGAACGCCATACAAGTTAAGGAAGTTGCAAAGAAAATCCCGTTAGATAGAGTGCTGGTAGAAACCGATTCACCCTATCTGGCTCCCGTCCCATTCCGTGGAAAAACCAACCAGCCGGCGTATGTGAAGCATGTCGCAGAAGAAGTCGCACGATTGAGAGGGATCAGCGAAGAAGAATTGGCTGAGGCCACCACCAGAAATTTCATGAGCCTATTCAAAGTAAAATGATAGTTAGAATAGTAAGTAAGGCATTATTACTTCTAATCTTGGTTAGCAAAATCTCCTTAGCCGGTGGATTTATTGATAATTTATTTATATCAATAACTCTGGGGGATGCTGGCGCAGTCCAGGATTTTCTTGCCCGGGGTGTCGATGCCAATGTAATGGATACCAATGGCAACACGGCTTTAATTATTGCTGCGCGCGAAGGGCAAAACACTATTTTGCGCACACTCCATAAGTCCGGCGCGAAACTCAACACCAAAAACCAATTCGGCGAGTCGGCCCTCATGCTTGCAGCACTAAATGGGCATACTCAAGTAGTCAACACTTTGCTCGGCTTGGGGGCGGATACGGGGGCAAATCACCAAGGCTGGACACCAATGATGTACGCGGCATTTTCTGGCCACGGCGAGATTGTCGAAAATCTCCTGCGGGCGGGTTCGGAAGTGAACGCGGCGACCAGCAACGGCACAACCGCGTTGATGCTGGCATCGAAAGGAGGGCACATCGAAGTGGTCAAAGTGCTGCTCAAACATCACGCCAATGCAAGTATCAAGAATGAAAATGGTGCAACAGCCTGGAGTTGGGCGATGGAGAGTGGGAATACCGATATCGCAAGCCTGTTGCAGGGCAAAAGGTAAAGGTAATTAAGGCATTAAAAGCAGTGCTAATATACATTGTACTTCGTATAATGTATATTATGTTAAATATAGGATGTAATGAACTACTCACACATCACCCGCTCGTTATTTTCTGTGTTCAGAAAAGGAAACGCCATTCATGGCAGCGAAGTCGGCAATCTGACCGAGCAGCCTTGGCAGCATCCGGTTAGCAGCGATGACTCCGCCGTAAGGATCGTCGGTAGGCGCAGCTTCGACCGCATCGAATACCTGAGTTGCCAATACACGGTAGCTCGCCTGCTCAACCAGCTGGACGCGCAGCTTCATGTGCAAACGACTGGGCGAGGTAGTGAATTCCTGTTGCAGCAAGGTGATTTCGGTATCCAGACGCACGTCGCCCTTCACCATGCCGCCAGCGTACGTTACCGCTTTGAAGCCTGTCCGCAGCTCCAGCGCACGCACCAGAAGTGGGCTCAGCATCTTTGCTGGCGATTCAGCCCAGCGGTTTTTGGCAAAATATTCGAGCCTATGGGGCTGACGTATAAAAACCATGCTCACGGTGTCGTAACCAGGCACAGCGCGCGGCGGACTGACAGTCAGTGCGAGAGGAATGGGTTTGACCTGTACTATGCGGTCAAATTGCGCTTCCAGCAGATAAGTGCGTACCGGTTCTGCTTCAGTCGGGCGCAAGGTGGCGCAGCCTGCCAAGACGAGAGCGAACAGCGCTACGGCGATTTTGGTATCCAGCTTTTTTCCGCGAAAATGTTTCAATTCTCTCCCCTCCTCTTCATTCGCCAGGGCCTGGCTCAGGCTGAGGCTTGCCAAACAGCAGTGTGTCAGGGTTGCGTTCCAGTTGATCGCTGACACGGCGCAAAGAAGCGCTCAGCTCTCTCAGGTCGTCCACCAGCAACTGTATGCCCTGCAGCGTGTCGGGCACGGCGGCGGCAGTGCGGGAAGTCTCATTGGCCAGTCGCTCGATCGCTTCGGCGCTACGCACCGCTCGTTCAATCAGGTGGCCCAGATCGGCGCTGGCACGGGCGCTGTTTTCCAGCGTTTTGGATGCATTGTTCACGCCCGCTTCGATAGACGCGGAATGTGCCGCCAGCACGCGCGTTACCGTATCTATTTGTGCGAGACTGTGCTTGAAAGCGCGGCGATTGTCTTCGTCCAGCACTGCATTAACATTGTCGGAGACGCGGCTGACGTGCGCCAGCAGGCTGGTCAGCGCGATATCCATGCGCGTCATCAGCGAGGGCCCAGTGCGAATCACCGGATATTCCTCATCGCGCTTTGCTTGCAAGAGCGGGGACTGCAGGCTGCCGCCGACAAGCTCGACATAGGCGATACCCGTCAGCCCCTGAGTGCGCAGTACCGCTACTGAATCCTCCTTGACCGGCGTACCTCGCTCAATTTTGAGCAGCAGCCGTACCCTTTCGGAATTGGCGGGATCCAGTGTAATGTCGCGGACATTGCCGACTTCAACGCCACGGTATTTGACGGGTGCATTCAAATTCAGCCCTGAAACCGATTCGTTCATGTAAGCGTAATAAGTGTCGTAAATTTTGTAGTATCTGCCACCGGTTCCTAGCCAGAGGAGAATGGCAACCAGCGCTGCAACCAGCGTCAAGGTAAACAGCCCGACGATAGTGAAATTTACTTTCGATTCCACGTTTGCTCCCAGGCCGCACGCCCACGCGGGCCGTAAAAATATTCACGCACCATGGGATGCTCCGATTTGGATAGCTCCTTCATGGTGCCCTCCCCCAGCACGTGCCCCTCGCCCAAGATCGCCACCCGGTCTGCTGCGCCCCATAACAGATCGATGTCATGAGTAATCATCAGGATGGTCAGTCCAAGCAATTCTTTCAGGTGCCGCACCAATTCGTCAAGGCTGCTGGCGCTCAATGGGTCGAGGCCGGCAGTAGGTTCGTCCAGGATCAGCAGTTCCGGGTCGAGCGCGATGGCACGCGCCAGGGCCGCCCGCTTGCGCATGCCGCCGGAAAGCTCGGCGGGGTATTTGGCTCCGGCGCTGTCCGGCAGTCCCACCAGCGCGATCTTGATGGCGGCGATCTCGTCGATCAATTCACTGCTCAGATCGGTGTGCTCTCGCAGCGGCATGCCGACATTTTCCGCTACAGTGAGCGCGCTGAACAGAGCGCCGCGCTCGAACATGACGCCTAGGCGGCGGCGCATGATGGTGGCCTGATCGACGCGCATACCCCGCAATTCGCTTCCAAACACCTTGATCGAACCGGATACAGGCTGCTGGAGCTGGATAATTTCGCGCAACAGAGTGGATTTTCCGCAGCCGCTGCTGCCTGCCAGCGCAAAAATTTCGCCGCGTTGAACGACGAGGTTCACGTCATCATGCACTACCGCATTGCCAAAGCGGGTGTGAAGGTGGCGGATTTCGATGACCGGATCGTTTGTTGCGCTCATATATCCAGCCAGCTGAAGATCACGGAAAACAGGGCATCGAAAACAATTACCAGAAAAATTGCCTGTACCACGCTGATTGTGGTTTGGCGGCCTACGCTGTCGGCGCTGCCGCTGACCCGGAAACCCTGGAAACAACCCACCAGTGCGATAATCGCGGCAAAAACCGGGGCCTTGCCGAGGCCAACCAGAAAAGAACTCATTTTGACGGCATCATCAAAGCGGTCGAGAAAATCGGTAAAACTGACATCGAGCTGGGATTGGGCCACGATCATTCCACCCAGCACGCCAAGGATGTCCGAGTATACCGTGAGCAACGGCAGCGCCACCAGCAGCGCCAGCATCTTGGGCAACACCAGCAGTTCCATGGGAGAGACGCCGATGGTCTGCAGGGCATCGATTTCCTCGGTGACTTTCATGGTGCCGATCTGTGCCGCATAAGCCGAGCCGGAGCGTCCGGCGACGATGATAGCGGTCATCAGCGGCGCCATTTCGCGCAAGATGGAAAGTCCCACCAGGTCGGCCACGAAGATATTGGCGCCGTAACGTACTAGTTGCACCGCACCCTGGTAGGCGACGACCACTCCCATCAGGAAGGCCAGCAATCCAACGATGGGCAAGGCATTGAATCCCGCGATCTGCAGGTTGTACAGAATGGCTCGCCAGCGGATGCGTGAGGGATGCGCCAGAGAGCGCAGCATGGCAACGGCGATTTCACCCAGAAAAGCAAGAAGTCCGTTGAATTCATCCAGGTGGCGCCAAATGTTGCGGCCGAGCTGATTCAGAAAGCTGTGGCGCGGCAAGCCGGGAGCGTTCTCCCCGGATGCATGTGTTTGGATCAGTTGCAATAGTGCTTGATGCTCCGGGCGCAACCCTTTGATTGTGACGCTAAGCCCCATCCGCTCAATCTGCCGCAGGGTGCGGAAGATCAGCCAGGCGCCAGCGCTATCCATGGCGGTGACGGCCACACCGTCAAAAATCACGGCACCGGATGCAGGCCAGGAAAGTTGTGCGATATGTCGCTCCAGCAGCGGGATACCCTGCAGTGTCCACACCCCGGAGCAACGCAGGATCGCGGCCTCGCGTGTTTTTTCGAGGTTTGCTACAGCTTTCGGTACGGGAGTGGGGGCGCTCATAGGGAGACCTTACGAAACAACCACAGGGTGTCAAACTTCGCGGCGCTCCAGAATGGCTTGCGCCAGAGTGCCACTGTCAACGTGCTCAAGTTCGCCGCCCACCGGCAGGCCGCGTGCTATGCGGCTGGCCTTTACGCCGCGCGAGCGCAGGATTTCGCCGATGTAATGTGCTGTGGCCTCACCCTCAACGGTGAAATTGGTCGCCAGGATCACCTCTTTCACCGCGCCATCCGTGGCGCGCTGGATCAACCGGTCGAGATGAATCTCTTTCGGACCGATGCCGTCGAGCGGACTGAGACGGCCCATCAATACGAAATACAGGCCATGGTAGCTCTGGGTCTGCTCCATCATCATCAGGTCAGCGGGCGTTTCCACAACACACAGCAGGGAGGCGTCGCGCCGCGCCGAGCGGCAGAGAGAGCAGACTTCCTCCTCGGTAAAGCTGTTGCACAACCGGCAATGGCGGACGGTGTCGAGGGCATGCGTCAGAGCACCAGCCAGCTTCATTGCGCCTTTCTGGTCGCGCTGCAACAGATGGTAGGCCATACGCTGTGCTGATTTGGGTCCGACTCCAGGCAGGCAACGCAGGGCTTCGATCAGGTTTTCGAGGCTGGAGGGCGCCTTCACTTTAAAATGGCAGCTTCATTCCCGGAGGAAGACCCAGGCCAGAGGTAAAGCCACTCATTTTTTCCTGGGTGGTGGTTTCTACACGCCGCACCGCGTCATTCACCGCAGCAGCCAGCAGGTCTTCCAGCATTTCCTTGTCCTCACCCATCAGGCTGTCGTCGATGGTCACCCGCTTCACGTCGTGGCGGCAGGTCATCGCCACTTTGACCATACCGGCGCCAGCCTGACCTTCGACTTCGACCAGGGCCAGCTTTTCCTGCATTTTCTGCATGTTTTCCTGCATATTCTGGGCCTGTTTCATGAGGTTGCCCAATCCGCCTTTCAACATCGCGCTCTCCTGTCACTATAGGGGTTTAATCGAGGATTCAATGACTTTTGCATCAAAATTTTCAACCAGCTTGCGCACGAACGGGTCCTGCTCAATCGCCGCCACGGCCAGAGACTGTTTTTCCTGTTTATGACGATTTTCGATCTGGGCCGGGGTGTCGCCGGTTACGCTGCCCTCGGTAATTTTGAGCCTGACCGGTTCGGCAAAGTGCTCGGTTACGGCTGCCCTGAGCTTGTCCTGGTAAGGCTTCTCCATCAGGTGGCGATGCGTCTGTGGCACGCACAGCTCCAGCAGGCCGTTGTCAAAAGATTTCAGCTCGCAGTGCTGGGCCAGCATCTTGGCCATGCCGCCCAGTTTGAGCTGGTTGACCAGGCTGTGCCAGTCGCCGGCGAAAGGCGGGCTTTTTTCCGGGGGGGTATTTGTCTGGGCAGCGGGAGGGGGCGTTTCAGTCAGTCGAGCCTCTTCGCGCACAACGGGCTTGGCAGGAGGAACCGGGCGTGGTGTTTCGCGTCGAGCCGCAGGCTGGGGTGCTTCCTCCAGAGTAAAAGCCAGCATCCGCAACAAAGTCATGCTGAAGCCGGCGAATTCATCTGGCGCCAGATGCAAGTCGCGTCGGCCATGTAGAGCGATCTGGTAACACAACTGTACCTCGTCGCCACCAAAAAGCTGCGCCAATTCGAGCAGTTTCGCCCGTTCCGGCAGCTCCTCGCCGAGCGCCTCCGGGATAGTCTGCGCCAAGGCGACCTTGTGCAGCAGCGCACCCAAGTCCTGCAAGGCCGCCTCGAACGACAGGCTGCGCTCTTCCATCCGTTCGGCTGCGGCAATCAGCGCGCGGCCATCCTTGGCAGCCAGGGCGCCGAGGATTTCAAGCAGGTAAGTCTGGTCGATCGAGCCCAGCATGTCGCGCACTTGGGCCTCCCCCACCTTGCCGCCGCTGTAGGCGATGGCCTGGTCGAGAAGAGACAGTGCATCGCGCATGCTGCCCTGGGCGGCGCGTGCCAGAAGTTGCAACGCAGGCAGCTCGAAAGGGATGTTTTCCTGCGCCATGACGCTTTGCAGATGGCCGACAATCAGCAAGGGGGGCATTTGCTTGAGGTTGAATTGCAGACAGCGAGACAGCACCGTCACCGGAATTTTCTGAGGATCGGTGGTGGCGAGGATGAATTTCACGTGTTCCGGTGGTTCTTCCAGCGTTTTCAGCATGGAATTGAAGGCCGCCTTGGAGAGCATGTGTACTTCGTCGATCAAATAAACCTTGAATCGTCCGGAAGTCGGCGCGTACTGGGCGTTGTCCAGCACTTCGCGCATATTGTCGATACCGGTGTTGGAAGCGGCGTCCAGTTCCAGCAGGTCGACAAAGCGCCCGCTGTCGATTTCGCGGCAAGCGGAACAATGCCCGCATGGCGAAGAGGTAATGCCGGTCTCGCAGTTGAGCGCTTTAGCCAGTATCCTTGCCAGCGTGGTTTTGCCGACGCCGCGCGTGCCCGTAAGCAGATAGGCATGGTGCAGACGTTGCTGATCCAGGGCATTGGAAAGCGCCTTGACGACGTGCTCCTGGCCCACCAGTTCAGAGAAATTTTTGGGGCGCCATTTACGCGCCAGGGCTTGGTAACTCATGGGGGAAATTGTACCAGAATCCGCTCCGCCCGGCAGGGCGGCAAACGGTTTATGGGTGGCGAGCCCAACCCCCGGCACTTGCAATAAATGGCTGTGGCTGCTTCCTTCCGGACCTGACCAGGTTCACCACCTTGCAATGCGGGGAGGCCCGCCATAAATCTGGCGGAGAGGGCGGGATTCGAACCCGCGTTAGGCATTAACCTAAACACGCTTTCCAGGCGTGCGACTTAAACCACTCATCCACCTCTCCGAAGAGCCGGGAAGGATAAACCAGAACCGGACTCGAATCAATATCTGAAGGAAATTAGTTTCCGTCTGAAGAAGGAGCCGCCGGGCGCATTAGCAGTGCCGGGATGGGTTTCTTCGCAGTCTGGCGCAGGTTAGGGGCGGGCTGAACCACTGCTTTTGGGATGGGAGGCGGCGTAACGTATGGCGCATCCAGGAAATTGACGGGGGGACGTGGAGCCACACCACTACCCTCCCTACCGCCCTGCCCTTCCCTGTTGCGTGGATGTTCCGCAGGCCGTGGCCCGCGCCGAGGCCTGTCTGTGAATCCTGCTCGTGCTGCAATCTGGGCGGTCGCACCAGGCTCAAAGCCGGGCACGATTTTTCTGGGCAATTCGCGCTTCAACATGGACTCAATGTCCGCCAGCATCCTCAGTTCGTCCGCGCACACCAGCGAAATGGCTTCACCGCTGCTGCCGGCGCGACCGGTTCGGCCGATGCGATGGATATAGTCTTCCGGCACATGGGGCAGATCGAAATTCACCACCAGGGGAAGCTGGTCGATATCCAGTCCGCGAGCGGCGACATCGGTCGCGACGAGAACCCGAACCGTGCCAGCCTTGAACTCCGCCAGCGCCTGAGTGCGCTGCTGCTGGCTCTTGTCACCGTGAATCGAGGTAGCGCTAATGCCGTCCTGCTCCAGTTGTTGGGCAAGACGACTGGCGCCGTGCTTGGTTCGGCTGAATACCAGGACTTGCTGCATATTTTCAGACTTGATCAGGTGCGCCAGCAGATCGCGCTTGCGTTCGTGGTCAACCGGATAAATCACTTGGGTGACATTCTCGGCAGCGGCATTGCGGTGTGCAACTTCAATAAGCACCGGGTCGGTGAGCATCTGATCCGACAGTTTCTTGATTTCGCCAGCAAAAGTAGCGGAAAAAAGCAGGTTTTGCCGCTTCGCCGGCAATAGGGCGATGATGCGCTTGATATCGGGGAGAAAGCCCATGTCCAGCATGCGGTCGGCCTCATCCAGCACCAGAATTTCCACCTTGGACAGATTGACGGTTTTTTGCTCGACATGGTCGAGCAACCGCCCGGGAGTCGCCACCAGGACTTCCACCCCGCTTTTCAGCGCGGCGATCTGTTCTTTAATGTTGACCCCGCCGAATACCACGGTGGATCTCAACGGCAGGTATTTGCCATAAGTCTGTACGCTTTCTTCTACCTGCACGGCCAGTTCACGTGTTGGAGTGAGGATCAGTGCGCGTACCGGGTGTTTGGCTGGCGAAGTGCTGGTGTTGGCATGGACGCTCAGAAGCTGCAGCAAAGGCAGCGCAAAACCGGCGGTTTTGCCGGTACCGGTCTGTGCCCCGCCCATGAGGTCGCGCCCTTCCAGGACGACCGGGATGGCTTGCGCCTGGATCGGTGTGGGCCCGGTATAGCCTTGATCGGCAACCGCGCGCAGCAGTTCGGCGGAAAGGCCGAGAGTTTCAAACGACATGTATTGCATCTCCTAAACGTCGGCCCGCAAAATATTCAGCCGGTCCAGGCAGATCGTGACAAAGTTAAAACTCGGGGTGGGGTATACTATACGGGCTTGTGCGGCAGACCGGATTGCGCGACAACAAATCCTTGCCGCAGGATTATACGCCAGCCAGATCAATTTACCAAGTGACTGATATATCGATTTTTTTCAACCGTTTGCAGAAGAATTTTCGGCACTGGGCGAAGTGGGCAAAACGGCGCGGCATCAGCTGCTACCGTGTCTATGACCGCGACGTACCGGAGTTTCCGGTTGCGCTGGATCTTTACGAGCATAAGGCTCACCTGCAAGAATTCGACACTGGCTGGCAGATCGGTGAAGAGGAGCATGAACGCTGGGTGGAGAGCGTGCGCGCCGTGGCGAGCGAAGTGCTGGCACTGCCTCTTGCCGCTATTACCTTCAAGCAAAGGCGGCGACAGCGCGGCCTGATGCAGTACGAAAAAACCGGCGCACGGGGCGAAGATTTTGTCGTACACGAAGGTGGCCACCGTTTTATCGTCAATCTGGAAGAATATCTCGACACCGGTCTGTTTCTCGACCACCGCAACACCCGGCGCATGGTTCAGGATAAAGCCGCTGGCAGGCGTTTTCTCAATCTGTTCGCCTATACCGGCAGTTTCACGGTCTACGCTGCCACAGGAGGCGCCATCCGCTCCACCACCGTGGATATGTCCAACACCTACCAGGATTGGGCGCGCCGCAACTTCGAGCTGAACGGTATGAATTTGGAGCAGCATGAACGGGTGCGCGCCGACGTGTTCGGTTTTCTGGACGATGAAGTCAGGCGCGGGGAAAATTACGGCCTGATCGTCATGGATCCGCCTTCATTCTCGAATTCCAAGAAAATGAGCGGGGTGCTCGACGTGCAACGCGACCACGCCCGATTGATCAATCAGTGCCTGAAACTATTGCCGGAAAGCGGCGAACTGCTCTTCTCAACCAACCTGCGCAGCTTCCAGCTCGACGAGGCGGCGCTGGCGACGAAAAATATCCAG
>PFJY01000078.1 GCA_002784065.1 Hydrogenophilales bacterium CG_4_10_14_3_um_filter_58_23 | reverse complement strand
AGGCTTCGGTGACTTCCGGGCCGGTCTTGAAGTTCTTTGCGAGTTCCTTGAACTTGCTGTGATTCGCCGTGGAAGCGCTTTTCTGCTTGGAACCGGCTGGCGCTTGCGGGGCCGCTGTCGTGGCCTCCGACCTGGCTGGTGTCGGTGCTGCGAGCGCGGTCAGCGCCGCCAGCATGGCGCCGACTGCCAGCGCCGACAGAGCGACTCTGGTTCTGGGTAACATGATGTCTCCTTTGTTGATCCTGGTGGGAATAGGGTTGGCCGTTCTGTGCTAGCAACCGCCCGCCGCACCGCTACCAGAGCCACCACTTGCCCCGGCGCCAGGCGTGCCCTTGATCATCGCGGGCGCGGGCTTGCTGGGGTCGAACTGGACAAATCTGGCCTGGTCCGCCGCGACATGGCTCATAATTTCGCCCACCCCGAACAGCTTGCCGAACAAACCGGCGTTCATCATGCCGATGTAGGTCTTGCCGTCATTCTTCTTGTAAACGGATATCTTGCAGGGAATCAGAATGGAGAGAAAGCGGGTGTTGTCGTCCTTGAGGATGGGGCCGGAGTAGCGCGTGCTGCAGGCTTCGATCATCAGCACCGGCAGCACGTTGCCGCCATCGTGCTGCACCGCTTTGGCCGGGTCGCGCAGGCCGATCAGCGACCAGCCGTTACCCGCTTTCTGGATGTTCTGCTGGATACGGGCAACGGTTTCTTCCACGCCGAACGGGCTGGGTATTTCCCGGAACATCAGGCTGCCCATGAAGTTGTAGGCCAGCGCGGCTACAAAAACCAGGCCAGCAATAAATCCACCGATGATTTTTAACATTTTGGCAGTCCTCCTGTGCTTGGATAAAATAAAATTAGCGTTTATACCGCAAACAACATTTTAAGGTCAGTGATAAATATCAATGACAGAAAACGTATTCTAATATTAAGTGTATTAGAATATTGTAATATTGCAATTAAAACCCCTGAATTTCTTTGGGAGGTGAGAAGATATATCCACTACAATCTCCCGCAATTCTTTTAAAGTTAATGGTTTCCATGATGATCTCCCCATTTTCCATTTCAGGCCTGCCGAAAATCATTTTCGGTGTGGGCAGTTTAAGTCAGGTGCCAGCGCTGCTGCGACAATTCGGAACGCGCGTTCTGATTGTAACCGGTGGCCGCTCGTTCCGCGCCTCCCTCCATTGGCAGGGCTTGATCGACGCCATGAAAGGGCAGGGACTGTCATGGGAGGATATGGTGGTGCGGGAAGAGCCCTCGCCACAGTTAGTGGATCAGGCGTGCGCGTCTACCGCAGCGCGGGCATACAGGTGGTGCTGGGCATCGGCGGCGGCAGCGTGCTGGATGCCGCCAAGGCGATTGCCGGGTTACTGCCCCACGGCAATTCGGTGATGGATCACCTCGAAGGGGTGGGGCAGGAGTTGCCTTATCAAGGGCCGTCGTCACCCTTCATCGCGGTGCCGACTACTGCGGGCACCGGTTCGGAGGCCACCAAGAATGCCGTCCTCAGCATGCGCGGGCCGGATGGCTTCAAGAAATCCTTCCGCCATGATCTGCTGGTGGCGAGATATGCGGTGGTGGATCCGGCGCTGCTCGCCACCTGCCCGCCCGACCTGATCGCCGCCAACGGCATGGACGCGCTGACCCAGTTGCTGGAATCCTATGTTTCAACCCGCGCCAATCCCTTTGCCGATGCGCTGGCACTGAGCGGCCTGGGCTACGTGCGCGAAGGTTTGCTGGATTGGTACGAGGGCGGCGAGAAGGCGGCTGAAGGTAGGGCGGGGATGGCTTATGCCGCGTTGCTTTCGGGCATTGCCCTGGCGCAGGTGGGACTGGGATCGGTGCACGGTCTGGCGGCACCCTTGGGTGCGATCTCTCCGGTGCCGCATGGCGTGGCTTGCGGCGCCACCGTGGCGGAGGCGACGGCGATCAATATCCATGCACTGGAAGAGCGTGACCCGGGTAGCCCGGCACTGGAGAAGTACGCTAGAATCGGTCGCCTGTTCCAGGGCAAAAACCCTGTCGATGACGTCGTGGCAAGGGCGTTTCTGGTGCGGACTCTCAAGGAGTGGACGGCAAGGATGAATGTTCCGCCATTAGGTGCTTACGGTATCCGCGAAGCCGATCTGGATCTGATCGTGGCGAATAGTCGCGGCAGCAGCATGAAGACCAACCCCATCGTGTTGACCGATGGGGAGGTCAGGGAGATTTTGCTGCGCTGTCTTTAATTCCCCGCCACCGCTTCTTCGGCGTTGCCCAGCGCGGTGATGTTGAAGCCGCCATCGACGTAGGTGATCTCGCCGGTCATGCCGCTGGCGAGGTCGCTGCACATGAAGGCGGCGACATTGCCGACTTCCTCGATGGTGACGTTGCGCCGCATTGGGGCGTGTTTCTCGTTGTAGGAAAGCAGCTTACCGAAGTCGGCTATGCCGCTTGCCGCCAGGGTCTTGATCGGGCCGGCGGAGAGACCGTTGACGCGGATGCCTTTCGGGCCCAGGCTTGCCGCCATGTAGCGCACGTTGGCTTCGAGGCTGGCCTTGGCGAGGCCCATCACGTTGTAGTGGGGGACGGTGCGTTCGGCGCCGAGGTAGCACAGGGTCAGCAGCGCGGCGTTGCGGCCCTGCATCATCGGCAGTCCGGCCTTGGCCAGCGCGGTGAAGCTGTAGGAGCTGATGTCGTGGGCGATCTGGAAGTATTCGCGCGTGACGGATTCGACGTAATCGCCGGTCAGGGCCTGTTTCGGCACGAAGGCGATGGAGTGGATGATGCCATCGAGCCCGTCCCAGTGTTTGCCGAGGTCGATGAATAGCTGGTCGATTTCTTCGTCGCTGGCGACGTCGCAGGGGAAGATCAGGTCGGAACCGAATTCTTTTGCCAGGCCGGCAACGCGATCCCTGACTTTCTCTCCCTGGTAGGTGAAGGCGAGTTCGGCGCCTTCGCGCTTCATGGCTGCTGCGATGCCGTAGGCGATGGAGCGGTTGCTGATCATTCCGGTAATCAGGATTCGTTTGTTTGCCAGAAAGCCCATTGTTTTTTCCTTTGATTGCGGTTTGTCTGGAAATCGACACGGGATTATAACCCAATTCTCCGTAGGGATAGCAGCCAAGCTGCTGTTTGCGCTACACTGAAAACCGATGAGATTATTCCTGATATTTATCCTGCCAGCGTCCCTGGCGGCTTGCGGCGTCCCGCCCTGGAACAGCCCCTATCCGGCCGCCGACGAGGGCGGAAACATCACCTATTCGTCTTTCGCCGAACGGCCCAAGCATCTCGATCCGGCGCAGTCCTACAGCTCCAACGAGATCACTTTCACCGGCCAGATTTACGAGCCGCCGCTGCAGTACCATTATCTGAAGCGCCCTTATACTTTGATTCCGCTCGCCGCCGCCGAACTGCCAAAAACGCTGTTCCTCGATGCGGAAAGCAAGCCCTTGCCGGCTGATAGCGTCCCGGAAAAAATCGCCTTCAGCGTGGTTGAAATCCACATCAAGCCGGGTATCCGTTATCAGCCGCATCCGGCCTTTGCCCGTGATGCGCGGGGACGCTACTTGTATCATGATCTGAAGCCGGAAGAGCTGGCCAAGGTCTACAAGCTGGCGGATTTCCCGCAAACCGGCACGCGCGAGCTGGAGGCGGCGGATTACGTCCATCAGATCAAGCGGCTGGCGCACCCTCGGCTGAATTCGCCGATTTTCGGCATGATGGGCGAGGTCATCGTCGGCCTGAAAGAATATGCAAAAGTGCTGGATAACGCACAGAAGACCTTGCCGCCGGGCGCTCGGCTGGATCTGACGCGCTACCCGCTGGCCGGGGTGGAGGTGGTGGATCGCTATACCTACCGGGTGAAACTCAAGGGCAAATATCCGCAATTCCTTTATTGGCTGGCGATGCCGTTCTTCGCGCCGGTGCCGCCCGAGGCGGATCGCTTCTATGGCCAGCCCGGCATGGCCGAGAAAAACCTTACCCTGGACTGGTACCCGGTCGGCACCGGACCCTACATGCTGACGGTGAACGACCCGAACCGGCGCATGGTGCTGGAGCGCAA
The DNA here is from genome assembly GCA_002784065.1 of Hydrogenophilales bacterium CG_4_10_14_3_um_filter_58_23. Classification (GTDB taxonomy): domain Bacteria; phylum Pseudomonadota; class Gammaproteobacteria; order Burkholderiales; family Sulfuricellaceae; genus Sulfuricella. The sequence continues at coordinate 22,717 of PFJY01000078.1, read as the reverse complement.
CCCGAATTTCCATGGCGAGACTTACCCGACCGAAGGCGAGCCGGACGATGCCGCAGCCGGGCTGCTGAAGGATGCCGGCAAGCCGCTGCCATTTATCGACAAGGCCGTGTTCAGCCTGGAAAAGGAAAGCATTCCTTACTGGAACAAGTTTTTGCAGGGTTATTACGATGCTTCCGGCATCAGTTCCGACAGCTTTGACCAGGCGGTGCGCGTCGCCACCCAGGGCGAGGCGGACGTGACCGAGATGATGAAGGAGAAGGGCATCCGCCTCCAGACCACGGTGACCGCCACCAACTACTACTACGGCTTCAACATGCTCGACCCGGTGGTGGGCGGATATTCGGAGCGGGCGAAGAAACTCAGGCAGGCGATTTCCATCGCCATCGACTATGAGGAATTTATCTCGATCTTTGCCAACGGTCGCGGCATCCCCGCGCAAGGGCCTTTGCCGCCGGGGATTTTCGGCGCGCAGGAAGGTGAGCGGGGCATCAATCCCCAAATCTACGACTGGGTGGACGGCAAGCCGAAGCGCAAGTCTATCGAGTACGCCAAAAAACTGCTGGCCGAGGCCGGCTATCCGGGCGGGCGCGACGAGAAGACCGGCAAGCCGCTGCTGCTGTACCTCGATATCACCGCCACCGGGCCGGACGACAAGGCGCGGCTCGACTGGATACGCAAGCAGTTCCAGGCGGTCGACCTGCAACTGGTGGTGCGCAACACCGACTACAACCGTTTCCAGGACAAGATCCGCAAGGGCAACGCGCAGATTTTCCACTGGGGCTGGAACGCCGATTACCCCGACCCGGAGAATTTCCTGTTTCTGCTTTATGGGCCCAATGCGCGGGTGAAGGGGGAAGGGGAGAACTCGGCCAACTATGAGAACCCGGAATTCGACCACCTGTTCGAGCGCATGAAGAATATGGACAACGGTCCGGAGCGCCAGAGGATCATCGATGAAATGCTCGTGATTGCGCGCCGCGATGCACCCTGGATATGGGGTTTCCATCCCAAGCAATACAGCCTGTTTCACTCCTGGTACCGGAACGTCAAGCCCAACCTGATGGCCAATAACGGCCTGAAATACACCCGCATCGATGCTGGCTTGCGCGCCAAAAAACAGCGCGAGTGGAATGAGCCGGTGCTGTGGCCGCTGGGTCTGCTGGCCGTCGTGCTGGTAGCCGGGCTGTTGCCGGCCGTGGCGGCCTATCGCCGTAAGGAAAGGCAGGCAGCCAGACCGGATCAGGCCCATGGTTGACGGCTCTTTCCCCCCTTTAACGGGAGCGTCGCGTAGCACACTTCGTCCCTATCAAACGGTTACAGCCTCCCCCAAACCCTGCATAATTCACAAATTCAGCGGGTATGAATTTCCGGAACCACGGATATAGGTAATCAAGTACATGGCAATCAAGAAATCCGAACTCTATTCCTCCCTCTGGAAATCCTGCGATGAGTTGCGCGGGGGCATGGATGCCAGCCAGTACAAAGATTACGTTCTCATCCTCCTGTTCATCAAATACGTCTCTGACAAATACGCCGGCGATCCCAACGCCCTGATCGACGTGCCTGCCGGGGGCGGCTTTGCCGACATGGTGGCGGCCAAGGGTGACAAGGAGATCGGAGACAGGATCAACAAGATCATCGGCAAGCTGGCCGACGCCAACGACAGCCTCAAGGGCGCGATCAACGTCGCCGACTTCAACGATGAGGAAAAGCTCGGCAAGGGCAAGGAGATGGTGGATCGGCTCACCAAGCTGGTGGCCATCTTCGAGGGGCTGGATTTCGGCGGCAACCGCGCCGAGGGTGACGACCTGCTGGGCGACGCTTACGAGTACCTGATGCGCCACTTCGCCACCGAATCCGGCAAGAGCAAGGGCCAGTTCTACACCCCGGCAGAAGTCTCGCGCATCATGGCCATGGTCATTGACCTGGGCAAAGCGAGCCGCGCCGACCAGAGTATCTTCGACCCCACCTGCGGTTCCGGTTCGCTGCTGCTCAAAGCACACGATGAAGCCAAGAGCCGCACCGGGCTGGACTTGGCGCTTTACGGGCAGGAGATGGACAACGCCACCTCTGCGCTGGCGCGGATGAACATGGTGCTGCACGACTGCCCAACAGCAGAAGTCTGGCAGGCCAACACCCTCTCTAGTCCGCACTTCAAGAATGTTGACGGCGGCCTCAAGACCTTCGATTTCGTGGTGGCCAATTTCCCGTTCTCCAACAAGAATTGGACCAGCGGTCTCGACCCGGTCAACGACCTGTATGGCCGTTTCGAGTACGGCATTCCCCCAGCCAAGAACGGCGACTACGCCTTTTTGCTGCACATCCTTACCTCGCTCAAGAGCACCGGCAAGGGTGCGGTCATTCACCCCCACGGTGTGCTGTTCCGGGGCGGGGCGGAGGCGGTGATCCGCAAGAACATCGTCAGGCGGGGACTCATCAAGGGCATTATCGGCCTGCCCGCCAACCTGTTCTACGGCACCGGCATTCCGGCCTGCATTCTGGTGCTGGACAAGGAGGGCGCAGCCGGGCGCAAGGGCATCTTCATGGCCGATGCCAGCAAGGGCTATATCAAGGACGGCAACAAGAACCGCCTGCGGGCGCAGGACATCCACAAGATCGTGGATACCTTCACCCGTCAGCTGGAAACGCCCAAGTATTCACGCATGGTGCCGCTGGCCGAGGTCGAGGCCAACGACTTCAACCTGAACCTGCCGCGCTACATCGACTCGACCTCCCCGGAAGACTTGCAGGACATTGAAGCCCACCTCAAGGGCGGCATCCCCAAGCCTGATATTGACGGCCTTGCTGCCTACTGGCAGGTTTTCCCCAACGTGCGCCGCGAACTCTTTGCCGATGCAGACCGCCCCGGCTACAGCCAGCCCAAGGTCGAAGCCAGTCAAGTCAAGGCAGCCATCTTTGGTCACCCCGAATTCACCGCCTTCAACCAGCAGGTCACCCAGTTGTTCGGCACATGGAAAGCGGCCAACACCCCGCTGCTTACCGGCATCAAACAGGGTGACCGCCCCAAGGTGCTGATCGAGATGCTCTCGGAAAGCCTGCTGGAAACCTTCCGCAGTGGAGACGCTATAGCCTCACTGATCGACCCCTATGGCGTCTATCAGCACCTGATGGACTACTGGGCTGAAACCATGCAGGACGATGCTTGGATGATCGTCAGCGACGGCTGGAAAGCGATACAGGACGGCAAGCCCAACACCGACCTGATCCCGCCCGCGCTGATCGTCGCCCGCTATTTCGCCGCCGAGCAGGCCGCCATCGAACAGCTCGAAGCTGAGCGCGACGCCATCAGCCGCCAGATGGAGGAGATGGACGAGGAACATGGCGGCGAGGATGGGCTGCTGGCCGATGCCAAGAACGACAAGGGCAAACTCACCAAGGCCAGCGTCAAGGCGCGGCAGACCGAGATCAAACGCAACAAGGACGCCGCCGACGAGCGCAAGCTGCTCGACGCCTACGCCGACCTGATCGAACAGGAAGCCGCCGCTGGAAAGACAGTGAAGGACGCACAGAAGGCGCTAGACGCCAAGGTAGCCGCCCAATACGCCAAGCTCACCGAGGCCGAGATCAAGGCGCTGGTGGTGGAAGACAAATGGCTGGCCGCGTTGGCCGCCAGCGTGCAGGGCGAACTGGATCGAGTCAGCCAAGCACTGACCGGGCGCATCAAGCAACTGGCTGAACGCTACGCCACGCCGTTGCCCAAGCTGGCCGGTGAGGTGGAAACGCTGGCCACCCGCGTGGATGAGCACCTGACGAAGATGGGATTCGTATGGAAGTGACCGCTTGCAACAATAGGTCAGAAGGCTTCTCATCTATTGAGCCAACCTTTCTGCTCAGAGCGAAAAGGTGCGACGGCGCCGCACTCATTGCGCGACCGTCTGTGCCGACTGCAACAGAAGGATTCTTATGAAGCCAAATCAGACTGCAAGCCAAGCGCTACTGCTGTTGCCGGACATCGGCGACATCGAAACCAAACCCGTCCTGAAAAAACTCGCCCGCGCACATCAGGCGCTGGCTGAACTGAAAGGCGTGGTTGCCAGCATTCCCAATCAAAGCATCCTCATCAGCACATTGTCCTTACAGGAAGCCAAGGACAGCTCCGCGATTGAAAACATTATCACCACGCATGATGAACTGTACCGTAGCGACAGCGTTGCGCGGCGCTTTGTCACCGTCGCGGCGAAAGAAGTGCACAACTACGCCACCGCCTTGCGCAACGGCTTCGAGCAGGTCAAGCGCACCGGGCTGCTTACCAATAACGACATACTGGAAGTTCAAGCCTGCATCGAAGAGAGCCGCGCAGGCTTTCGCAAATTGCCCGGCACCGCGCTGAAAAACGACCTCACCGGCGCAACGATCTACACCCCGCCGCAACACCCCGATGAAATTATCGCCCTGATGACCAATCTGGAGCGCTTCATCAATGAGGATGAGCTGTGCGACTGGGATCCACTCACCAAAATGGCGGTGATACATCACCAGTTTGAAAGCATCCACCCCTTCTACGACGGCAACGGCAGAACCGGGCGCATCATCAATATTTTGTATCTGGTGCAACACGGCCTGCTGGGCAGCCCCGTTCTTTATTTGAGCCGCTACATCAACCAGAACAAAGCCGACTACTACCGCCTGCTGCAAACCACCCGCGACACAGGCAACTGGGAAGGCTGGCTGCTGTATATGCTCGACGGCGTAGAACAAACCGCGCACCAAACCACCGCACTGGTGGTGGACATTAAAGCGCTCATGCAGCGATGCAAACATCGCCTACGCACCGAGTTGCCCAAAATCTACAGTCAGGATTTAATTAACAACCTGTTCCGTCACCCCTACACCAAGATTGAATTCCTCGCTGCCGAGTTACAAGTCGTGCGCCAGACCGCAGCGCGTTATCTGGACGAAGTGGCGGCCTTGGGTTTGCTCACCAAACACAAACTCGGCAAAGACAATTACTACCTCAATGACGCGTTATATCAACGGCTGCACAATGTAAGTGAAAACACGGAAGCGCAGCTATGAGGGGTGAAACGTGGCCATAAAAATAGGTTTTTTTAACATGAGTCGCTCAACGTGTTACCGAAATTGCCATTTCATTAACGCATTGTTGGCGACGTGTTATCCAAATAGCGGTTTTCTGTGCATGACCCCTGCCGAGGACGGCAGCCATGAATGAACCGCTAACCGTTCGGGAAGCGCCGGCCAGTTACCAGGTCGTGCTGGATTCGCTCCGCGTCAGGCCGGGGTACAAGCAGACCGAGGTGGGGGTGATTCCTGAGGATTGGGAAGTCAGGAAAATCAGGTCCGTCTGTACACTAATTAACGGACGTGGATTCAAGCCGTTTGAATGGCAGAAGGCCGGATTGCCGATAATTCGGATTCAAAACATCAATGGTTCCGATGATTTCAATTTTTACACAGGGAGCTACGACAAAAAACTTGAGATTGAGCCAAATCAATTGCTCTTTGCATGGTCAGGAAGTCGCGGAACATCTTTTGGCCCACATGTGTGGACAGGCCCTCTTGGCTTGCTGAACTACCACACGTGGAAGGTTCAGGTTAGCGAGTCCGAGATAGACAGAAATTTCTTCTATTATGCTTTGAAGCAGCTAACAGCGTTTATTGAAGACCAAGCTCATGGTGCATCAGCTCTGGTGCATACCCAGAAATGGGAAATGGAAGGTTTTGAGTTTCCTCTTCCGCCGACCATCCCCGAACAACGCGTCATCGCCGCCGCGCTGTCGGATGTGGATGCCCTGCTCGCCAAACTCGACCAGTTCATCGCCAAGAAGCGCGACCTCAAACAAGCCGCCATGCAACAACTCCTCACCGGCCAGACTCGTCTGCCGGGGTTTAGTGGGGCGTGGGAGACTGTTCTTCTTCCTGATGTAAGTTGGTTCCAAGAAGGGCCGGGAGTGCGAACACACCAGTTCAGATTGTCTGGCGTAAAGCTGCTGAACGGAACGAACATTTCAAACGGTAGGCTTCTATTAGATTCAACGATACGTTACGTGTCGAACGAAGAAGCCGAAGGCGCCTACAAGCACTTCCTAGTGGACGAAGGAGATATTCTTCTTGCTACTTCTGGGGTCACAATCGACAAACTTCATGAGAAAGTTGCAATAGCGCAACATGAAGAACTCCCCCTTTGTATGAACACCAGCACAGTTCGTTTCAAGGTTTCCAATTCCAGATTGATTGCCAGTTACCTCTATTTGTTCTTGCGTTCAGATGTATTCAAGAAACAGATTGGACGACAGGCGACAGGGTCTGCACAGCTTAATTTTGGGCCATCGCATCTCAAGAAAGTAGATATTCCACTGCCGTCGTCCCTTTCCGAACAAACCGCCATCGCCACCGTCCTCTCCGACATGGACGCCGAACTCGCCGCCCTCGAAGCCCGCCGCGACAAGACCCGTGCCCTCAAGCAAGGCATGATGCAGGAACTGCTCACCGGAAGGATACGCCTCGTATGACGCTCGACCAGTTACTTGAAGCCCTCCGGCTTGGCGAGAGCCAGGACATCGAATTCAAGGCTGCCGAGGGTGGTTTGCCGCGCTCCTTGTGGGAAACAGTGTCTGCTTTTGCGAATACCAATGGGGGCACCATTGTGCTGGGCGTGGTCGAACGCGACGGGGGATTTGCCGTTGAGGGCGTGCGCAAGCCGGATACCTTGCTCAAGACATTCTGGGATAACCACAATAATCCCCAGAAACTCAACCAACCCGTCTGCCGGGAGGCGGACGTGGAAGTCGTGCCGATGGATCGGCACAAGCTGGTGTGCATACATGTGCCCCGCGCCGGACGCCAGCAGCGCCCGGTGTTCATCAATGGTAATCCGCTGACCGGCACCTACAAGCGCAATTATGAAGGCGATTACCGCTGCACCGAGTCCGAGGTGCGGCAGATGCTACGCGATGCCGCCGACGAACCGCTGGATGGGCAAATTCTGGAAGGCTTCGATCTCGATGACCTCGACGAGGAAACCCTTGCGGCCTATCGCAACCGGTTTGCCTCTCGCGATCCGGATCATCCCTTTCTGGCCATGAATCCGGCGGACTTTCTGGAAAATCTGGGCGGCCTTCGGCGCGACCGGCGTAGCGGCGCGGAGGGTCTCACCCTGGCCGGGTTGTTGATGTTCGGCAAGGAGCGCAGTCTGCTCGATGCCCTGCCCCATTTTCACCTGGACTACCAGGAACAGCTTTCCTCAAATCCCGAAGAGCGCTGGACGTACCGTTTGACGCCGGATGGCAAGTGGGTGCCGAATCTGTTTAATTTCTACTATCGGGTTTATCCACGGCTGGTAGAGGGGATCGATGTGCCTTTCAAGCTGGATAAGGCTGCCACGAGGCTGGAAGAAACCCATGTCCACGAAGCCCTGCGCGAGGCGCTGGTGAATACCCTGATTCATGCCGACCACCAGTCATCGCGGCCCATCAATGTGATCAAACGACCCGACACCTTCATTTTCATGAATCCGGGCCGCTTGCGTATCCCCAGAGAACAGCTTTATCAGGGCGGGGTGACCGATCCGCGCAATCCGAATTTGCAGAAGATGTTCCAGATGCTGGGGTTGGGCGAGAAGGCCGGCTCCGGTTTTCAGAAAATCCTGCGCGCCTGGCGCGAGCAGCATTGGATGATTCCCCTGGTGGCAGAGAACACTGAGCTTGAAATGACGCGAATCTGGTTGCCGGTCGCGAGCATGATCCCGGATGATGTAGAGAGGGAGTTGCGGGCGGTGGTCGGCGATGCCTACGGGACGCTGGACGAATTAGGCCGGGTCATTTTAATGCTGGCCCATCGTTTCGGCGAAGTGGGCAACGAGGACATTCAGCCTTATCGACAGGAGCATCCAAGGGAGATTGGCGCCCGCTTGCGCGAGTTGGTTGGTGCAGGCTGGCTGGACAAGACTGGGCACGGACGAGGGACACGCTACCGTTGGCCACAGACCGGCGGCCCGGATTTGTTTGCTACGGAGCCAAGGGGGTCCATTGGCTCCGAACAAACCGAAACGGGGTCCGAACATTTGCCGGTGGAGTCCGAACATTTGCCGATAGGGTCCGAACATTTGCCGGTGGAGTCCGAACATTTGAACTCCGAACAAGATGCCCAATTGTTGCTCTTGGCGGCTGATGTTCGCGGCAAGGGCAAGGTTCCCAAACCCCTCATGGAAGCAACCATCCTGGCTCTGTGTGAGCGGGACTGGCTGTCATTGCGAACCTTGGCCAGGCTGTTGAATCGGGAATCCGATTCGTTGCGTAACCACTACATTAACGCCATGCTGCTGGATGGTCGGCTGGAGGCCCGAGTGCCCGGCAAGCCCAATCATCCGAATCAGGCGTACCGCAAGAAGGGGGGGGCATGAGTACCGTCGGCCAGATCGAAAAGCGAACCCAAGCCCGCGTCGTCGCCTTGTTCCGGGAGCGGCTGTGTTATGACTATCTCGGCGACAGGACCGGCCTCGACAACCGTAACCTCGAGCTGACTCTGCTGCGCGGCTGGTTGGAAAAGCAGGACTTGAGCGACACGCTCATCAACCGGGCGCTGCATGAACTGAACCGGGTGGCGACGGACACCGGCAAGCACCTCTATGACCGCAACAAGGAGGTCTACGACTTGCTGCGCTACGGCGTGAAGGTGCAGTCCGGCGCGGGTGAGAACCGGGTCACGGTCTGGCTGATCGACTGGAAGCACCCGGAGAACAACCACTTCGCCATTGCCGAGGAAGTCACGGTCAAGGGAGCCGATGCCAAGGCCAGTACCAAGCGCCCGGACGTGGTGATCTACCTCAACGGCATCGCGCTGGGCGTGCTGGAACTGAAACGCTCCACCGTGTCGGTGGCCGAGGGCATCCGCCAGAATCTGGACAACCAGAAGAAGGAGTTCATCCAGCCCTTTTTCTCAACCATGCAGTGGGTGATGGCGGGCAACGACACCGAGGGGCTGCGCTACGCCACCATCGAGACGCCCGAGAAATACACCCTGCGGTGGGTAGAGGACGGCGGCCCTTACGCGGGTGAGCCGAACTTGCTGGACCGCCACCTGTTGCAGGTGTGCAGGAAGGCGCGGTTGCTGGAGTTGATCCACGACTTTGTGGTGTTCGATGCAGGCACCAAAAAGCTGTGCCGCCAGAACCAGTATTTCGGCGTGAAGGCCGCGCAGGAGTTCATCCAACGCCGCGAGGGCGGCATCATCTGGCACACACAGGGCAGCGGCAAGTCGCTCACCATGGTGTGGCTGGCCAAGTGGATACGCGAAAACCGGGAGGGTGCGCGGGTGCTGATTATCACTGACCGCACCGAGCTGGACGAGCAGATCGAGAAGGTGTTTCTCGGCGTCAATGAACAGATTTACCGCGCCACCAGCGGTGACGACCTGATCGAGAAGCTCAATGGCACCACGGAATCATTGCTGTGCTCGCTGGTGCATAAGTTTGGCAGCAAGGCCAAGGGTGAAAATAGCGGCGAGGCAGAGGGTGAAGAGGGAACCAAGGCGTTCATCGAAGCCATCCAGAAGCTGCCACCGGACTTCAAAGCCAAGGGTGACATTCACGTGTTTGTGGACGAGTGCCACCGCACCCAGAGCGGCGACCTGCACAAGGCGATGAAGGCGCTGCTACCCAATGCCCTGTTCTTCGGCTTTACTGGCACGCCCCTGTTGAAAGCGGACAAGCAAAAAAGCATTGAGGTCTTTGGCCGCTACATCCACACCTACAAATTCGACCAAGCCGTGCGCGAGGGCGTGGTGCTGGATTTGCGCTACGAGGCGCGAGACATCGACCAGCAACTGACCAACAAGGACAAGATCGACCAGTGGTTTGAGGCCAAGACCAAGGGGTTAAACGATCTTGCCAAGGCGCAGCTCAAGCAGAAGTGGGGAACAATGCAGCGGGTGCTGTCCAGTCAGGACAGGCTGTCGAAAATCGTCGCCGACATCCTGCTCGACATGAACGACAAGCCGCGCCTGATGGATGGCCACGGCAACGCCATGTTGGTGGCGGGCAGCATCTACGAGGCGTGCAAGTTCTATGAGCTGTTTGCCAAGAGCGAACTCAGGGGCAGGAATGCCATCGTCACCAGCTACGCGCCTAGCGTGGCTGATACCAAGGGCGAGACGACCGGCGAAGGCGACACGGACAACCTGCTCAAGTACGGGGTGTATGCCCAGATGCTGGCCGACTGGTTCGATGAACCGGCGGAGAAGGCCATCAACAAGGTCGAAAAGTTCGAGCAGGAGGTGAAGAAGAAATTCATTACCGAGCCGGGGCAGATGAAGCTACTGATCGTGGTGGACAAGCTGCTCACCGGCTTCGACGCACCTCCGGCTACCTATCTCTACATCGACAAGCAGATGCGCGACCACGGACTGTTTCAGGCCATCTGCCGCGTCAATCGGCTGGATGGTGACGACAAGGAATACGGCTACATCATCGACTACAAGGATTTGTTCAAGAGTCTGGAAGGCGCAGTGGGCGACTACACCAGCGGTGCGCTGGATGGTTATGACAAGGACGACGTGGCCGGGCTGCTGGAGAACCGGCTGGACAAGGCGCGGGAGGACTTGGAAGACGCCCGCGAGGCGGTCAAGGCGTTGTGTGAGCCGGTGGAGGCACCGAGGGATTCGGCAGCCTACCTGCATTATTTCTGCGCCAAGGATTCGGGCAACGCCGAGCAACTCAAGGACAACGAACCGAAGCGGCTGAAGCTCTACAAATTTACCGCTGCCCTGCTGCGTGCCTACGCCAGCATCGCCAGCGAACTGACCGAGGCAGGTTACAAGCCGGAAGAGATCGAGAAGATCAAGGCCGAGGTGGATCACGCCAGCAAGGTGCGCGACGAGGTGCGGCTGTCCAGCGGTGACTACATCGACCTCAAGGCCTACGAGCCAGCCATGCGCCACCTGATCGACACCTACATCCGTGCCGAGGAGAGCGAGAAGATTTCGGCCTTCGACGACATGAGCCTGATTCAGATGATCGTCGAACGTGGTCCGGATGCGGTGGACGCAAAGCTCAAGGGAATCATGAAGACCGAGGAAGCGGTGGCCGAAACCATCGAGAACAACGTCCGCAAGCTCATCATCAACGAGTCGCCAGTTGATCCCGCCTATTACGACAAGATGTCCAAGCTGCTGGATGCGCTGATTGAGCAGCGACGCAAGGGGGTGGTGGGTTACAAGGAGTATCTGGAGAAGATCGCCCAGCTGACCAAGGAGGCGACGATGCCGGGTGGTGGATCGGGCGGCTATCCTTTGAGCGTGAAGTCGGCGGCGCAGCGGGCGCTCTACAATAATCTGGGCAAGGACGGGGAGCTGGCGCTGGCGGTGGATACGGCGATACATAGCAGCCGCATGGATGGCTGGCGCGGCAATGTGATGAAGACCAAGCGGGTGCGGCTGGCAATCAGAGCAGCACTCGATCAGGTGAAGTCAGAGACGCCTGCCGGGGTAACAACCTTCCATCAGGACATGGCACGCGATGATTACCCGCTGGAAGCTCTGGCCGATCAGATTCTGGAACTGGCGAAGCACCAGAATGACTACTGAGACTCACAATTTCACGGTCAGCGGCATCAAGGTGGAGGTGGTCCGCAAGGACATCAAGAACCTGCATCTGGGCGTTTATCCACCCCATGGCCGGGTGCGGGTGGCGGCACCGCTGGTGGTGAATGATGAAGCCGTGCGGCTAGCGGTGATCGACAAGCTGGGCTGGATCAAACGGCAGAAAGCCAAGTTCAACGAACAACCGCGCCAGACTCAACGCGAGATGGTGAATGGTGAGAGCCATTACTTTCTGGGTCGGCGCTACCGCCTGCGCGTACATGAGCACGATGCTCCGGCCAGAGTCGCAGTGCGCGGTATCGCCAGTCTCGACCTGTTCGTGCGCCCCGGCACCAGCGCCGTGCAGCGGGAAGCCATCTTGTTGCGCTGGCATCGTGAGCAACTCAAGACATTGATTCCGCCCTTGCTGGAGAAATGGCAGACTATCCTCGGCGTTCAGGTAGCCGACTGGGGCATCAAGAAAATGAAGACCAAGTGGGGGAGCTGCAACCCCGCCGCACGGCGAGTCTGGCTTAACCTTGAGCTTGCCAAGAAGTCACCCCAATGCCTTGAGTACATCCTCGTGCATGAAATGGCGCATTTGCTGGAACGGCATCACAACGACCACTTCACCGAGCTGATGAATAAATTCATGCCGCAGTGGCGGCTGTATCGTGAAGAACTCAACCGCTCCGCACTGGGGCATGAGGAGTGGGCGGCGGATGATTAACTACATCATCCGCCGCATTCTCTATGCCATTCCCATCCTGATCGGGGTGAACCTGCTCACCTTCGCCCTGTTCTTCGTGGTCAACACGCCGGACAACATGGCGCGCATCCACTTGGGCGTGAAGCACGTCACGCCGGAGGCGATCATGAAATGGAAGCACGAGCGCGGCTACGACAAGCCGCTGATGTGGAACAGCGCCGCGCAAGGCGCGAAGCAGGCCAGCGACACCATTTTCTTCGAGAAATCCGTCGGCATGTTCGCCTTCGATTTCGGCCGCTCCGACGAGGGGCGCGACATCGCCCACGACATCAAAACACGGATGTGGCCGAGCTTGGCAATCGCGCTGCCGGTGTTTATGGTCGGACTGGCGGTCAACATCACCTTCGCCATGCTGATGGCTTTCTTTCGAGCCACTTACATCGACCTGTCCGGTGTGGTTTTGTGCGTGGCGATGATGTCTGTTTCCGGTCTGTTCTACATCATCGGCGGGCAATACCTGGTCAGCAAGCTGCTGCACCTGACGCCGATTTCCGGCTTCGACGCAGGCAGCAATGCGCTCAAGTTCATCATCCTGCCGGTGGTGATCGGTGTCATCGGCGGCATTGGTTCAGGAGCGCGCTGGTATCGCACCATTTTCCTCGAAGAAACCTCGCGGGATTATGTCCGCACTGCACGCGCCAAGGGGTTGTCGGAGCTTTCCGTGCTGTTCGGCCACGTGCTGAAGAATGCCATGATCCCGATCCTCACCGGCGCGGTGGTGGTGATCCCGCTGCTGTTCATGGGCAGCCTGATCTCGGAATCCTTTTTCGGCATCCCCGGCCTCGGCAGCTACACCATCGACGCCATCAACGCCCAGGATTTCGCCGTCGTCCGCGCCATGGTGTTCCTCGGTTCGGTGCTGTACATCGTCGGCCTGATCCTGACGGATATTTCCTATACGCTGGTCGACCCGAGGATCAGGCTGGAATGATGTTATTTAAACCTGTTTTCCTGTGGACCGACATGTTGCTCTGGCTGCTGCTGGCCGGGGTGGCATTTTACGTCTGGCGGGTGCGCCTGCACGAGCACTTGCGGGAGCCCTGGCGGCGCTTGCTGCGCAGCCGGAGCGGGGTGGCTTCCGCCGTGGTGCTGCTGGCGTTCGTCGCCGTCGGCGTGCTCGATTCGCTGCATTTCCGCCTGCCGCTGGAGAAGCAGGGCAACGGCGCAGAGACGCATTATTCGCCCGAGGTGCTCTCCGTGTTCGACCTGATGGTCGGCCCGCTCAGGAAGCAGGTGGAAAAAACCTATTCCGCGCCTTTTGCCTCGCAACTCTATACCAAGGAAACCATCGAGCTGCCTGGAGGCAAGCAGGTGCGCGACTATCCGCGCCTGAAGTTTGGCGGGGCGCATTTGCGCGAACCGGCGCGGGAGCAGGCGGGAGACGTTGCCGTGACAGCATTGCAGGGGGGCGTTTATGCGCTCGCCCTGTGCGGTGGGCTGACGTTTATGCTGGCGCTGTGGCTGGCCCGCCGCCGCAGCATCTCTCCCGGCGCGGCCTGGACGATGATTCGGCATGGGCGCGACGAAATTCCCTGGCGCACCTTTCTGTCCACTGTCGGGCTGCTGGCCCTGTTCGTCTGCCTGGCCACGGCGTTTTCCGCCAAGTATCACATTTTTGGCACCGACAAGGTCGGCCAGGACGTGTTCTACCTGGCGTTGAAAAGCATCCGTACCGGCTTGATGATCGGCACGCTCACCACGCTGGTGATGTTGCCCTTCGCGCTGTTGCTCGGCATCATGGCGGGTTATTTCCGTGGCTGGGTGGATGACGTGATCCAGTACACCTACACCACCCTCAGCTCGATTCCCGGCGTGCTGCTGATCGCGGCGGCGGTGCTGATCCTGCAGGTCTACATGGACAGCAATCAGGAACTGTTCGACACCGTGGCGGCGCGCGCCGATATCCGCCTGCTGTTCCTCTGCGTGATCCTCGGCATCACCAGCTGGACCGGGCTGTGCCGGCTGCTGCGCGGCGAGACCCTGAAAGTCCGGGAAATGGAGTTCATCCAGGCGGCGACGGCGTTCGGCGTCGGCCATTTCCGCATTATCGCCCGCCACATCCTGCCCAACGTGATGCACATCGTGCTGATCTCGATCGTGCTCGATTTCAGCGCCCTGGTGCTGGCCGAGGCGGTGCTGTCCTACGTCGGCGTCGGCGTCGATCCGTCCATGCAGAGCTGGGGCAACATGATCAACGGCGCGCGGCTGGAAATGGCGCGCGAACCGATGGTGTGGTGGTCGCTGCTGGCGGCCTTCGTCTTCATGTTCGTGCTGGTGCTGTCGGCCAACCTGTTTTCCGACCGCGTGCGTGATGCGTTCGATCCGAGGGTGAGATAAATGCTTGGCCACAGAGGACACAGAGATCACAGAGAAAGGCAAATTCTGTCCGCGGTTCTCTCTGTGTGCTCTGTGATCTCTGTGGCTAAACGATGTTTGGTTTTTTTGAATGAATAAACCCTTACTTCAAGTCGAAAACCTCAAAGTCCGGCTGGATGCCGGCAAAACCCAGGTGCGGGCGGTCGATGGCGTGAGCTTTGCCATCAACCGCAACGAGACCTTCGCATTGCTTGGAGAATCGGGCTGCGGCAAGTCGATGACGGCGCTGTCCCTGATGCGCCTGCTGCCCGAGGCAGGCCGCATCGAGTCCGGCAGGGTTCTGCTCGACGGCCAGGACTTGCTGTGTTTGCCGGAAATCGCCATGCGCTCGGTACGCGGCAAGCGCATCGCGATGATCTTCCAGGAACCGATGACCAGCCTCAATCCGGTCATGACCATCGGTCGGCAGATCGCCGAGACACTGCATCGCCACACCAGCTTGCGGGGTGAGGCAGCGCAAGCGCGGGTGCTGGAACTACTCGACGCGGTAGGTATCCCCGACGCCAGGGCGCGCTACCACGACTATCCGTTCCAGTTCTCCGGCGGCATGAAGCAGCGCGTGATGATCGCTATCGCCCTGGCGTGCGAGCCCGATCTGCTGATCGCCGACGAACCGACCACGGCGCTGGATGTGACCATCCAGGCGCAGGTGCTGGAGCTGCTGCGCCGGTTGCAGCGCGAGCGCGGCATGGCGGTGATGCTGATCAGCCACGATCTCGGCGTAGTGGCGGAAATGGCGCAACGGGTGGCCGTGATGTACGCCGGGGAAATCGTGGAAATGGCCGGGCGCGAGGAATTCTTCGCCAACCCGCAGCATCCCTATACGCGCAAGCTGTTCGCCTCGCTGCCCGGCGCGGCCCGGCGCGGACAGCAGTTGGAGATCATCCGCGGCAGCGTGCCGCCGCTGGACCGGGAATTTTCCGGCTGTCGTTTCGCCGGTCGCTGCGATTACGCCTGGCAGAAATGCAGCGACGAAGTTCCGGTCTGGAGTGAGGTTGCGCCGGGGCATGGTGTGCGCTGCCATTTGGTTGAATCGGTTGTTCCCGCGAGCCTTCACCCTGACCCTTTCCCTGTTCATGTAGGGTGTCAAAAGCTTCGCGCATTGCACCATGTCGAGCAACATCCGGCGCAATGCGCTTCGCTTATTGATGCCCTTCGCGTTGACGCCCTACGTCCTACGCAGGTTGGTTTTGATTTGCCGCTTTTGCAAGTTGCTGACCTCAAGGTCCATTTTCCCATCCACAAGGGCCTGTTCAAGCGGGTGGCGGGCCATGTTCGAGCGGTGGACGGCGTGTCGCTGGCAATCCATTCCGGCCGCACTCTGGCGCTGGTGGGCGAGTCCGGTTGCGGCAAAACCACGGTGGGCAAGAGCATATTGCAGTTGATCCGCCCCACCGCCGGCAGCGTGCGCTTTGCCGGCGATGAACTGACGCGGTTGAAGGGCGCCGAGTTGCGCGCCCGACGCGCCGATTTTCAGATCGTATTCCAGGACCCTTATTCCTCGCTCGACCCGCGCATGCGGGTTGCCGACATCATCGAGGAAGGTATGGTCGCGTTGGGAGCGGCCACGAGTTCGGGCGATCGCCAGAATAGTATGGACAGCTTGCTGCAGCAGGTCGGACTCTCCCCCGACAGCAAGTACCGCTATCCCCACGAATTTTCCGGTGGGCAGCGCCAGCGCATCGCCATTGCCCGCGCGCTGGCGGTGAAGCCGAAGCTGATCGTGTGCGACGAACCGACCAGCGCGCTCGATGTTTCGGTGCAGGCGCAAATCCTCAACTTGCTCAAGGGGCTGCAGAATGAGCTGGGACTGGCCTACCTGTTCATCACCCACAATCTGGCGGTGGTCGAGTATTTTGCCCACGAGGTGGCAGTGATGTATCTGGGACGGATCGTCGAACGGGGGTCGGTGGAAGAGGTGATGCAGGCGCCGCGCCATCCCTATACCCGGGCGCTGCTTTCAGCCGTGCCGGTGGTGGATGCCGGTTCGCGGCGCGAAATCATCCGCCTGGCCGGCGACATGCCTTCTCCGGCGAACCCGCCGTCAGGTTGCCATTTTCACCCGCGTTGCCCGCAGGCCATGGATTCATGCCGATTGAACTACCCGGCTGCGATCGACTTCAGCGCAACGCACAGCGCCAGTTGTTTTTTGTATTCGGAAAAGTAGCAAACCGGCTGGGTGCCGGCAGATGACTCAGCCCTCGCCGGGCAGCATCAGGGTGACTTTGTTGCCTGGGGCGAGGCCGCGCTTGCCGGAAATATTGTTCCAGCGCTGGATATCGTTGGCCGCGACATTGAACTGCCTGGCGATGCTGGCCACGGTGTCGCCACGGCGCACGGTGTAGTAGCGATGGTTGCGTTTCGCCCTATTCGCCGCAGCCAGTTTCACCGGTTTGGCTTTGCTTGCCATCGCTTGTTTCACCGTCTTGTCCTTGACCGCTGCAAGCTTGCGTTTGGTGAGTGTTTCCTGGCGGATGACCAGTTTCTGGCCATTGTTGAGGTGGCTGGATTTCAGGTTGTTGAGCGCCTTGATTCGGGCCACAGAGATTTTGTGACGTTTGGCGATGCTGGCCAGGGTGTCGCCCTTCTTCACGGCATAAATAGAACGGGATGAAACCGGCAACAGCTCGATTTCTTCGGGTTCGATGGCCTGTGGTGTTTCGTCGAAGAAGGCGGAAACCGTCGCATCGTCGCGGCTGAGCGGCACCAGCAGAGTCTGGCCGGCAGACAGTTTGTTGCGCCTGGTGATGCTGTTGATCTCTTTTAGCCGGGCGACGCTGATGCTGAAGCGGCGCGCAACCTTATCGATTTTCTCGCCGCGTGCCGGCGTGTAGGATTTCCAGGAAACTAGCGGCTTGTCATAGTTTTCCAGGTTACTGGCGAAGGTGTCGGCCTTGCCCACCGGTAGCAGCAAGGTACGTGACCCCTTGGCGTTGATGACAGGCCGGTTGTAGGCGGGGTTGAGCGAAACGAAATCGTGCAGCGGCATTTCGGCCAGGCGTGCGGCTACGGCAAGGTCGATGTGCTGAGTGGAGGCTACGCTGACGAAATAAGGGAGGTTGGGGATGGAGGCCAGTTCGAGTCCCGCTTCCTGCGGATTCATGATGATCTGTTTGACCGCCATCAGCTTGGGCAGGTAGTTGCGCGTCTCTGCCGGCATGGTCAGGCTGAGGTAGTCGGTGGGCAGACCCTTTGCCTTGTTTTTGGCGATGGCGCGTTGTACCGAGCCTTCGCCCCAGTTATAGGCGGCGAAGGCCAGTTCCCAACTATCGAACATGTCATGGAGCTTTTGCAGGTAGTCCAGCGCCGCATCCGTCGCGGCGGTGACATCGCGGCGACCGTCGTACCACCAGTTTTGCTCCAGGCCGAAGTTCTTGCCGGTGGAAGGGATGAATTGCCAGATGCCGGAGGCGTGGCTGCGGGAATAAGCTTGGGGATTGAAGGCGCTCTCGATGATCGGGATCAGGGCGACTTCGGTCGGCATCCCCCGCTTTTCGACTTCCTCGACGATGTGGTACAGGTAGAGCTGGCTGCGCTCCACCATGCGTCGCACATATTCGGGGCGGTTGGTATACCAGGCAACGTGGTTCTGCACCAGGGGCGAATCCAGTTCCTCCAGGGCGAAGCCCTCGCGGATGCGATCCCACAAGTCGACGGGTTCTTCCGAGGTGGCGACATCGAGAGATTCTTTTGCTGGGGAACCCAGAATTCCAGGGCTGGACTGAAGCAGCAGAGGAGCCTCTGCGATGGTCGTTTCGGGCAGGGCTTGTTTGGCAGGCGGTTCGGGGGAGTCGGAGCCAAACAAGTCGGCTGCGCTTGCCGTCGGCAGAGGCAGCGCGAGAACGCTTGCCAGTGCCAGAATAAAAGAAAAAAGGGGGATAAGACGCATTCTTGCTTTTGATTGTTTGGCGTGATTGAAACTCCGCAGATGGTAGCCAAGAACCCCTTGCGGCGTCAAGGGTTATCTTCGCTTGCTTCGCTCGGGGCGTAGGTCTGGCTTCATCAGCCAGACAGTCGGGTTAAAACCCTACAATCTGTTTCTCCACTCCCTGATGGCGGTGAAGACCTTGACGGCATCATCCAGCTTGTTGCCGGAAAAATGACTGGCGGCTTCGATTACGGCAGGTTGTTCGCAGCGCAGGAAAGGGTTGGTGGCTTTTTCCAGCGCCAGGGTGGAAGGCAGGGTGGGGCGGCCTTGTTCACGGGTTAGTCGGTCGCGCGCTTCGCGCTCCAGGAGCTGGCGGTTGGCAGGCTCTACCATTTTGGCAAAACGGATGTTCTCCAGGGTGTATTCATGGGCGCAATAGACCCGGGTCTCGTCGGGCAGGGCGGCCAGTTTTTGCAGCGAGGCATGCATCTGGGCAGGGGTGCCTTCGAACAGCTTGCCGCAACCGCAGCTGAACAGCGTGTCGCCACAAAACAGGGAATTTGCGCCATAATAGGCAACGTGACCGGCGGTATGGCCGGGTACGTCGAGGACGGCGAATTCCACGCCCAGCTCCGGCAATTGCACCGTATCGCCTGTGCCGACCGGGTCGGTGATGCCCGGAATGTTTTCCTTGCGGGGGCCGTAAACCGGCACGGCGGCGTGCCTTAGCAGCGCTTCGATGCCGCCGGTATGATCGCCGTGGTGGTGCGTAATCAGGATGGCGGCAAGGCGCAGTCCGTGGTGGCCGAGATAGTCCAATACCGGCTCGGCGTCGCCGGGATCTACGACCGCAGCGCAGCGCCCGTCGCCAATCAGCCAGATGGTGTTATCCTCGAAAGCAGGAATGGGAATGATCTTCATGACAGTATGTTCGAATTAAGCTCGCATGATGTCAATGGATGAATGGATAGCCACCCCGCTCGGACGCTACCTGATCGAGCGCGAGCAAGCCTATTTCGATCAGGCGGTGGCGGATATTTTCGGCTTCAATGCGCTGCAAGTCGGTTTCGTCCAGTCCGACCTGTTGCATACGAACCGCATGTCGAAGCGGTTTGCCGTTGCGCCGCAATTTTCGGCAAACGGGAAAGCGGAGATTAAATCGCTGGCCGAGCCGGGCAATTTGCCGCTCGCCAGCCAGAGCATCGATTTGCTGCTGCTGCCTCACGTTCTGGAATTCAGCGCTCAACCCCACCAGATACTGCGCGAGGCGGAGCGGGTGCTGATGCCGGAGGGGCAGGTGATCATCAGCGGCTTCAACCCGTTCAGCCTGTGGGGGTTGCCCCGGTTCCTGCCCAGCCGCAGGCAAAATTACCCCTGGAACGGGGATTTTATTTCCCTGCCGCGCATCAAGGATTGGCTGGCCCTGCTTGGCTTTGATGTGGTGGCCGGGCGGATGTGCTGTTATGCGCCGCCGCTCTGCAACGAACAATGGCTGCGGCGCTGTCGCTTCATGGAAGCTGCGGGCGACCGCTGGTGGGCGCTGGCGGGTGGTGTGTATTTCCTGCAGGCGAAGAAGAGGGTGGCCGGTATGCATTTGATCATGCCAAGCTGGAACAGAAGTTCAGCGGCAAAGAAAGTGCTTGCTCCAGTACCGCAGAAGATGATCAACAATAAATTAGGTGAGGGGTGAGGGGTGAGGGGTGAGGGGTGAAAATAACGATCATTTATTGAGAAGGGTTGATGGCGTGAAAGTTTCCGAGCTGCGGCGCAACATCGTGGAGATCTACACCGACGGGGCCTGCAAGGGCAATCCCGGCGTCGGCGGCTGGGGTGCATGGCTGCGCTATTCCGGGCATGAAAAGGAACTCTGCGGCGGCGAGAAGCTCACCACCAACAACCGCATGGAACTGACTGCGGTGATCCGGGCGCTGGAAGCCTTGTCGCGCCCCTGCATCGTCCGACTGCATACCGATTCGAAATACGTGCAGAAAGGCATCAGCGAGTGGATCCATGCCTGGAAGCTGCGCGGTTGGCGCACCGCCGACAAGAAGCTGGTGAAGAACGATGATTTGTGGAAACAGCTCGACGTGCTGGCCTCGCAGCACGAGATCGAGTGGCTGTGGATCAAGGGCCATGCCGGACACGAAGGCAACGAACGGGCTGACAGGCTGGCCAACCGGGGCGTAGAGGAATTATAGCTATCAGCTGTCAGCTAAACCCGCGCGACTCGCCGCGCACAAAACCAAGCTGACCGCTGATGGCTGAAAGCTGGCAGCTCGAAAGGATTTCATGCGTCAAATTATTCTGGATACCGAAACCACCGGCCTGGACGCCAATCTCGGGCACCGCATCATCGAGGTGGCTGCGGTCGAAATGATTAACCGGCGTTTGACGGGAAACCATTTCCATCAGTACCTCAACCCGGAGCGCGAGATCGACCCGGGCGCGCAGCAGGTGCACGGCATCAGCCTAGATTTTTTGCAGGACAAGCCTTTTTTTCGGGATGTCGCCCAGGATTTTATCGAGTTTATCAGCGGCGCGGAGCTGGTCATCCACAATGCGCCGTTCGATATCGGATTCCTCAACACCGAGTTGAAGCTGATCGGGATGGAGCCGGTCGGGAAATATAGCCCAAACGTGATCGATACGTTAAAAATGGCCAAGGAACTGCATCCGGGCCAGAAGAACAACCTTGATGCATTGTGTCGGCGTTACCAGGTGGACAGTACCAGCCGCGCTCTGCATGGCGCCCTGGTGGACACCGAGCTGCTTGCCGAGGTTTATCTTGCCATGACGCGCGGACAGAACAGCCTGATGATCGAATCCGCTGACGCTGAAGACAATCATGCCGATCTGGGTGGAGATTTCGTGCCGCATGACCTGATGGTGCTGGCGGCGACACCGGACGAGATGGAGGCGCATCGCGCCTACCTGGGCGAGATCGACAAGGCCAGCAAGGGCGCCTGCCTGTGGCGGGCGCTGGAAAGCGGTGCCTGATAAAAACAATGTGGATGGCAAGAAAAGGCATAGCAGAACATGACTGAACCGGATTGGCGGGAGATGGCTTTGCTGGCTCTTTTCTGGCTGGGGTATTTCGCCTTGCATTCGGCGCTGGCTTCGCTCCGGGTGAAAAGCTGGGTCGCCGCACATTATCCGAAGCGGATGCCACTTTATCGGCTGGGCTTCAATATTCTTGCGGGGCTCATGCTGCTGCCGATACTCTGGCTGATGGTGCGCAACCCCGGCCCGACGCTATGGGCCTGGCAGGGCCTTGGCGCCTGGTTGGCGAACGGACTGGCGCTGGCGGCGTTGTTCGGTTTTATGAAATCGCTGAATTATTACGATACCCAGGAATTCCTCGGTTTGCGCCAGTGGAAATCACACACTCGGCGGGTGGAGGATCAGGAGAGTTTCCATCTTTCGCCATTCCATCGTTATGTGCGCCATCCGTGGTATTTCTTCGGGCTGGTGCTGATCTGGACACGCGACATGAATGCCGCAATGCTGTTGTCCGGCGTGATGATGACAGTTTATTTCATCATCGGCTCGCGGCTGGAAGAAAAGAAGCTGGTGGTCTATCACGGAGATGTCTACCGGCGTTACATGGAACGGGTGCCCGGCCTGATTCCCTTGCCTTGGAAGTTGCTCACGGCGAAGGAAGCTATTGAGTTGGTAAAGGAGGCGGCGGAGGGGTAGGCATTTAATTGCTTGCAAAGTAAATTAGAATATTAGATAATGCTAATAACTTGAATGATTCATCAGCGATGAGTTGTTCCGGTGTTGTCTCCTCCATCCGCCTTTATCGGTGGATTTTAAGCGCGGTCACTTAGGTGAACCGCGTTTTTTTTGCCTTTTTTAGACTTTTTAGACATCGGTATCCATGTCCGCATGAATAGTCCTCAGATCATTAACCGTGAATTATTCGACCGCGTTTCGTCGGAAGCGCAGGCTGCGCCACGTCGGCGCAAGAATTTCAATTTCCATACCGCCGAGGCGGATGCGAGTCATCGTTTGCTCAATGCGATGGAGCCGGATTCATATATCCCGCCACACTGCCACAGTATTTTCCAATTCAGGTATGAGCCTGAAGCGGTGTCGATCCGGGTGATTCAATTGTTCAGATTGACCGGGTTAAAAAAAGAAAAATTTAT
>PFJY01000011.1 GCA_002784065.1 Hydrogenophilales bacterium CG_4_10_14_3_um_filter_58_23 | reverse complement strand
TGGGTATGAGTGGGGTTCAACAATTAACAGTGACATAGCCAAAAATATTTACGATGTGCCAATCTTAGGCGCTACGGTGCCAGATGTCTGTGACTTTGGTTACACTCACGACGAAGTTTGCGCAATACTGCGCAACACAGCCATATCGAGAATTCTGATCTGTTCCCGGCCCAGCGCAACCAGGCCCCGATCCTGAAAGTTTTTCAGCAGCCGGCTGATCATCTCGCGCACGCTGCCCAACTCGTCCGCCAAACCCTGGTGGGTGATATGAATGGTTCCGCCTTTCGCCAGCAAAAGCGCCGCCAGGCGTTGGTCGAGCTTGTGAAAGGCCACTTCCTCCACCAGTTGCATCAGTTCGGCTAGGCGCTCGCCAAACAGGTTGAAAATAGCTGAGCGAAAAGGTGGATGCTGCTCGATCAACTGGGTAAACAACGCCCTCGGCACCACCACCGCCGTCAAGTCATGCTCCGCCACGCCGCGCGCCGGATAGGCAACGTTGCCCAACAAGCAGCTGCTGGTGATGATGCAGCTTTCGCCGGGCAGAACGCGGTAGAGCTGGAGTTCGCGCCCGTTCGCCCCGCCCTTGGCCACGCGCACCGAGCCCGACAACAGCATGGGGAAAGCCTGGCACGGACCGCGCGATTCGAACAGCACTGTCCCCGCCGGCGCTTCGATATAGGTAGCCTCCCGGTCGATCCTCCGCCACAGATCGGCGGGGGCGCCCCGCAGCGCCGGAAACAGGGTAAGAAGCCTGTCCTTGATGATGCTGTCCACCTTACTTCTCCGAATGTAGCCCGTAGCGGTTCAGTTTACGGTACAACGTGCGCTCGCTGATGCCGAGGATATCCGCCACTGTGCGACGATGGCCGCCATGCTGTTCCAGCAGTTCGCCAATATGGCGAATTTCCATTTCCTTAATGGAGAAGGCGGAAGGCGTACCCAGGATGGAGGGCGGTGCCGGGTGGCCCACAGGAATCCCCACCTGCGTCGCCATCTGGGCTTTTCCCTCGTTCTGGCTGTCAAATTGAATATGCCTGGCATGAATCATCCCGTTACCGGACAAAGCCGCCGCCTTCTGCAAAACATTACGCAGCTCGCGCACATTGCCGGGATAATCATAGCTCATCAGACGTGAAATGGCGCCTGCAGAAAGTCTCGGAACATTCTTCCCTCCCCCGCTGATGCGGGCAAGCAACGCATCAGCCAGCGCGGGGATATCCGGACGGCGTTCGCGCAACGAGGGGAGCGTCACGTCGATGCCGGCGATCCGGTAATACAAATCCTCACGGAACAGACCCTGATCCACCCGTTCCAGCAAATTACGGTTGGTGGCGGAAACAAACCGCACATCCGCCGTCAGGTTTACCGTGCCCCCCACCCGACGGAACTCTCCGGTTTCCAGCACGCGCAGGAGCTTGGGTTGCATGGAAAGAGGGATTTCCCCGATTTCGTCGAGAAACAGCGTGCCCCCATCCGCCAGCTCGAACAACCCTTGTTTGCGTCCGATGCAGCCCGTGAAGGCACCTCGCTCGTGGCCGAAGAATTCGCTCTCGAACATCGATTCAGCGATAGCCGCGCAATTGACCGAGACATAGGGACGGTCACCCCGGGTCGATTGCTTGTGCACGAACTCCGCCGCCAGTTCCTTGCCGACGCCACTTTCCCCATACAGCAGGATCGGCGCATCCGACTCGGCCACACGCCCCAGCTTGTCTGCACACTCCAGAAAGGCGGGCGAATGACCGATCATGCGCATCTCGTCGCAATTCAGGTTTTCCGAAGGTCCCTGCGGCATGATGGCCTCGCCCAAGTAAAGGCATCCGTCCCGCCCGAGAATCGGATACCCCTTGAGGCGCACCCGCTCGGCGCGATTGTGATTGTCGTAATGAATATGTAGTACCTGGCAAGCCTCACCGGTTGCAAATACCTTCTGGTGTGGGCAGACCTCGCCATTCTCATGACAGGGAACGGAGGAATGATGAGAAATTTCATGGCACAAGCGGCCCACAACCTCATCCGGACTCAACCCATAGACCTGGCAATAAGCATGGTTTGCAGAAACTACACGGTAATCCTTATCAATCAGGACGAATGGATTTTCCTGGATATTGATCAGGGATTGCAGATCGAGAGAAAAATCGTTCATATTGGCACCACTCCATGACAGATTGTCATGACACAGTATAACCATGCCCAAGCTGCCATGTAAATCAAAAAGTTGTTGCCTCTGCAAGCAAAGAAAATATTCCTCATAAATGACTATACTGCCATATTGACATGACAGCCTGTCATCATAGAAACCATGCGAATTAAATACCTCTTAATAATCAACAAAGTGTGTTATGGCACGCCGATTGCTAACAGATTTACCACAACACCGTTAAATGGAGAAACAAATGGCCGCAAAATGGACGCTACGCGAAGGCGTAAAAATGGATGACGTTACTGCCGGCGAAGTTGCCAAGATCGCCTGTGCGCTGAAATCCCTGTCGGCCTATACCAGCCTGGCGATGGAAAGCGAGGATGCGCCGGAAGACCTGCAAGTCATCGTGGACGAAGGACTTGATGCGATGACCCGGATTTTCGTCTGGTAATTCGGGATTGCTCCCAATAAAAAAACAATACCCCGGAAAAACTCTTAACCCATAAGGAACTGTGTACATGGCACACATCATCATTCTCGGTGCGGGCATTGGCGGCATGGCGTGCGCGTACGAAATGCGGGAGAAAGTCCGACCCGAAGACAGCGTTACCGTCATTTCGGATTCCCCTCTATTCCAGTTCGTCCCGTCCAACCCCTGGGTCGCCGTCAACTGGCGCACCAAGGAAGACATCACCTTCCCCATCGCGCCCTATTTAGAGCGCAAGGGCATCAGCCTGATCGCGACACCAGCGAAGCGCGTTCACCCCGAAAAAAATCAGGTCGAACTGACCGACGGCCAAATTGTCGACTATGATTTTCTCGTCATCGCCACCGGCCCGAAACTCGCCTTCGACGAAGTGGAAGGCATGGGGCCGGGCAAGAACACTTATTCCATCTGCCACGTCGATCACGCAGTGGAAGCCGGCAAGGCATGGGACCAGTTCATACGCGATCCCGGGCCGATCGTGGTGGGTGCCGCGCAGTTGGCTTCCTGCTATGGGCCCGCCTACGAGTTCGCCATGATTATGGACACCGACCTGCGCAAACGCAAAATCCGCGACAAGGTACCCATGACCTTCGTCACCGCCGAGCCCTACATCGGCCATCTCGGCTTGGGCGGAGTAGGTGACTCCAAGGGACTGATGGAATCCGCCATGCGCGACCGCCACATCAAGTGGATTTGCAACGCCAAGGTCACCAAGGTCGAGCCGGGCAAGATGTTCGTCACCGAGCTGGATGACATGGGCAACGTCAAGAAGGAACACGAACTGCCGTTCAAACACTCGATGATGCTGCCGGCCTTCAAGGGCATTGACGCAGTATTCGGCATCGAGGGCCTGACCAATCCGCGTGGCTTTATCCTGATCGATCCGTTCCAGCGTAACCCGAAATACAACAACATCTACGCGATCGGCGTGTGTGTCGCCATTCCGCCGGTGGAAGCCACCCCGGTGCCGACCGGTGCGCCCAAGACCGGCTACATGATCGAAACCATGGTCACCGCCACAGTGCACAACATCCGCGCCGTGATCGACGGCAAGGAGCCGGATTTCCATGCAACCTGGAACGCCATCTGCCTGGCCGACTTCGGTGATACCGGCGCCGCCTTCGTGGCGCTGCCACAGATCCCGCCGCGCAACGTCAACTGGTTCAAGGAAGGTAAGTGGGTGCACCTGGCCAAGATCGCCTTCGAGAAATACTTCATCCGCAAGATGAAAAAAGGGACCACCGAGCCGATCTACGAGAAATACGTGCTCGGCGTGCTAGGCATCAAGAAGAAAAAGTAGCGCGTCACGGTTTTTAAAGTTGTGTCTCCGTTTTGGGGCGGCTTCGGTCGCCCCATTTTTTTGAGAGAAGGGCCTGTCCATGGATAACTTGGACAATTATGGGTGTGCTGGCGGGATGCGAAGCAAGACGCCGGGCGCGCCGCATGGTCATTTTCTGCAAGAGACCGGCAACGCCGCAGCGCGCCCGCCAGTACGGCCAGAATGTTCGAGTTATCCATGGACAGGCCCTAATGGGCCACCGACTCTTCAAGAAGGGAGTATTTTCCAATTCAGGTATGAGCCTGAAGCGGTGTCGATCCGGGTGATTCAATTGTTCAGATTGACCGGGTTAAAAAAAGAAAAATTTA
>PFJY01000241.1 GCA_002784065.1 Hydrogenophilales bacterium CG_4_10_14_3_um_filter_58_23 | reverse complement strand
CTTATCCCGTTCGCCCTGAGCTCGTCGAAGGATCTATGTGCTTCGACAAGCTCAGCACGAACGGATCGTGTAGATTGTGGCGTTTCTTGGTATAGCAGCCTGTCGGCAAGTGCTTCCATATCAATTCTGGATAATGACGGGGAGAGAAATTATGACCATAGTTGCGGTGGTTGGGTTGGGCTATGTGGGCTTGCCTTTGGCGGTGGCGTTTGGGAAAAGGCAGAAAACGATCGGATTTGACCTTTCCGCCAGCAAGGTCGCGAACTACAAGCGGTGTATCGACCCGACGGGAGAAGTTTCGACCGAAGACCTGCGGGTGGCAAGCCATCTCACCGTCACCACCGATCCGGCCGAGCTGTCACAGGCCGACCACATTGTGATTGCCGTCCCAACGCCGGTGGATATCGCCCATCAGCCTGATTTCACGCCCCTTGTTGGCGCCAGCGAAACGACCGGCAAATACATGAAGCGAGGCGCCATCGTCACCTATGAGTCCACGGTTTACCCCGGGGCCACGGAAGAAGTCTGCATCCCGATTCTGGAAAAGCATTCCGGCATGAAATGGAAAAAGGATTTTCACGTCGGTTTTTCTCCCGAGCGGATCAACCCCGGCGACAAGGCGCACACTCTTACCACGATTTTAAAAGTCGTATCGGGCGATGACGCGGACACGTTGGAGAAAGTAGCAAAGCTCTATGAAACTATCATCACTGCTGGCGTGCACCGCGCTTCCAGCATCAAGGTCGCCGAAGCCGCCAAAGTCATAGAAAATACCCAGCGTGACCTGAATATTGCCTTGATGAACGAGTTGGCCATCATTTTTGACAAGATGGGGATCGACACTCTGGAGGTCTTGCAGGCCGCCGGCACCAAATGGAATTTTCTTCCTTTCCGCCCGGGTCTGGTCGGAGGGCACTGCATCGGTGTAGACCCTTACTACCTTACCCACAAGGCGGAGATGATCGGCTACATACCCCAGGTGATTCTGGCGGGGCGTCGCATCAACGACGGCATGGCAAAATTCGTCGCGGAACAGACCGTGAAGCAGATGATCAAGGCCGGCTCCCAAGTGAGGGGCGCCAAAGTGAACGTGCTCGGGCTGACCTTCAAGGAAAACTGCCCGGACCTGAGAAATTCCAAGGTCGCTGACTTGATCCACGAACTCCAGACCTATGGGATTGAAGTCCATGTCCACGATCCTGTCGCAGATCCTGCGGAGGCCCGTCACGAGTATGGCCTGGAGCTTGAAGGCTGGGAGAGCCTGCCGCGCGCGGATGCGCTTGTCGCCGCAGTCTCACACAAGGAGTTTCTTGCCAGGCCGCTGGCGGATTACCGGTCCAAGGTAATCGAAAGGGGCTGCTTCATTGATGTCAAATCCCAGTTTGATCGAGAGGCGCTTGGCGAGGCGGGCCTCAACGTGTGGCGGCTATAAACCGACAGGAATTGGCAGACATGACAAAATATCAGGAGGTCCAGCAGCATTTGCGGGGCCATCAATACCACTGGCTGATCACGGGTGTTGCCGGGTTCATCGGGTCCAATCTTCTGGAAGGCTTGCTCAGGCTGAACCAGAAGGTGACCGGGCTGGACAATTTTTCAACCGGCTACAGGCATAATCTCGATCAGGTAAGGGAGCTGGTCGGACCCCATGCCTGGCTCAATTTCACCTTTATCGAGGGCGACATCCGCCGCTTGGAGGATTGCAGGAATGCATGCCAGGGTGTGGATTATGTGCTGCATGAAGCGGCACTGGGATCCGTGCCGCGCTCCATCGAAGACCCCATCCTGAGCAACGAAAATAACGTCACGGGGTTTCTGAACATGCTGGTGGCCTCCCGCGACGCCCCCGTCAGGCGCTTTGTTTATGCCGCATCCAGTTCAACCTATGGCGACCATCCCGATCTGCCCAAGGTGGAATCGGTGATTGGAAACCCACTCTCGCCTTATGCGGTCACCAAGTATGTCAACGAACTCTACGCCGATGTATTTGCCCGCTGCTATGGGGCCAAGTCCATCGGGCTGCGCTATTTCAACATCTTTGGCCCAAGGCAGGACCCCAATGGTGCCTATGCCGCGGTGATCCCCCAGTGGGTCGCCGCGCTGATCATGGATCAGCCGGTGCGCATCAACGGGGATGGCGAAACCAGCCGGGATTTCTGCTTTGTTGAAAATGTCGTCCAGGCAAACCTGCTAGCAGCCCTGGCTGACGGTTCCGAGGCGGTCAATCAGGTTTATAACGTGGCGCTCAATGAACGCACCAGCCTCAATCAGCTCTATGAAATGATGCGCTCACTGCTTCTGGAACAATTCCCCCATCTTCAAAAGCATCGCCCTCAGCACGTGGATTTTCGCGAAGGGGATGTGCGCCATTCCCAGGCTGACATCTCCAAGGCGGGCCGGCTGTTAGGTTTCAAGCCAACCCACCGAATTGATGAAGGGCTCAAGCAAGCCATGGACTGGTACATAGCTCATCTCGCGCCACTGCAATAAGGTAGCGTTGAGCGATCGCCGTGGCCCATTTTATAGAGTGATTAAAGGGGCCAGGGTCGAATTGTTTGTTATGTTCATAACCAGTTAATTGAGCCTGGCCCCTTTTATCCTTCAGAATTTCATCAATAGTCAATGCAATAACATGCGCAAGGAGGTCAGATACCTGCTTGAAACACCCAATTACAATTTTAGACTAGATAACGCCATGAGGATTATCAAGCTTACAAAGCCGCTTTATTCCCATGCAATGATGGATTTCGTGGTTGCCACTCAGATTTATTCCACTGTGAACAGGCGCCGGTACTCGCGAATGGCGTAGCGATCGGTCATGCCGGCGATGTAGTCGGCGATGGCGCGAGGCTTGTCTTGTTCGGCTTTTTCCTGGTATTGCGGCGGCAGGAGGCGGACATCGTCGAGAAAAGTGAGAAACAGTTCGCGGATGATGCGCCGCGCCTTGCTGCTCATGCGCATGACGCGGTAGTGGCGGTAAAGCTGGGCGTGCAGGAAGCGCTTCAGCTCCTGCTGTTCTTCCCTGATTGCCGGGCTGAAGGCGATCAGGGGTGCGGCCTCGCGCACTGCTTCGATGGAGTGGGGTGCGGCGGCATTGATGTGCTGCGTGCTTTGGCCGATCAGGTCGAGTGCCAGGGTGTTGATCATGCGGCGCACGGTTTCATGGATCAGGCGCCGGTCGGCCACGCAGGGGTACAAACCACGCACTATGCCGAGGTGGCGGGCGAAAAGGCTGACTTCGGCCAGTTGTTCCAGGGTAATCAGGCCGGAGCGCAGGCCGTCATCGACGTCGTGGTTGTTGTAGGCAATTTCATCGGCGAGATCGGTTACCTGGGCTTCCAGGGATGGGCGCTTGTCGTGCAGAAAGCGTTCGCCCACTTCGCCTAATAGCCTGGCGTTTTGCGGGGAGCAGTGCTTGAGGATGCCTTCGCGGGTTTCAAAGGTCAGGTTCAGGCCGTCGAATTCGGCGTAGCGCTCCTCCAGCATGTCCACAACGCGCAGGGACTGGAGGTTATGCTCGAAGCCGCCGTAATCCTTCATGCAGCCGTTGAGTTCATCCTGACCGGCGTGGCCGAAGGGCGTATGGCCGAGATCGTGGGCCAACGCGATGGCTTCCACCAGATCCTCGTCGAGCCGCAGGTTGCGGGCGATGGTGCGTCCGATTTGCGCCACTTCCAGGCTGTGGGTCAGCCGGGTGCGAAACAGGTCGCCTTCGTGGTTGACGAACACCTGGGTCTTGTATTCGAGACGGCGGAAGGCGGTGGAGTGAATGATGCGGTCGCGGTCGCGCTGAAATTCGCTGCGTCCGGCAGGGGTGTCTTCCCTGAAGCGACGACCGCGCGAGGTTGCCGACAAAGCCGCATAGGGGGCGAGATCAGGCATGACGGGCGGTTGCTTGCAGGGTTTCCCGCAGCGCCTGTTCCGTGATGTCGGCGGTAATCACCGCCGTACCGATTGTTTTTAGCAGCACGAAGCGCATTCTGCCGTTTTCCACTTTCTTGTCTATCGCCATGTGTTCCAGATAGGCATCCACTCCGAGGTCGGGCGCGCCGATCGGCAGCCGGGCTCGTTCGAACAGCGAGCGGATGCGGCTCAGCTCTGTTTCGTTGATCCAGCCCAGCCGCTGAGACAGGGCTGCCGCCAGCATCGTGCCGGCGGCAACGGCCTCGCCGTGGAGCCAGTTGCCATAACCCATCCCGGCTTCGATGGCGTGACCGAAAGTGTGTCCCAGATTGAGCAAGGCGCGGACGCCGCCTTCGTGTTCATCGGCGATGACTAGTTCCGCCTTGTTTTCGCAGGAACGCTTG
>PFJY01000145.1 GCA_002784065.1 Hydrogenophilales bacterium CG_4_10_14_3_um_filter_58_23 | reverse complement strand
ATCGATCCGGCTCATGGCTCCCTGTCTCCTCGCGCCGTTTTGTTTGCCGCGCTGGGTATGAGTGGGGTTCAACAATTAACAGTGACATAGCCGTTATTATTTTCACCTTTCCGCGTATCACCACCAATTCAGTGGACATCATTGCGAAATTGCATCATGGCAAGATCACCAAGGGTTAATTCTGGGTGCGCGACCAGCGCAGCCCTGATCGTGCCAATCCCCACCTTCACCAACCATTCCAAGAAAAAGCCATAGTCCAGCTCATTTCGAAGACCGACCGGAGAAAGAGCCTGAATTTGAAACTGTAACTCTTCGTCGATTTCTATTTTCATTCTGTACCCCCAATGTTTTTACGTGACCAAATCGTGACGCAATGCAGTCACAAGTAGTCCGAAAATGTCACATCAGGTCACAAAAGCGCGGGGCATGGTGCGCTAAGTTGATGATAGAAAAAGAGATTATAAAGACAGATCTGGTTCGAGCCCAAGCTGGCTGACGGTCTGGTGTCGCACGTGCTGGATTGATGGACATCCTGTAGGAGCGGCCTTGGCCGCAATGCGGTGGTTATCGCGGCCAAGGCCGCGCAAAATCATCTTTTTAGGCATGTAGGTGGGTTAAGCACAGCTTTTTGCGCCGTAACCCACCAGAAGTAGGTGCCTCTAGGAGCCTGTCGGACTTAAAGGAAATCGGCTGCAAATCCGCCTGGCCGATCCATATTTCGCCGCTTTTTTGGTCAATAGAACGACTATTGACCTGCAAAATCGGCAAGTGGGGTAAGCAGGGATGGGCGGCTTTATCGCCCAACTCGCAAAATCTGTCCTCGCCCAGCCGAATTCTCGCTTCGATTCTTTAAGTCCAACAGGCTCCTAGGCGACAAACCCAAACTTCAAAACCCACATTTTGAAGGAAGATTGGGTCTGTTGGGTTACGCGACAAAGCCGCTAACCCAACCTACATAGCTGGATTGATGTAACTGACCGCGTGGGCACAAGGACGTGCCTACCCTACTATTACGCACTACTGAATATAATTAAACAGTGAGAGGCTCTGAATTTTTGTGAATGACAGCTGAGCCGCTTCCAGCGAGGCCTTCTGACGAGTCAGATCGGTAATCGCCTGAGCGTAATCCATGTCCTGTAAGCTTGAAATGGTTTGCTGGTATTGCAACTGCAAATCCTCACCGGCACTTTTAACCGAATCCACTTCATTCATCCGCGTGCCGACCGAGGTACGCACGGTCAGGACATTTTGCAGCGACTGGCCAAAATTCTGTAAGGCGGTATTAATATTATTGGTAAGCTTGGCCGCTGCACCTGTTCCGCCGCCTTGAATCGGCGTTTCGAGTTGGGCGATAAAATCGCCCAACGTCTTGAATATATCCACATTGCTGCTGGGCTGTACCGTGAAGGTGTCGCCCGGCTGCGGAGCACCCGTGATGTTCATGCTCCAACCGTTATAGCTGATCGTCGAACCCGAAGTATAGGGAACATTGACCGGATTTCCGGTACCGGTGCCAGTCACACTGAAGGTCGTCGGCGGATTGTTAAAGACGATGCTGACCGGCTGGCGCAGATTGGCATCTGCCAGGTTGGTCACCGTCGCCGGATCAATGATGCCAGCGCCGGTATTCGCTGCCGCCGCCGCACCTACGATCGTGCCATTCCCGTTCTTGATCTGCTGAAAAACGCTCGACCCGGAATCGCTCACCGCCATCTGCCGTGACGGGCTGATCTGGATCAGGCGCTGCCCCTGATCCCCCTGATAGGTCACATTGCCCAACGAGGTTTCAACAAATGGCTTGGTTACCCCTTTGTAGCCTGAAAACAGATACTGTCCATTACCGTCGGTGTTGTTCGCCAGCCCCAGCAATTCCTGATAGTTAGCGCGCAACTCCGTCGCCAGACTGGCGCGATCACTATTATTGAGCGTTCCGTTTCCCGCATACACCGCCGTTGTCTGCATGCTCTGGATCAGGTTGCCAACGCTGGCCAGCGTACTTTCTTCCATGCCCAAGCTGCTGGTTGCCGATCCCGTATTGGTGTCATACTGCTTGTTAATCGATTGCGATTGCGTGAGATCAAGCACTCGTGCGGAGGCCACCGGATCGTCTGAAGGAGTCAAAATCCGACGGCCGGAAGAAACCTGTTGCTGAGTCCTGATCAGGTCAGAAGTCGCCTGCTGCATGCCAGCGACACCCATATCGTACATCGTGTTGGTACTGATACGCATGATTTACCCTTTATTTACCCAAGCTGAGCAGTGTATCAAAGAGCGTGGAGGCGATCTGCATCATCTTGCCGGCCGCCTGATAAGCCTGCTGATAGCGCAGCAGATTTGCCGCCTCTTCGTCGAGATTGACACCAGATATGGACTGCTGCGCCTGTTTGACTTGCGACAGCAGGTTGGTCTGTGCCTTGGCTGTCACCTCGACCTCACGAGTTTTGTTGCCGACGAAGCTGACTAGTTGGCTGTAAGCCCCCTGGTAAGTTGTTGTCCCACCGACAAGGGTATTTTGTGTTTGCAAACCGGCCAGCAACAGCGCGTTGCGGTTATCGGCCACACCACCGGCATTGGTTCCGACAGTGAACGTATCGCCCGTTGCCGGGGTGCCGCTGATTTGCATCGTCCAGCCGTTGTAGGTCAGCGTGGCGCCCGCTGCAGGATTGTACACGACACTAGCCGCAAGCACGGTAGCTGTCGTGTTGTCGGTCACGCTGAAATGGATCGCGTCGATGAAAGCAATCGTAACGTTATCTTGCAGGTTGGCGTTGGGCGGAGGTGGCAAGTTTACGCTGCCGGCACTTATCGTTCCCGAACCGGTATTGAGGAGCGTCGCGCTTGTCTCGATCGGAGCAGCCGCTGCTATCTTCGAAGTGTCTGTCAATTTCACGGAAACATCGCGTGCGCCATTGATGGTCGGCTTGATCAGAAAGCTGGCGGGACCGGAAGGTGTCGGCGCGACAATACTCAAGCCATCCGCTAAATAGGGGCTTCCCACAGTACCCAACCCCGTCATGGTGACGGGCTGGTTCGTTGCCTGGTTGATGAGGCTCCAGCTCGCGCCGTTATAGCTCAACTTATAGTCGCTAGTCGTCACAGCGGAAACGTTATTGAATGTCACGGTGGGGCTGGTCGTTCCCGTCGGGTTTCCCGTATTCGGGATCACCTTCGGCGCGGCCACATTGAAGAAATCAGTACCCAAGTTGCCATTCAGGTCCATCCCCAGCTGGTGCTGGTCATTGAAGGTTTGCGCCAGACCGATGGCGACCCGTCCCAAAGCATTTTGCGCGGGGGCCAGCGTCTCCTCGCGAAAAGCCAGCAGCCCCCCTAAAGAGCCGCCCGTCAGGCTTCCCCTTGAGAGCAGGATGGTGCTTCCGCCGACACTCATTCCTACGTCTATCCTCTCCGGATCTTCCAGAGATGGTGCGGCACCCAAGGTAAAAGGCTGAGCGCCGAGGACCAGAGTCTGTCCATTTCCAATAAAGACATTCAAACTGCCATCGTCCTGTTTGACCGTCGATACTTTGACTATCTGATTAAGCTCTCCGATCAACTGGTCGCGCTGGTCCAACAGGTCATTAGCCGGCTGTTGGCTACTCGCCGAGCCCTGAGCAATCGCGACTGACTGGTTGAGATTAGCAATCTGCTTGGCATAGGAATTAATGACGCCTACGCTGCTCCTTACCTCGCTATTCACGCCATCGCGGATCTCCGTGAAGCGCTGGTCAATCGACTGGAAACGAGCCACCATCGTCTGCGCGCCACTCAGCATCGCCTGGCGCGACGGAATCGAGGCGGGATTCGCCGCTACATCCTGCACGCCATTGAAGAAATCCTGCAACGCCGGAGACACCCCGGCATTGGGGTCGGCAAGCATATTATCGAGCTGTGTGATCTGAGCGGAGTAGGATTCCAGCTGGCTGGATTGGGTTTGCGCCTGCATCAGCTGACCGTTCAGCATTTGGTCGTAAATGCGTTTTACCGTATCCACGTGAGTACCCTGACCGAAGAACCCGCTGCCGGAATATTGTGCGATATTGGTGCTTTGGACTACCTGCTGGCGATTAAAACCTGGGGTGTTTACGTTACTGATGTTGTGTTCCGTCGTCAGCAGCCCTGCCTGGGCCGTTGCCAATGCACTAACACCGATTGAGTAGATACTCATCTGACTTCTCCTTCCCGCCCGGCCACCTCGAAAGTAGCCTTTCCGACGGAACCCATTGTTTGATTATCGGCAAAATTTGTCCAAACTTGAGACCGTGCTTATCCGGTTGGTTCCCAAAACAACACCACCCGT
>PFJY01000112.1 GCA_002784065.1 Hydrogenophilales bacterium CG_4_10_14_3_um_filter_58_23 | reverse complement strand
GCGAACACGGAATCGGCCCGAAACCCGCTCAGTGGCTCGCTATGGCGCTTGGCGGGGCGGCTTAACAACATGATTTGCGAAAAGAGCCTTTTGTTTTGATTCATGCGCGTTTGGCTTGGATGCAGACGACTCTACTAAGGCCATCTGCATCCAAGCGGCGCTAACCCACCTATTTAGTCGGTGGTGGTTTATCCAAACACCTTGCTGGTTCAAAACTCCGGCCTGAAGGCCGGTGGCTACATTGCTTATTTCTCCGGCGCTTTCTTCGCGGGAGCCTCTTCTTTTTTCACAGGTGCATCCTCTTTCTTCGCAGGAGCATCCGCTTTCTTCGCGGAAGCGTCTTCCTTGGGAATGCTGTCTGCTGCGGTCGTGTTGACCAGTTGATAGACATTGACCCGGTGATTCATTACGTCTCCGACATAAATGCGGTTTTTCTTGTCGATGGTCAGCACCGCCGGGCCCTGCATCAGCCCCGGATACGTGCCGCGGCCGCCAAAAAACAGCATGACCTGCCCCTTGGGATTGAATATCTGCACATTGCACCAGCCTGAGTCCGCCGCGTAGATATTGCCAAAGCTGTCCAACCCCACACCCTTGACCACGTCGAACTGGCCCCAAGCCGTGCCGCGCTTGCCGATGGCCTGGACGAACTTGCCGTCCACATCGAATTCCTGGACACGCGCATTGAGGGTGTCGGCAACGAAGAGATGACCGTTGGGAGCGACAGCGAGGTAGGTCGGGAAGAGGAACGAGCCTTCCGCATTGCCACTGCCTTTGCCCACTTTGCCGAGGAATTTGCCCTGCAGGTCGAAGATCTTGACCGTGTGGTCAGGGTTATCGGTATGGGACGGATCGCCGACATAGATCTTGCCGCGGGTGTTGTCGATGGCAATACCGACAGGGCGAACGACCGAGGCATCAGTAATAAAACGCAAAAACTTGCCTTCGCGGTCGAAGACGCTGACACCTTTTTTCTTCGACTCAACCACGTAAATATTTTCCTGCGCGTCGAGCGCTAGCCCCATCGGCGTCGCCAGGGGCTTGTCACCACCCCCGATCTTGAAGGCGGTCTTTTTCGCGAAGTCATAGATAAATACCGCACTCTGCGCTTTATCCGAGACATACAGCCGGTCGCCATCATCTGAGACGGCGATACCCATCGGTTCGACGATGCGGTTTGCCGCCGGTTTTTCACCTTCAAGAAAATTCAGGAACGACTGGGTATTGGTGGTGTCTTTTTCCAGGTCATCGTCGCTGGATATGGCGCGGACAAATTCGATGCGCGCCTTCTCGGGCGGCTCGGGCCAGACCAGACGGGTTTCCTTCGCCGGGGGCGGGGCCGAGGCGCAACCGCTCAGAACGGTCAGCGCGCCGACGACGGTAACGCCGAGCACAGCACGAAGCAAGCGCTGTACAGAAAGTCTATGTATTTGAATAGTCATCATTATCCCTCTTGATCCCAGTTTGTAAAAATGCAATCCGAAGTTTCCGAGCCTGTCGTGTTTCCTGATGCTGGAAATATTCTAACATAATCAACGGCCAATTCAGGCGGCTTGATGGCTTGATGGCCATTTTTTCAGGGGTATTCGCACCTGGCACATTCCCTTTATTTTATTGATTTGCGTATGCGTATAAGGGTGTTGGAAATTACTGAAATACCATTATTCATTTAGGCCGTAGGGTGGGCACGCTTTTTGTGCCCACGCAGTCAGCGAAGGTTATTACGCGTGGGCACAAAAACGTGCCCACCCTACCCGGCTTCGAACACGGTTGCCCTCCCCCGTGAAGGCGAGGGGACGCGGCACCTGAATTCATGCGATAGCCCGTCATTCCCGCGAAAGCGGGAATCCATGCTTACCCTACTTGAATTATCTGGTTCAGCCGCTCGCACACTTGGGCGAACAGTGCATCCGACAGGTGTTTCATGGGGTGAGATGTGGCGCCGCGCAAGCGCCAGTCGAAAGACTTGGGTTGATGGCAGAGCACGTAGCTGGTCTGCCCTGCCTTGCGCCCTCTGGCTTGGCCGACAGCGATAGCAAAAGGGTTGTCGGCGTTGTATTCCGCCGTAGTCATGGGCAGCCCGATGACCAGCGAGGTTTTGGCATTGAAGGTGCGCGGCGAGAGTACCAGAAAAGGATGAACATCCCGCATTTCCCGCCCAACATGAGGGTTGCAGTCGATCCAGATGATGTCTTGCCGATCGGGTGTCCAAGGGCTGCCTGGAGGAGGATCGGCGGCGGCTACCACCGCTCTGCTCCAATCGCCGGGCTAACCATGACCTCGCCGCCGTGCCGCACCGGGTTAAAACACGCCAGGCGTTGTTCCAGGCTGAGCGGAGCATCAGTCACGGGCGTAATGACAACCCGGTCGTTTTCAACCGAGACGCGCACCCGCTGATCAGCGTGCAAATGCGCTGCGCGAGCGACTGCGGCAGGCAAACGAACGCCAAGGTTGTTGCCCCATTGCTTGATGTCGAGAACGGCTTCGATCATGATCTGCTCCTGAAAGGTGACCTGCCACGATGTTTATACGCAGTTTAAACGCCGCACCATCGGGTGTCAAACATCACACATTTCTCCTCATCGGGTGAGGGCTGAGGAGATGCGGCTCATGAATTCAGACGATAGCCCGCCATTTCCGCTAAATGAATCCATGTTGTTGATTCATAATAACTTTGCATCCTTGGCAGTGTCTTTCCGTGAGGTACAATTACGCCCGTAACGCCCTGTGAGCAATAAACCCAGAGCGCGACTCGCCTGCCGCTTTTGCCGCTGAGTCGATCCGGCGCAACACCCGAGCGGGCAGAGTGATGTTTACCCGCTCCGCTTTGTCGGACAATTCTGCCAGATCAACGGTCACTACAGCCCACACCCAACCGGATAACTCCGGGTTGGCTTGATGTTCCGTAATCGTGCGCGGTTCGGGAACCGCCCCCCCATCGTCGATGACAGTTTCCAGCCACAGTTCTATGGACTCCCTGGCGTTGTCTATCGCCTCGTCCAAACTATCTCCCGCCGAGAAGCATCCCGGCAGATCGGGAACCACAACCCCAAAGGCGTGATGTTCGTCGCCCGGTTCAATCGCAATCGGATACCTCATTCTCATACTCCTTTTATTTCAGCCCAGCCTGTTTCAGCA
The DNA here is from genome assembly GCA_002784065.1 of Hydrogenophilales bacterium CG_4_10_14_3_um_filter_58_23. Classification (GTDB taxonomy): domain Bacteria; phylum Pseudomonadota; class Gammaproteobacteria; order Burkholderiales; family Sulfuricellaceae; genus Sulfuricella. The sequence continues at coordinate 1,215 of PFJY01000112.1, read as the reverse complement.
GTTTGTGCGCCAAGCCGACACCCAAATCTCGCTTCGGGTGAGGCACAGTGATATGCCCGTTCTGTTCTGGGTGCGTGTAGATGTGGTGTGATCCTTTTACTCCTCGCAGCACCCAGCCCGCTTTTTCAAGTTTCTTGATTATGTCTGCGCTGTTCATGGTACGCATAATACACACCATAGAAAATTAAGCAACCTCCTTATGGAAACCAGGCCCCTGCAGGAGCGACCGGAAGGCTCGCGATCCACGAATATCGCGAGCCTTCCGACCGCTCCCACAAATTTACCTTTGGTGTAAATTGGCATCAATCCAGCAGGTAGTCCGCCCCGTCCGTAATGTCAATGCCCGGGAACGGCGGGAGGATGACTTTATAGGGTAGCTTGCCGAGTTCGGCGGGAATCCCTCCTCTGCCCCAGGCGTGTGCGCCCCCCGCCAGCACGACCATGCGGGATTCGGGATGCTGCGCCAGGTAACGGATGATCCCCTTGGCCATCACCCGGTTGCGCAACATCTGCGCCTCGCCAAGATGACGAAAAGCCTCGCTGTTCTTGCCGTGCCCTGGGTAGTACGCAGTCATGAATCGGATATTCTCGTCACTGATCGGGTCGGCCGACTCTGCGGGAAGCGCGCGTAATTCGTCGTTTGACAAGGCGGAGAACCCCTGGCGCGCGACCTTCTCGACGATCCGGTTCGGTGCGTTAAGGGCGACCATGGGGATGCCGTGGTCGCGGGCAAAAAGAAAAACATCCCGATAAAGCCCCCAGTTCAGGTTGCGCCAGTTCGCCTGATAGACCCTGACGAATTGTTCTTCGCGGGTTTTCCCGGCGATCCACGCATCGAGTGCCGGTTGGCTGTCGGTTTGAAACATCTCGACACCGATGGCCAGCGGTTTCCCGGCTTTTTGCAAGCTCTGGATAACTTCGAGTTGCAGCTCGTGGTGCGACGCGTCATCGTGACGCTCGCCGACGAAGATCACCGGCGAATTGTGCACCTCGGCGATCATTTGCCCGACGCCGATGCGCTGCCCGTCCCCGACGCGGATGGCGTGGGTAATGGAACAACCGGTCATCCCCAGCAGGAAGATCGGCCAGAATACCCGGAGCAGGGTTGGTTTGCACATAAAAACGCCTACGAAATAAAAGGCTCTTTTCGCAAACCGTGTTGTTATCGGCAACCGACCCGGCACAACACCAATAACCATCTATGTTTCCAGGCAG
>PFJY01000046.1 GCA_002784065.1 Hydrogenophilales bacterium CG_4_10_14_3_um_filter_58_23 | reverse complement strand
GTGCCCCTCAAGAGTGCTACACGTGCTCGATGGAATGTGATACAAAACCATCGAATTTGTTGCAAAGGGATAATACAAGGGCGGATGAGCGAAGCGTTATCCGCCGAATGAGCGACCCAAATCTGGCGGAAGGCGCTTTGCTTTTCCGCCCTACGAAGGCTAATACCGACTTGAACACGCTCAACCACTTTGGCAACAAGCCGGGTAGGCATGCTTGATACTTTGGAGACATGCGTTGCCGTAAATTACCGTTCCCGCCTGGCGCTTTCCAGGCGGCACCAGGCATCAAGCACGCAGGCCACCGACCAGGCTTGGGCGGGTGCGCCGCGTGGCGTGTGCGGTGGGGCGCTGTCGAAAACCTCGCTGACGCTGCCCAGACCCGCGTCGCGCAAATGATCTGCAATCGGGGTCAGGCGGGACTGGGCCAGCGTCGCGTTGCCGGTGACGCGATGCTCGGCCAAGGCATAGTGACCCAGCAGCCAGGCCCAGGCCGTACCCTGGTGATAGGCGCTGTCGCGGCTGACCACGCCGCCCAAATAGTGAGCCCGGTGGCGTGGGTCGCTCGGCGCCAGCGTGCGCAAACCCTGTGAGGTAAGCAGGTGCCGGCCACATACGGTTACCACGCGGCGCTGACTATCGGGATCAAGCGGGGAATGGTGCAGGCTCACGGCAAGAATTTGATTGGGACGCAGGCTGGCATCGTTGCCTTCGGGAGCGTCGATCACATCGAACAACCCCTCCCCGTCTGCCCGCACAAAGCGCGCGAATGAGGCAGCCACTCGATCTGCCGGGTCGGTGTAGATTTGCGGAATATTAAGTTGGTCGCTGAAGTTTGCCATGCTGCGCAAGGCGTTGTACCAGAGGGCGTTGATTTCCACTGGCTTGCCGATGCGCGGGGTGAAGGCCTGGCCGTCAAACCGCGCATCCATCCAGGTGAGCGCCAAACCTGGCTCGCCGGCCTTGAGCAGCCCATCTGCGGGGCCTTCGCCAACGCCGTGGCGGGCGCCGACCCGATGGGCAGCGATAATGGCAGCCAGGACGGGTATAGCGCGAGCCAGGGCATGCCGGTCGCCTGTGGCCTCGACATAGGCGCGCCAGGCCTCGATGAACCACAGGCTGGCGTCGGCGGTATTGTATTGCGGCGTTTGTCCCGGGCCTGGGAACCAGTTGGGCAGCATGCCCTGATCCACATGGTGGGCGAAGGCTTCAAGCACATGCTTGGCAGTATCGTAACGGCCCGTGGCCAGGGTGAGCCCGGGCAGGGCGATCATGGTATCGCGCCCCCACTCGCCGAACCAGGGATAACCCGCGATCACCGATTCCGCCTCGGGCAAACCGGGTAGCGGTCGCGCGATGAGAAAGCTGTCGGCGGCCAGCACCAGTTGGTCGATCCAGGCCGGGGCGCCGGTCAGCGCCGGGGACGTGACGCAGGCACGGGTAAGCAGGGACGCATCGCGGTTTTGATGCTGTCGCAGGGATTCCCCCAGATAAGGCAGCCCGCCGTTGGCCAGGCAGCCCACCACGCCGCACCAGTCGCCGGACAGCAGTTTCAGGTGGGCAATGCCCACGCGCAGGTGATTGTCGCCATCTTCCAGCCCTCTCTCCCGTTCGACGGGCAAATCGAAATGCTCGATCCATGTGGCGTCCTGTTCGATGCGTCCGCCACGGGCGCACAACCCCATCCGGAAACGGCCCGGCTGTTCCACGTGCAGCACGCCGTCATCCAGCGTCACCGCCGGCGCGAATACGCCGGGCGCGGAAACTGCATGAAAATCCCGGACACTGACCAGCAAGGCCACGCGCAAGCTGAGCGGCCGGTCGCATTCGCTCGCCAGCCGCCAGGCGATGCAGGTCGTATCCTTGCCATGCTCCATCCAGATACGCTGTTCGATCGCCACGTCGCCGAGCGCGAAGCGCCAGACCGGCATCCGGCCTTCCAGATGAAAGGATTCAATGTGCAGATAACCGGCGGGATCAATCACCCCATCGCTCCAACGATTACTGTGTAGCGGCCAGGAATTTTCACCATCGAGCAGTGTGGCGTCGGCCTTGGCGAACAATAAGCTGCGTCCCAGAGGCGGGTCGATGGGCGCGACCAGCAGCCCGTGGTAGCGCCGTGTCAGCGTCCCGGCGATGGTGCCGGCGGCATACGCGCCGCGGCCGTTGGTGAGCCACCATTCGCGGCGCTCGGCTTGCGCCGGATTACCGCACACTTCGCGCCCGAAACGTACCCATTCGGGCAAGCGGTCGGCACAACTCACGGTTTTTCTCCATTTTGTCCGGCGGCGTGGATGAGGTTGGCCACCAAGCCGGTCCAGCCGGTTTGGTGTGACGCGCCCAAGCCGTGCCCGTCATCGCCGTGGAAGTACTCGTGGAACAGCAGATGGTCACGAAAGTGCGGGTCGTTTTGGCACTTTTTGTTGTCGCCGAGTGTCGGCCGGATACCCTCGGTGTTGCGCAGAAACAGGCCTGTCAGCCGCCGCGATAGGTCGTCGGCGATTTCCTTGAGCGAATGCTGCCGCCCCGAGCCGGTGGGATACTCGACGCGGAAGTCGTCGCCATAATAGCTGTGGAAGCGGTTCAGCGCGTCGATCAGCAGGTAGTTGATGGGCATCCACACCGGGCCGCGCCAGTTGGAATTGCCGCCGAACACGCCCGTTTCCGATTCGCCCGGCTGGTACTTCACGTTCATGGGGATATCTTCACAGCAAAAAACATAGGGCTCATCAAGATGCGCGCGCGACAGGGCACGCACGCCATGCGCGGAGAGAAATTCCGCCTCGTCCAGCATGCGCCTGAGCAGATGCTTCATGCGGTAGCCGCGCAGCAGCGAGAGCAGCCGCCGTTCGCCGCGCCCCGGCTCGTCCCAGCGCGACACCAGGGCGGCGATGTCCGGGTTGTGCTTGAGAAACCAGGACAGCCGCAGCTTGAATCCCGGCAGACGATCGAGCAGCTCCGGTTCCAGCACCTCGACCGCGCACAGGGGAATGAGACCGACGATGGAGCGCACCTTGAGCGGCATCATCCCACCACTGGGGGATCGCAGCACGTCATAGAAGAACTTGTCGTCTTCATCCCACAAACCGATACCCTGGTCGCCAATGTTGTTCATGGCGGCAGCGATGTAGAGAAAGTGCTCGAAATACTTGGTAGCGATGTCTTCGTACACCGGATTGTGCTGCGCCAGCTCCAGGGCAATGCGCATCAGGTTCAGCGAATACATGGCCATCCAGCTGGTGCCGTCGGCCTGGTCGATGTGGCCGCCGGTGGGCAGCGGGGCGCTGCGATCGAACACGCCGATGTTGTCCAGCCCGAGAAAGCCGCCCTGGAAAACGTTGCGGCCTTCTGCATCTTTGCGGTTGACCCACCAGGTGAAATTTAGCATCAGCTTGTGGAATACCCGTTCCAGGAAAGCGAGATCGCCCTTGCCGCCGTTCTGTTCGCGATCCATGCGGTAGACTTCCCAGGTTGCCCAAGCATGCACTGGCGGGTTGACATCGCCGAAGGCCCATTCATAGGCAGGAAGCTGGCCGTTGGGGTGCATGTACCACTCGCGGGTGAGCAGCACCAGTTGCTGCTTGGCGAACACCGGATCCACCAGCGCCAGGGGCAAGCACTGGAAAGCCAGGTCCCAGGCCGCATACCAGGGGTATTCCCACTTGTCCGGCATAGAGATGATGTCGGCGTTGTTGAGATGCTCCCACTCGCGATTTCGGCCACGGCGCCGCTGCTGCGGCGGCGCAGGCATGGCCGGGTCGCCCTTGAGCCATTGAGGAACGTCGAAATGGTAAAACTGCTTGCTCCAGATCATGCCGGCCAGCGCCTGGCGCTGGACCAGGCGCGTGTCCGCATCGGTTATGCCTTCCTGGATTGCCTCGTAGTACTGGTCTGCCTCCTTGCTGCGCTTGGTAAAAATTTTGTCGAAATCGGCAAAGGGCGCGGGCAGGATTTCTCTGCTCAGCCTCACCCGCAGCACCCGGCTTTCCCCGGCGGGTATATCGAGAGCATAATGCGCCGCCGCCTTACTTCCCCGCCCCAGCGGAGAGACAGCATCCTGTCGGCCATCGATCACGAACTCGTGAAAGGCATCCTTGAAATGTCCTGCTGCCTCCGTGCCATAAAGCCGATGCGGATTGGTGTCGTTTTCGGTGAACAACAGGGGTGGTGCGCCTTCGGCGTACCAGTGGTAGTCGCCCAGCTGGCGCTGCCGCACCAGCGCCATTCCCGGCCCGGCTGCTTCGATATGAGGGCGCTCGGCATGGCCGGCCCAGCTCCAGGTATTGCGAAACCAGAGCTGCGGCAATACTTGCAGCGAAGCCGTTTCAAGGCCGCGATTATGCAGCGTGATGCGCATCAGCAGATCGCGCGGGTCGGCTTTGGCGTATTCGACCAAGACATCGAAATAGCGGTCGTCGTCGAATACGCCGCTGTCCAGCAGCTCGAACTCCGGCTGTCCCGCGCCGCGCTGGCGGTTTTGTTCCAGCAGACTGGCGTAAGGGTACTCGGCCTGAGGATACTTGTAGAGAAATTTCAGGTAACTGTGGGTAGGCGTGGCGTCGAGGTAGTAATACAACTCCTTCACGTCCTCGCCGTGGTTGCCCTCGCCGTTGGTCAGGCCGAACAGCCGTTCCTTGAGGATGGGGTCTTTGCCGTTCCACAGCGCCAGCGACAGGCACAGCCGCTGCTGGTGATCGCTGATACCGGCCAGTCCATCCTCGCCCCAGCGATAGGCGCGACTGCGGGCGTGGTCGTGGGGGAAATAGTCCCAGGCTGTTCCATCGGCGCTGTAGTCCTCGCGCACCGTGCCCCACTGGCGTTCACTCAGGTAAGGCCCCCACAATTGCCAGGGAGTGAGACCCGACTGTAGTTCACGGTAGCGTCGATGTTCAGCGGTGCTGGTTTTCATCTGTCTTGCCCTCGTAGTTATTTACTTCACCCCGTGCCCACCGAAGCCATGCCGCATCGCGGTGAGCAGGCGGTTGGCGTAATCGTCTTCATCGCGCGAATTGAAGCGCGCGAACAGCGCTGCCGACAGCACCGGAATCGGGGTGCCGGACTCCACCGCCGCCAGCGCCGTCCAGCGGCCTTCGCCGGAGTCGGCTACGCGCGGGCTGTAATCAGCCAAATCCGCATGGCCGTGCAGCGCCTGCGCGGAGAGATCGAGCAGCCACGAGCCCACCACGCTGCCGCGCCGCCACAGTTCGGCCACGGCGGCGAGATCGATGTCGTACTGGAAGGCTTCGGGGTTGGACAGAGGCGCGGTCTCCGCGTCCACCGCCCGTCCCTTGCGGCCTGCGCCGGCGTGACGCAGCAGGTTGAAACCCTCGGCGTAGGCGGCCATCAGGCCGTATTCGATACCGTTGTGCACCATCTTGACGTAGTGGCCGGCGCCGGCGGCGCCGCAATGCATCCAGCCTTGTTCCTCGCTGCCGCTCTCGCCTTCGCGCCCCGGCGTACGCGGCGCGGCATCGGCTCCCGGGGCGAGGGCGGTGAAAACCGGCGCGAGTTGCGCTACGGCCGGCCCATCGCCACCTACCATCTGGCAATAACCTCGCTCCAGACCCCACACGCCGCCGCTCACACCCACGTCGAGGTAACGGATACCGCGTTCGGCGAGGTGTTGGGCGCGAATGATGTCGTCCTTGTAGTGGGAGTTGCCGCCGTCGATCAGGATGTCGCCGGGGGCGAGCAGGGGTGCGAGCTCATCGATGGCGGCCTGCACCGCACCGGCGGGAATCATCAGCCACACCGCGCGTGGCGACGCTAGCCGGGAAACTAGCTCAGCCACGCTGGCAGCACCGACGGCGCCCTCCTCAGCCAGTACTGCTACCGATGCGAGGCCGCGGTCGTAGACCACGCATTCCACGTCCGCGCCCATCAGGCGGCGTGTCATATTGGCGCCCATGCGCCCTAATCCGATCATGCCTAGTTGCATTGCTGTTTCTCCTTGGAAAGTAATAATGGATTGCGGGCAGGGTCAGCGGCGCGCAAGGCGGCGCCGAGCAGGGCGGTCTGGTCGTTGAGGATGACGCGCACAGGAATAGCTTCAAGCAAACCACGCATGCGCCCCTTGTCCAGAAACGCCGCCATGAACGCGCCAGTAGTCAATGCAGGCAGAATGCGCGGGGCGATGCCGCCGCCCAGGTAAACGCCGCCGGTCGCCATGAGCTTCAAGGCGAGGTTGCCCGCTTCGGCACCGTACAGGCGAACCAACAGGGCCAGCGCTTCAATGCAGGTATCGTCGCGCTCCAGCAAAGCCGCTTGGGCAATGGCCGCAGCCGGGTCGCCGGTGCGCATTTCATCGTCCAGCCACGGCGGCGTGGCGCTGCGCCGATGAGCGAGCAGGAAAGCGTGGAGATTGACCAGGCCGGGGCCGGACAGCACCCGCTCCCAGCTTACGTGGCCGAAACGGGCGATCAGGTGGGCCAGCAGCGCGGCTTCCAGGGCGTTAGCCGGGCTGAAGCTGGCATGGCCGCCTTCGCTGGCGAAGGGGTGATGCCGATGGCCATCCCAAAACAGCCCGGCTTCACCCAAGCCAGTGCCGGCGGCGATAACCGCAGCATGCCCCGCAGCTTGGGTCGCTCCGCTGTGCAGGGTGTGGAAGTCTTCATCACCCAGTGCCGCGATACCCCAGGCGTTGGCTTCCAGGTCGTTGAGCAATGTGGCTGTTTGCAGCTTGAAAGCGACCGCCAGCGCGCGCGCATCCACCCGCCAGGGCAGGTTGGTCGTTACGGCGACGTTGTCCGCTACCGGACCCGCCACGCCGAAGCAGGCATGATCGACGTTCAAGGAGTGGCTGCGAGCGAAGGCGGCGACGATTTCATCCAGTCCGGCGTAGTCCCGGCTGGGATAAGGTTTCCTGCGCCAGTATCTCGACATTGCGCCCCGCTACGGCGGCGCGAGCAAGCCGCGTATGGGTGCCGCCGATGTCACCCGCCAGCACGCTGACCGGTACGTCCCGTGCGCTCATCTCAGGCGCCTCCCAACGGTTGCCAGGCGTGACCATCGCGGGCAATGAGGGTGTCCGCTGCCACCGGGCCCTGGCTGCCTGCCGGATAGGCGTAGGGCTCCGCGCCGGGATGGTCGGCATAGGCCTCCAGGATGGGGGTGATGAAACGCCAGCTCATTTCGACCCCGTCGGAGCGGTTGAACAGCAACTGCTCGCCGCGCAGGGCATCCAGCAGCAGACGCTGGTAGGGAGGTGGGGCGTCAGGATATCGATCCTGAAAGTCAAAGTGCATGCGCGCCGTATCCACCGCTATGCCAGGGCCGGGCGCCTTGGTGGCGAATTCCAGATGCACCGATTCGTCGGGCTGGATGTGCAGCACCAGCCGGTTGGGGGCGATACGGGCGCAGGTGTCTTCCTCGCCGAACACGCAGAAAGGGATGCTGCGGAACTGCACCACCACTTCGGCGCAGCCCTGCGCTAGGCGCTTGCCGGTGCGCAGGTAGAAGGGCACGCCCTGCCAGCGCCAGTTATCCACCTGCACCTTGAGGGCGGCAAAAGTAGGTGTAATGGAATCGGGCGAGACCCCCGCTTCCCGGTGATAGCCCTGTACTGCGCCGTCGGCGGAAGCGGCATACTGGCCCAGAACCACGTCGCGATAGACATCCTCGCCGATCAGCGGGCGCAGTGCGCGGAACACGTCCACCTTGCGATCGCGCACGCGGTCGGCGGTGAAGTTCAGGGGCGCTTCCATGACAATCAGCGCCAGCAGTTGCAACAAATGGTTCTGCACCATGTCGCGCAGTACGCCGGATTCTTCGTAATAACCGCCGCGGCTGCCCACGCCGATGTGCTCGGCGGCGCTGATCTGCACATAGTCGATGTGCTGACGGTTCCATAGCGGCTCGAACACGGCGTTGGCGAAGCGCAGCACGAGGATGTTCTGCACTGTTTCCTTGGCCAGATAGTGGTCGATGCGAAAGATCTGCTCCTCCCGGAACACCTCGTGCAAGGCGTGGTTCAGGGCTTGGGCGCTGGCCAGGTCATGGCCGAAAGGCTTCTCGATCAGCACCCGGCTAAAAGGTCCGTCGGGATCAGTATGCACCAAGCCCGCCGCGCCAAGTTGTGCGGCAATACCGGCGTAGAGGCTGGGCAGGGTGGCGAGGAAGAACATCCGGTTGCCGTCAGTGGCATGGCGCGCGTCCAGTTCGGCAATGCGCACCGCCAGAGCGAGGTAGGCGCCGGCATCGTTGAAGTTCCCGGTCTGGTAATGCAGCCGCGCGGCGAACGACGCCCACTCCGCATCCGTCACCGCTTCGCCGAAGGTGTCGCAGGCCGCGCGCATGGCCGCGCGAAACGCCGTGTCGTCCATCTCCAACCGGGCCGTGCCCAGGATGGCGAAGGATGCGGGCAGATGCCCCGTCCGATGCATGGCGTAGAGCGCCGGTACCAGCTTGCGCCGGGTGAGATCCCCCGCCGCGCCCATAATGACCAGCAGGCAGGGAGGCGCGATGTTCGTTTGATCCATGGAATAAACCTCTGAAAGTGATGGTTGAGTCAAGCGGGCTCGGCAGAAGGTCAGCAACAGGCCGAAGTCCCATCCGTATTCCGGGCGGCGTCGAACGGCAAACCGCCCCCGCAGCCGGCAAACAGCCCATAGTGGCGGCTGAAGTCGCCGATGAAGTCGAAATGCGCTGCGAAACGTGTGTCCTGTAACATGCGCCAGGTGTTGCCGCATACCGGGAAGACCCGGCCGGTCTCGATATCATGGTGTTTGTCGAACACAAAGCGGTCGCTACAATCTGGTATGCTGCCACGATAAATCACGGCCTGGCCATAGTCTTCACATTCGGTCTCCAGCCCGTCGAGCTTGAACAACCGGTAGGTGGCCGAAAAAAAGCGCAGATTGCCGACGCGCGGCGCCAGTTCGGGGTCGGTGATCGCCAGCGGACGGTCGGCGACCAAACGCGGATCCGCGAAACCCTGCCGCTGCGCGAGGCGCAGGAAATCGCCCCAGTACAGCGCGCCGCCCAGGCATTCGCCGTAGAGCACCGGGTCGTTGCGCACCGCGTCCGGCACGCGCCGGTCAGCGTAAACGTCCGAGAAATAAAACTCGCCCCCTTCCTTGAGCAGGCGATGCACGCCGCGTAGCACAGCGTCCTTATCCGGCGAAAGATTGACCACGCAGTTGGACACGATCACATCGAAACTGCCCGGTTCCAGGTCGAGTTCGTCCAGCCGTTCGATAAACCCGTGCAATAATTTGACGTTGCCGTAACCGAATGTCTCGGCATGGAAAGCCCGGTGCTGCTCGGCGATGGCGAGTTGCTCGTCGGTCATGTCGATCCCCACCACTTCCCCCGTCGGGCCAACGAGTTGCGCCAGCGCGTAGACATCGCGCCCCGAGCCGCAACCCAGATCCAGGACCCGGCAACCTTCCAGCAGGGGTGGGCAGACCAGGCCGCAACCGTAATAGCGGGCGAGCACTTCCGGGTGTATACGCGCGAGCAGCGGCTTCAGCCATGCCGGAACCTGGCCGACGTCGCAGCAGGCGCTGGTTTTCAGATCGCCGGAATGCTGCAACTGGCGGCCGTAGTAATCTTGAACGATGTCATGCATGGCAGATGTCCCGATATTTGCAAAATGGCGTTGTGTATCAGTCGTTGTAACGGGTGATGTTGTTACACTCCCTCGCCTCAAGACCCATCGCCGCTCCCCCAGCGCCGACGATTGATGGCGTAATCCGTCACCTTGCCGATGAATGGCAGCGCCAGGATGCCCGGCAGCCAGATACAGCGACTGGCCTCGCGAAAAGTGCCGATGCCGATGGTCATGCCCTCGTGACCCGCGCGTGGCTGGTCGCGGTAGGTGCCGAAGAGCCGGTCCCACACCGACAGATTGAACGCGAAGTTGCTATTGGTCTCGTCCTCCTCGATGGAATGGTGTACGCGATGCATGTCAGGCGTCACCAGGATCAAGCGCAGCACCCGGTCCAGCGCCGGAGGCATACGCACGTTGCCGTGGTTGAACATGGAGGTGGCGTTGAGCAGCACCTCGAAAATCACCACCCCCACTGCGGGCGGGCCCAGCACCAGGATCACCGCCGCCTTGATGAGCATGGACAGAATGATCTCGATGGGATGAAAGCGCGTACCCGTCGTTACGTCGATATCGAGATCGGCATGATGCACGCGATGCAGGCGCCACAGCAGCGGCACGGCATGGAACATCACGTGCTGGAGATAAATGACGAAATCCAGCAACATGACCGAAACCGGTATCGCCATCCACAACGGCACGGCGAAATAATTGAGCAGCCCCCAGCCCTGCCGGGCGGCGAATGCGGCCACCCCCACCGCCGCCGCCGGGAACAGCGCGCGCAACAAAACGCTGTTGAGCATTATCAGCGCGAGGTTGTTTGCCCAGCGCAAGAGTTTGGGCACGGTGAGACGGCGGCGCGGCGCGGCAAACTCCCACAGCGCCATGCCGCCGAACACCCCGAAGAAACAGGCCAGGCGAATAGCGAGTTCATGTTGCAGCATGAATGCGTTCATAACCGAAATCCCTTATGGTGGTTCGATTCTACTGCGAAACCGGATCAAGCGACGCGGCGGGAGAGCGCCAGAGCGACAACCGGTACGACCACCCATTGCAGGAGCGGCGATACGCCGATCGGAACAAAAGGGGTAAGCGGCATCCATTCCGAATACGTCCAGCTTGCCCGAACAGTGGTGTTGAACCATTCGCTAAACGCCGTGAAAGCGAGGCCGAAGGTGACCGCGACGATGCCCACCCGGATCCAGTGCCAATCGCGCAGCGCACCGGAGCGCGTTACGATGAGCGCGACGAGTAGCGCGCCAACGCCAATAAGTACATCGCCCAAGGTGCAATGGAAAACGGCGTAGGCGATGGATGACGGCGACGCTTCCCACCACAGGGTGTACAGCGGCAGTTGGGCGATTTCCCACAATGCGCTCATCACGGCAAGCGCGGGGAGGTAACGTGCGAGCATGAACCGCCAAACTTTTTGGTCGTGACACCACATTTCGCTCACCCCCGCGTGAACTCGTTTTTGTGCCCGCCCTCTGCTACGCATACGCCGTCTCCAGCCACGTCTCGGGTAGCCACTTCAAATCGGCTGGTTCATCGATGTCGTGCAGCATAGGGTGGCTTTGTACTGTCCAGCCCAGTTGCCCCAAACGACACAGCGTTTCGAAGGCAACGGCGTCGGTACTCCAGGCGATACCCGCGAACAGGGACGGGTGAAAACGGTTCAGGCCGAGCAGCACATAACCGCCATCGGCGGTGGGAAACAGCGCGGCATCCGTGCGCTGTAATGCGCGGGCGGCTTGCTGTAAGTGGGCGGCGGTGAGTTCCGGGCAATCGGTCCCGATGAGCAGTACCGATTCGCCCCCGTCGATCACGCGCTGCGTCGCACGCGCCATCCGTTCCCCCAAATCCCCCTCGCCCTGATCCGACCATCGCACCGCATCCGCTATGGCGAGCGTCTGCCACGCCGGATCTGCCGCAGATGGGGCCACACACAATTCAACCGGGCCCACCTTGGCGGCCAGGGCTACACTCAGCGCATGCATCAACAGTCGGCGCGCGAGATCGGCTGCGCCCTGTGCGCCGAGCGCAGGGGCCAGACGGGTCTTGGCGAACCCAAGCTGCGGCGCCTTGGCGAAAATGACAATACGAACAGGGCTCATCGGTATGCCTCCGCCAGTTGGCTCGCCGGGACGCCCCGCCAGTAATCCCAGCGCAGCCGCCACATCAGAAAAATCGTGCGCCAGACACCGCGTGTCTCCCAGCGCCGGCCCGAGGTGATCACGCAGCGGGCGATGCGGGCCGGACGCGAGATCGCGCGCAAACGCTTGGACAGTTCAACGTCTTCCATCAAGGGTTGATCCGGGAAGCCGCCCACCGCCTCGAAAGCCGCACGAGTGACAAACATGGCCTGATCGCCGGTGGCGATACCCGTCAGACGTGAGCGCAGGTTCATCATGCGCCCCACCACGCGCAACATAGCGGGACGCCCCGCGATGCGGACATCGAAACGACCCCAGCGGTGTGCACCGCCCGATAGCGCCTGATCGACCAGCACACCCGCCCCTTCCGGCACACACGTATCGGCATGCAGGAACAACAGCGCCGCGCCGGTGGCATGCGCCGCACCGGCATTCATTTGCCGGGCACGGCCGCGAGGTGCCCGCACCACCGTAAAACCGGCGCATTCCGCGATGTCGGTCGAACCATCCTCGCTGCCGCCATCGGCGATGATGACCTCGCAACCGCGCCGCACCAGCGGCAACAGCCGTTCCAGCAGCGCCGGTAGCTCATGCGCTTCATTCATCACCGGTACGATGATGGAGAGTTTCATGGCTTGCGGCCCGCTGTCCCATTTCATGCGGCCTACCCCCGCTTCCAGGCGTGATAACGGGACAACCACGCCAATACCCGCTGCGGCGCATGCGCCCGCTTCCATTCGCCCGCGACATATTTGTTGGCCTCGGCCAGAGTCGGGTAGGTGTGGATTGTGCCGAGAATTTTGGAGAGACCCAATCCGTGTTTCATCGCCAACACGAATTCGGCCAGCAAATCGCCCGCGTGCTCGCCGACGAGGGTAACGCCTAGAATGCGATCCTTGCCCGGCACGGTCAGCACCTTGACGAAGCCGTGAGCCGTGCCGTCCGCGATGGCGCGATCGAGGTCGTCGAGCCCGTATTTCGTGACCTCGCAGGCAATGCCTTTTTTCTTGGCTTCCTGTTCGTTGAGCCCGACGCGGGCGACCTCCGGCTCGATGAATGTGGCCCAGGGGACTACCGAGTAATCCACCTTGAATTTCCTGAAATCGCCAAACAGTGCGTTGACCGCCGCATACCAGGCCTGGTGCGCGGCGGTATGGGTAAACTGGTAGGGGCCGGCCACGTCACCGGCAGCGAAGATGTTGGGATACAAGGTTTCCAGGTATTCGTTGGTCACCACCGTGCGATCGGTCGGGATACCCAGTTCCTCCAGGCCGTAACCGCTTAAGCGCGCGACCCGTCCCACGGCGCAAAGCAGAGCGTCGAACTCGATGCGACGTTCTGCCCCGCCGTGTTCGACGACGATGAATTTGCGCTCGCCTTCAAGCTCGCAACGCACCGCCTGCTGGCCGGTAAGAACGGTGATGCCGTCCCGTTCGAACGCGGCTCGGGCCAGCGCCGACACCTCTTCGTCCTCGTTCGGCAGGATGCGCGGGCCGCGCTGGATTTGGGTCACTTGCGAACCCAGGCGGGCGAAGCTCTGCGCCAGCTCGCAGCCGATGGTACCGCCGCCCAGCACCACCAAACGGGCGGGCGGCTCGTCCAGCTTGGCGAACGCTTCCCACAGGGTATCGCTGGTCAGGTAACCCACGTCTTCTATGCCTGGCAGCGCTGGCACGAAGGGGCGCGCACCAGCGGCGATGACGATGCTGCGGGTGGTGAGGCGTTGCGTGCCGCCATCATTGAGCGCCACTTCCACCGTCCAGGGATCGACGACGCGGGCGTAACCTCGCAGCACTTCCACCCCGAGGCGGGTATAGCGCTCGACGCTGTCATGCGGTTCCACGGCGCGGATGATCTCGTGTACGCGCGCCATCACTTTGCGGAAACTGAATTTGGGCTCCGCCGCCGCCAGGCCGTAATGATCGGCATGGCGCATCTGATGGGCGAGGCGGGACGACTTGATCAGCGCCTTGCTCGGCACGCAGCCGTAATTGAGGCAGTCGCCGCCCATCTTGTGCGCTTCGATCAGCGTCACCTTGGCCTTCACGGCGGCGCCGATGTAAGCGCTGACCAGTCCGGCCGCCCCACCGCCGATCACCACCAGATTGCGGTCGAACCGTTGCGGGCGTTGCCATTTGGCGTACACGCGGCGGCGTTGCAGGAAATTCAGGAAGCGTTTGGCGAGCAATGGAAACACCCCCAACAGCGCGAACGAAATCAGCAACCTGGGCGAAACGATGCCGGACAGCCCGGATATCTTCGCCAGTTGTGTGCCGGCATTCACGTAAACCAGCGTGCCGGCGAGCATGCCCACCTGACTGACCCAGTAGAAACTGCGGGCGCGAATCGGCGTCAGCCCCATCAGCAGATTGACCAGAAAAAAGGGAAACAGCGGCACCAGCCGTAGCGTGAACAGGTAGAACGCGCCCTCCCTGGCCATGCCGTCGTTGATCGCTTTCAGCCGCCCTCCGAAACGGTTCTGGATGGTATCGCGCAGCAGATAACGCGAGGCCAGAAAGGCAAGCGTCGCGCCGATGCTGGAGGCGAACGACACGATCACCGTGCCCTCCAGCAGGCCGAACAACGCACCTGCAGCGAGTGTCATTACTGCGGCGCCAGGCAAGGAAAACGCCGCGACCAGCACATAGAGCGAGAAGAAGGCGAAGCCGACAAAAACGGGTGATGCCGCCCGCCAGATCTCGAACTGCCCCAGGCTCGCCTTGAGACCGTCAAGGGTAAGAAAACGATTCATATCCAGCGCAAAAAAAACCAGCACCACGACGGCGGCGACGACAATAATCGTTATTTTTTTCATGATCGACGCATCCTCACTCGTGCAGCGCGCCACCACAACTGCTGCCCTGTCCGGCAGTACAGCCATAGCAATGATCGGCCACCCGGATCGCTCGGCCCGCCGGGTCCTCACCTGGCAAATCACGCAAATGAGGCCGCCCTACGCGCATTCGCGCCGATGGTGTGGCAGAAGGTAACGCCAGTCCCAACTGCTGATTGAAGTCGCAGTCATAGAGAAAGCCTTGCCAATCAACACTGACCAGGCTGCGGCACATCACGCTGGCGAGGTTGGCGGCGGCGAAGTTCTCCTGCAACAGCCGCATGTAATCGTTGAACTGCCCCTTGGAAATCAGCATTGAGCCAAAGCGCTGAATGGGCATGTTGGCCAGCGTGAACAGTTCGTTGAACACGATGCCGGAGTGCCCGAACAGCTCGCGCTTGTAAGCGGCTTGCAGCGGCGCCTGCTCGGGGGGCAGCGCAGCACCTTGCGGGTTGTAGACCAGATTGAGCGTCAGCCCGGAGCCTTCCCGGCCATAACCCAGCGCATTGAGTTTTTGCAACGCCGCGATGCTTTTGTCGAACGTGCCCTTGCCGCGTTGCTTGTCCACATTCTCCAGCATGTAACAGGGCAGCGAGGCGACGATCTCGACCCGATGTTCGGCGAGAAATTCGGCGAGAAATTCCTGTCCCGGCTCGAACAGAATGGTCAGATTGCAGCGGTCGATCACCTTCACGCCCAAGGCGCTCGCCTCGCGCACCAGTTGTCTGAATCCCTCGTGCAGTTCCGGCGCGCCACCGGTCAGGTCCAGCGTGCGCAAACCGCGCGCGGCAAGCACTTGCGGAATCAGCGCCAGCGTTTCCCTATCCATCATCTCGGTGCGGTTAGGCCCGGCGTTTACGTGGCAATGCACGCAAGTCTGATTGCATCTGTAACCCAGATTGACTTGCAGGATTTCCAGCGCGCAGCGGCGCAATGCCGGGAATTCGGTGGCTTGCAGCAAAGGTAGCGTGGCGTGCATAATTTTCCTGATGAAGTGCTTATGCCTTGAGTCGGCTCAAGTGGGCGAATTCTTACAACAGGTTAATGCGCGTCACCCCACACTGACTTTACGCGCGCATCGCGCCCGCAACTGTGGCGGTAGTATTGGTAGCGGATGGGATTTTTCTTGTAGTAATCCTGATGGTAGTCCTCGGCGGGATAGAAGGTGCTGGCAGCCACGATCTCGGTGTAAATGTGCGGGAATCGGCCGCTCTTTTCCAACCCTTGCTTGCTGGATTGCGCCAACTTTTGCTCGGTATCGTTTTGGTAGAAAATCGCGCTGCGGTACTGCGAGCCGATGTCGCAGAATTGCCTATCCTTCACGGTCGGGTCGATGTGCCGCCAGAAATAATCGAGCAATTTTTCATAGCTGACGCGTTGCGGATCATAGCGAACGCGCACCGCCTCAGCATGGCCGGTGCCGCCTTGGCTGACCTGCTGATAGGTCGGATTGCGCAGCGACCCTCCGGTATAACCCGATTCCACTGCGGTGATCCCATCCAGCTTTTCAAAGTCGG
This sequence comes from Hydrogenophilales bacterium CG_4_10_14_3_um_filter_58_23, assembly GCA_002784065.1. Lineage (GTDB taxonomy): Bacteria > Pseudomonadota > Gammaproteobacteria > Burkholderiales > Sulfuricellaceae > Sulfuricella. Next base: position 1,808 of record PFJY01000046.1, on the reverse strand, counting down.
CCTCGATGCACCAGAAACAGCCGCCCGCAAAGACCGCCGTAGCGGTTTGCGGAGCAGCCGTTTCGGCAGCCGCCGGCAAACCGGCGAACGCGGCGGGGCAGCAAACCAGTATCAGTCCGCACAGAGTTTTCATGTGCGCAACGCCGGCAACGGCATCCCTTCCGGCACGAATTCCAGCGCCAGCCCGTTGTTGCAATAACGCAGGCCAGTGGGTTTCGGCCCGTCCTTGAACAGATGCCCCTGATGGCCGCCGCAACGCGCGCAATGGTATTCGGTGCGCGGCCAAATCAACTTGAAATCCGTCCTGGTCGCAACCGCATCCGGCAAGGCTTGCCAAAAACTCGGCCAGCCCGTGCCGCTGTCGAACTTTTGTTTGGCATCGAACAACGGCAGGAAACAGGCCGCGCAGACAAAGCTGCCGCTGCGTTTTTCATGGTCCAGCGCGCTGCTGCGCGATGGCTCGGTGGCCTCCTCAAACAGCACGGCGTAACGGTCAGCGGGCAATAGCGCGCGCCAGGCTTGTTTGCTTTTGATTAAGGGTTTCATGGCAGCGGATACCTCCTTGGCAATAGCCGGAATGGCGATGAGGAACAACAGTCCGGCCAGGTGCTTGAAAAAATTTCTACGGTTCATGATGGCCTCCCGGTCAATGTGTAAAGATAATTGTAGGTAAAAATCATACCCGTAACCACGGGCGCTTATTCGCCAGTCTTGTCGGTGCGTTCATCCTCTCCTTTGGCGTAAGCGTGCGCCACCTGACGAAGCGTATGCATCTGTTTTCCAAAGTTCCGGCACCCGGAGCACATCATTAGATGCATTTTGAGCGACAAGCGTTCTTGCCAGGCAAGCGTTCGCTCTTGCGACTCCGAGAGCAGCCGGGTAGCCTCTTGACAGTTCAGCATGGCCGTTCTCCCTCCACAAACCAACGGTTCTCAAGGCACTCGCGCAGGCGCAGGCGGGCACGGTGCAACATCACGTTGAGGTTGCTGACAGTGATACCGGCTGTCGCGCAGATCTCGCGGGAATCGAGTTCGACAAATTCACGCATCATGAAGACCCGAGCCTGGTTGCCGGGCAGATTTTCCAGACAGGCTTCAAACACGCGCCAGAATTGACTCTCTCGCAAAGACTCCTCGGGATTGGCCCATGCCACCGGACGTTCATCCGTCTGCCAGAAGCCTTTGCTGTCAAACAGCGCCGAAAAATCTTCGTCTTCCTCGCCCTCACGCATGAAGCTGCCGGCATAGACAAGACGTTGCTTTTGCCGCAATACATCCGCGATTTTGTTTTTGAGGATCGCGAATACCCAAGTCTTCAAGGCTGCCCGCCCGCCAAATGACTTGGCATTCTTGAGCGCGCCGATGAGCGCTTCTTGCACGGCGTCCTCGGCAAGATGCGCATCGGACAGTTGCAGGGTGGCGAATTTGAGCATCTGGCGCCTCAGGCTTTCCAGGAATTCCGTATCAGCGAGTAGCGAGGCGCGCTCCGATTTTGGTTCGCCGACACCCCATGGCAGCACTTCCTCATTATTCATCTCCCCTCCCCTGTTATTTTGCTTTTTGCGGCGCAATAGCTTTGAACAGTTTATCGGCGCCGCTCAAAATCAGCAATCCAGACAGGCTCCTAGAGGCGCCTACTTCTGGTTCGTATGGAAATTTTGTTCAGTCGGGCGTATGAATAACTACGCCGCTCTTTCACAAAATCCCCCTACGAAACAAAAGGCTCTTTTCGCAAATCGTGTTGGCGTCTGATCCGAAGGATCACCCTGTGGGGCTTTCAAGCATATCGATAGGGACACCTTGCGACTG
>PFJY01000231.1 GCA_002784065.1 Hydrogenophilales bacterium CG_4_10_14_3_um_filter_58_23 | reverse complement strand
GAATCGGGCTTGCTTTTTCCATAGCACGAAAATATCATGATCTCGTACGTGCGTCAAAGGGATACCCATTTTCCTTATATAGGAGCTTGATATCTATTTATTATTTTTGAGAGGGATTGATGATGCGTTTCGACAAACTCACTACCAAGTTCCAGCAGGCATTGAACGATGCTCAGAGCCTCGCGGTCGGCCAGGACAACCCGTACATCGAACCCCAGCACCTGCTGCTGGCACTGCTTGGTCAGGAGGACGGCGGTACCGCTTCGATCCTGCAGCGCGCCGGGGGCAATGTCGGCGCGCTGAAACCCGCCCTGCACAAGGCGATCGAGCGACTGCCCAAGGTCGAGGGGCAGGGCGGCGAGGTGAGCATTTCCCGCGACCTGAATAATCTTCTGAATCTCACCGACAAGGAAGCTCAAAAGCGCGGCGACCAGTTCATCGCTTCGGAGATTTTCCTGCTGGTCGCCGTTCAGGACAAGGGCGAGACCGGGCGCCTGCTGAAGGAACATGGGGTCGCGCGGGAAGCGCTGGAACAAGCCATCAATGCCGTTAGAGGAGGAGAAACCGTGAACAACGCCGAAGCCGAAGGGCAGCGCGAAGCCCTGAAAAAATACACCCTGGATCTCACCGAGCGCGCCCGGCTCGGCAAACTCGACCCGGTGATCGGTCGCGACGACGAGATCCGCCGCACGATACAAGTCTTGCAGCGGCGCACCAAGAACAACCCGGTGCTGATCGGCGAGCCCGGCGTCGGCAAGACCGCCATCGTCGAGGGCCTGGCGCAGCGCATCATCAACGGCGAGGTGCCGGAAACCCTGAAGGGCAAACGCGTGCTGGTGCTGGACATGGCCGGGCTGCTGGCCGGCGCCAAATACCGGGGTGAATTCGAGGAGCGCCTGAAAGCCGTGCTCAAGGAAGTGGGCCAGGAGGAGGGCCGCATCATCCTCTTCATCGACGAGCTGCACACCATGGTCGGCGCCGGCAAGGCGGAAGGCGCGATGGATGCCGGTAATATGCTCAAACCCGCCCTGGCGCGCGGCGAGCTGCACTGCATCGGGGCGACCACGCTGGACGAATACCGCAAGTACGTCGAGAAAGACGCCGCCCTGGAACGCCGCTTCCAGAAGGTACTGGTGGACGAGCCCTCGGTGGAAGATACCATCGCCATCCTGCGCGGCCTGCAAGAGAAGTACGAGCTGCACCACGGCGTCGATATTACCGACCCGGCTATTATCGCGGCGGCCGAATTGTCGCACCGCTACATCACCGACCGTTTCCTGCCCGACAAGGCGATCGACCTTATCGACGAGGCCGCCTCACGCATCAGGATGGAAATCGACTCCAAGCCGGAAGTCATGGACAAGCTCGACCGCCGCCTGATCCAGCTCAAGATCGAGCGCGAGGCGGTGAAGAAGGAGAAGGACGCGGCCTCGAAAAAACGCCTGGTTCTGCTCGATGAAGAGATCGTCAAATTGCAGCGCGAGTACAACGACCTGGAAGAGATATGGAAGGCCGAGAAGGCCCAGGTGCAGGGCAGCCAGCACATCAAGGAAGAGCTGGAAAAGCTCAAGGTGGAAATGGAAGCGGCCACCCGCAAGGGCGAGTGGCAGAAAGTCTCCGAAATCCAGTATGGCAAAATTCCGCAGCTGGAGGCGCAACTGAAGCACGCCGATACGGCTGAGGAGGCAAAGCCCGCCCACAAGCTGCTCCGCACCCAGGTGGGGGCGGAGGAAATCGCCGAGGTGGTGTCGCGCGCGACCGGTATCCCGGTTTCCAAGATGATGGAAGGCGAGCGCGACAAGCTGCTGCACATTGAAGACCAGTTGCACCAGCGCGTGGTCGGCCAGGATGAGGCGGTGCGTTTGGTGGCGGATGCCATCCGGCGTTCGCGCGCCGGGCTGGGCGACCCTGACCGGCCATATGGCTCGTTCCTGTTTCTCGGACCTACCGGCGTCGGCAAGACCGAGCTGTGCAAGGCGCTGGCCGGATTCTTGTTCGATTCCGAGGATCATCTGATCCGCATCGACATGTCCGAGTTCATGGAGAAGCACTCGGTGGCGCGGCTGATCGGCGCGCCGCCCGGCTACGTGGGCTACGAAGAGGGCGGCTACCTGACCGAAGCGGTGCGCCGCAAACCCTACAGCGTGATCCTGCTCGACGAGGTGGAGAAGGCGCATCCCGACGTGTTCAACGTCCTGCTGCAGGTGCTTGACGACGGTCGCATGACCGATGGCCAGGGCCGCACCGTGGACTTCAAGAACACCGTGATCGTGATGACCTCCAACCTGGGATCGCAAATGATCCAGCAGATGGAAGGGGACGACTACCAGGTGGTGAAGCTGGCGGTGATGGCGGAGGTGAAAAGCTATTTCCGGCCGGAATTCATCAACCGCATCGACGAAGTGGTGGTGTTCCATGCCTTGGACGAGAAGCACATCAAGTCCATCGCCGCTATCCAGTTGCAGTACCTGACCCGGCGTCTGGCGGCCATGGAGATGAAGCTGGAAGTGTCGGACGCGGCGCTGACCGAACTGGCCGCGGCCGGCTTCGATCCGGTGTTCGGTGCGCGGCCTCTGAAGCGGGCGATCCAGGCGCATCTGGAGAATGCACTGGCGCGGGAAATTCTGGCCGGGAGCTTTGCGGCCAAGGACACCATTCGGGTGGATTGGCGGAACGGCGCATTCGTGTTCGAGAAGGGTTGATGAATGGCATGTCAGGAACTTTTCGTCTCGCGCTCATGACAGCCTGCCTGGCTGCCGCTTTCTGCGGCATGCCCGCGCTTGCTGCCGGGCTGAACGAGGCCGAGGCGGTGCCGCATCTCGATACGCACGGCAAGAAAGGCTACAGGGAATTTCTTGCCGCCGGGGAACACCGGGCTTTCATTATCGCACCGGGCGGAACTTGGGCTTGGAAGTCCGATGAGGTTACGGCTGATTCCGCTACCGATGAGGCTCTCCAGGAGTGTCAGCAGCAAACCGGGCAACCCTGCGTGCCCTATGCCGTTGACGACAGGGTGGTGTTCGACGCCAAAAGATGGCCAACCCTGTGGGGGCCGTATCAGGGCCGTGCCGAGGCTGGCAAGGCGAAGACCGGCAAGGAGCTTGGCGACCGGTTCTTCGATCTCGCCATCAAGGGCCCCGCTGACAAGTCGATGAAGCTGTCCGACTTGCGCGGCAAGGTGACTGTGCTGCATTTCTGGGGTACATGGTGCCCGCCTTGCCGGCGCGAAATGCCGGAATTGCAGAAGCTCCATCAGGAACTGGGTGCTTCCTCTGGCGTGCAGTTAGTCCTGCTGCAGATGCGGGAGAATTTTGCTACCGCGCACCAGTGGGCGCAGCAGCAGCATTTAACCCTGCCCTTGCATGATTCCGGCATCAAGGACGTCGGGTCGGAATTTCTGACGCTCTCCAGCGGCAAGCCGATCCTCGACCGGGAACTGGCGGTGGTTTTCCCCACTACCTATGTCCTCGACAAGCATGGCATCGTGGTGTTTTCCCATGTCGGGCCGATTGCGGGCTGGTCGCAGTACCTGCCATTTCTGCGCGACGCTGCGGCCAAATCAGGCAAATAACCAAAGGTTGATGGGTGTCAATGCAGTTGGTTACGATTTAACATAGAATGATATATAGTTTACCTTTATATCTTTTTATGAGGTCATGAATCATGAGCGAACTTCTGGAATGGGTTGATGAACTTAGCGTGGGAATCGAAGAAATCGATAACCAGCACAAGGAATTGGTCAGGCTACTAAATCAGCTGCATACCGCTATCTGGGAAAAACATGGATCGGTCGCCTGCATTGAAATCCTCGACAAGCTGGTCGAGTATACCCGAGTGCATTTCACGGTTGAGGAAAGCTTGATGCGCATCCTGGGGTACCCTGATTATGAGCCTCACCGGCGAGAGCATGAAGCACTGATTGCCCAGGTCATCGAGCTCCAGCGGAAACTTAAAAGCGGCGAGGCGAATGTCAGTTTCGAGTTGCTGCATTTTTTGAAGAATTGGCTGACCCATCATATTCTGGGAACCGACAAGGCTTATGCGCCGTATTTTCTCTCGAAGGGCGCGAAATCGACGTCCTCCAAAAAGAGCTTCTGGAAGCTCTGGTAAGCAGGTTACCACACCAATGAAAAAAGGCCGCTACGCATAGCGGCCTTTTCTGCATCAACAGCCTGGTTAATCCACTTCTTCCCAACCGGTTATCATCGCCTTGATGTGCGAGGTCGTCGTATGCCCGGCGGTGGTCAGATAGACGTGGGCGATCAGGAAGATCAGCATCATGAACGCGCCCGCGGCATGGAAGAAAGCCACCCACTCCAGGGAGATGTATTTGTCCACGCCCCACGCCTTCCAGTCGCCAAAGAACAGGTAGAACCAGCCCGTAAACCA
>PFJY01000130.1 GCA_002784065.1 Hydrogenophilales bacterium CG_4_10_14_3_um_filter_58_23 | reverse complement strand
GAGCACAGCAGCACTGGGCGGTTTGAAGTCAGCTCCCGCAAGTCGACTTCGGGAGGCCTACCCCCCATCTTCAGTACAGCATCACAAGCTCGCGCTTGTGTTCGTGACACACGTCCGACAGGCTCACAGGAGCCCGTCGCCCTTTCAAATTTGACGTATGCCGCCGCGCACAATGCACGAGCGGAATGGAACCATCCGATGCACTGCGCGCAGTTTTTGATCCCCACTACATTACACCTTACGCGAATTAGACCGCCGTCTTGTCCCGCTCAATCAACGCATAAGCCGAGTGGTTATGGATGGATTCAAAGTTCTCCGCTTCCACCACATAGGCATCGATACGCTTATCGGCATTGAGCGCGGCAGCCACGTCGCGCACCATGTCCTCGACGAACTTGGGATTGTCGTAGGCACGTTCGGTGACGAACTTTTCGTCCGGCCGCTTGAGCAGGCCGTACAGTTCGCATGACGCCTGATCTTCCACCATCCGCACAACGTCCTCGATCCACACCATGTCATTGGTGCGTACCGCCACGGTGACGTGGGAACGCTGGTTGTGGGCGCCGTAATCGGAAATCTTCTTCGAGCACGGGCACAGGCTGGTGACCGGTACCACCACTTTCATGATGAGCTGGTACTTGCCCTTGACGATTTCACCGATGAAGGTGACGTCATAGTCGAGCAGGCTCTGCACGCCGGAAACCGGGGCCGTCTTGTTAATGAAGTAGGGAAAGCTCATCTCGACGTGGCCGGACTCGGCCTCCAGCCGCTGCACCATCTCGCGCAGCATGGTCTCGAACGATTCCACCGAAAACTCGCGCTCGTTGTTGCCGCTGTTGAGTATCTCAACGAAGCGCGACATGTGCGTGCCCTTGAAGTTATGCGGCAAATAAACGTTCATGTCGAACAGGGCGATGGTGTGCTGCACGCCCCCGCTCTTGTCTGCAACCCTGACCGGATGGCGGATGGATTTGATGCCCACCTTGTCGATGGCGATCTGGCGGGAATCCGCGTAGTTCTGCACGTCGGCGATGCCGTCCTTGTCACAGCCAGGGGCCTTCACATCGCAAGTCACATTGCAATCGCTCATGATTTATTCCTTGAATTGATTTAGACCAAGTATAACATTGGATAATAGTTGAGTAAACTACTCGGTTACACGGAGACCGGCCAATCGGGCTCGCACCGCGCGGACGATGCCCTCCTGATCCAAACCGCAAGCCGCCAGCAATTTGGCCGGGTCGCCATGTTCGACGAAACGGTCTGGCAGACCGAGTTGCAGCACCGGCACCGTAGCGCCCCGACTCTCCAGGAATTCGAGCACGGCGCTGCCCGCGCCGCCCATCACCGCGTTCTCTTCGACTGTGACGAGCAGGTCGTGGGTTTGCGCCAGGCGTAGCGTCAGCGCCTCGTCCAGCGGTTTGACGAAGCGCATGTTGGCGACCGTGGCCTGGAGTTCTTCGGCTGCGGCCAGCGCGGGCATCAGCATGCTGCCGAAGGCGAGAATGGCGATTTTTTCGCCCTCGCGCCGGATTTCGCCCTCGCCCATCGGCAGTGCCTGCATTTCCTGCTGGATGGCGACCCCCGTGCCGCCGCCGCGCGGATAGCGCACCGCTGACGGGCCGTTATGCATAAATGCCGTGTAGAGCATCTGGCGGCACTCGTTCTCGTCCGAGGGCGCCATCACCAGCATGTTGGGCACGCAGCGCAAAAAGGTCAGGTCAAAACTGCCGGCGTGGGTCGGGCCGTCGGCGCCGACCAGCCCGGCACGGTCAATCGCCAGCACAACGGGCAGATTCTGCAGCGCGATGTCGTGGATCAACTGGTCGTAAGCTCGCTGCAAAAATGTCGAATAGATCGCCACCACCGGCTTCATCCCTTCGCAGGCGATGCCAGCGGCAAAAGTCAGCGCGTGCTGCTCGGCAATGCCGACATCGAAATAACGCATCGGGTATTCCTGCGCGAAGCGCACCATGCCGGAGCCTCCGCACATCGCCGGGGTAATGCCGATCACGCGCGCGTCCTGCGCCGCTATGTCGCACAGCCAGTCGCCGAATACCTGGGTGTAGGTGAGCTTGCCGCTGGCCTCGGCGACGCCGTCCTCGGGGTTGAATTTGGCGACGCCATGGTAACGGCAGGGATCCTCTTCGGCCAGCTTGTAGCCCTTGCCCTTCTGAGTGGCGATGTGTAGCAACTGCGGCCCCTGGCGCTGCTTCAGGTTGCTCAGCGTGGTCACCAGCACGTCGATGTCGTGTCCGTCAATCGGGCCGATGTAGTTGAAGCCGAATTCCTCGAACAGGGTGCCGGGAATGACCATGCCCTTTACATGCTCTTCGGCGCGCTTGGCCAGTTCCAGAATCGGCGGCATCGCTCCCAGCACCTTCTCGCCGCCCTTGCGCATTGCGGCATAAAAGCGCCCCGACATGAGCTTGGCAAGATAGTTGTTGAGCGCGCCGACATTTTCCGAGATCGACATGTCGTTGTCGTTCAGCACCACCAGGAGATTGGCGTCCATCGCGCCGGCGTTGTTGAGCGCCTCGAACGCCATGCCCCCGGTCATGGCGCCATCGCCGATGATCGCCACCGCGCGCCGGTCACTGCCTTCTGCCTGGGCCGCAACCGCCATGCCGAGCGCGGCGCTGATCGAAGTGCTGGAATGGCCGGTGCCGAAAGCATCGTATTCGCTCTCGGCGCGCTTGGGGAAACCGGCGATGCCGCCGAGCTGGCGCAGGGTAGCCATGGCCTCGCGCCGCCCGGTCAAAATCTTGTGTGTATAGGTCTGGTGGCCAACATCCCACACCAACCGGTCGTCTGGCGTGTTGAACACGTAATGCAGGGCGACGGTCAACTCCACCGCGCCCAAGTTGGAGGCCAGGTGGCCGCCGGACTTGCTCACGCTTTCAATCAGAAAGGTACGCAACTCCTCGACAAGCTGAGGCAGTTGCTTGCGGTCGAGAGCGCGCAATTCTGTGGGGTTGTTGATGGTTTCGAGGAGAGGGTACTTACCTGGCACAAAAATCCTTCAACCGCAGAGATAGGGTGGGCACGTTTTTTTGTGCTGTGGGAGCGGCGGGATCAAAGCGAAAATCGCGACCTGGAGGTCGCTCCCACGCACAAAAGCGTGCCCACCCTACTTTGCTGTTCAAAATTGCCGCTTGACGATGAAATCGGCGATCTGGCGTAATCTTTCCGCCCGTGCGCCGAACACTTCGAGCGACTGTAAAGCATCCCGGTGCAAATCGGCAGCAAAGGCACGCGCCGCATTCGCGCCAAGAATAGAAACGTAAGTCGGTTTGTTGGCCTCTGCATCCTTGCCGGCCGTCTTGCCCAGCGTGGCTGTGGTGGATTCGGCATCGAGCACGTCGTCCACCACCTGGAAGGCCAGCCCGATACATTTTGCGTAGTGCAGCAAGCGCTCCATTTCGCCGCTTTCAAGCCCCTTGCCGCAAAGCGCACCGAGCTGCACCGAAGCCCGGATCAGCGCGCCGGTCTTGTGGATGTGCATGAATTCCAGCTCCGGCAGGGGCAGTGCCTTGCCGACGCTTTCGCCGTCAATCGCCTGACCGCCGGCCATGCCGCGCGAACCGGCGGCCACCGCCAGAATCCTCAGCATTTCCGGCGGCGCCACAGAAGCGTCTGCCAACGGGCGTTCCGCCAATAGCTGGAAGGCCAAGGCTTGCAGGCTATCGCCCACCAGCAGCGCAGTGGCCTCGTCATATTCGAGGTGACAGGTGGGTTTGCCGCGCCGCAGGCTGTCATCGTCCATGCACGGCAGGTCGTCATGCACCAGGGAATAAGCGTGGATCAGTTCGACCGCAGCCGCAGCGACATCGACGCATTGCGGATCGGCACCAGCCACTTCACCGGCGGCGAAGGCCAGCAAAGGACGGATGCGCTTGCCGCCGCCGAGTACGGCGTAACGCATCGCCTGATGCAGGCGCTGCGGCGCAATCGAGGGCTGCGGCAGCACGTCGGACAGCACGCCTTCCATGCGCTGCTGCAGGGTGGCTTCCCATGTCTGAAAATCAATAATCACTGGCTTTGTCCGTATCGCCAACGAAATTCTGCAAGCTGCCCGCTTCGAGGATACGCACCTGCTGCTGCGCATCCTGCAACGCCTGCTGACAGAACTGGAGGAGCTCCGCGCCGCGCTTGTAGGCCGACAGAAGCTGCTCCAGCGGCAACTGGCCCGCTTCCATGGTGGCGACGATATTTTCCAACTCGGCGAGTGCGCTTTCGAAGGTCGGTGATTTTGAAGCTTTGCTCATTACTTACCGCACTCTAAAAAGGGTTAAAATACCGCATATTGAGGTCTCCGGTCAATCTCCAGCCTTGTCCAATGAGGAATGAGCCTGAACGAGGCCTGTATTTCCAACCAGGAATGAGCCTGAAGCGGCAAGATTAGGTGTGATTGGACGAACGGG
>PFJY01000089.1 GCA_002784065.1 Hydrogenophilales bacterium CG_4_10_14_3_um_filter_58_23 | reverse complement strand
TCGATGGAATGTGATACAAAACCATCGAATTTGTTGCAAAGGGATAATACAAGGGCGGATGAGCGTAGCGTTATCCGCCGAATGTAAAATCCTTATCTCTCTTCAGGTGGCTCCGACACACGGCGGAAGGCGCTACGCTTTTCCGCCCTACGTGGGCTTGGCACTGCCTTTATTCCAGTTGAATTTCCACCAGCGCTTCGTCGGGCGTGACGCTGTCTCCCTTGACGATGTAAACGCTGAGTACCGTGCCGCTGATCGGCGCATGGACTTCGGTCTCCATTTTCATCGCTTCGATCACCAGCACCGGGTCGCCGACTTTGACCTTTTTGCCGGGTTCGACAAGGACATCCACGATGGTGCCGGGCATGGCGGTGGTGACGTGGCCCTGATGTGAAGGGCGCGGACGCTTGCTGCCCGCTTTCGGGCTGGTTTCCTTGGGCTTGGATTTTCCGCCGCCAGCCATGCCGCCAAACACCTCGACTTCGTTGAGCGCCTCCACAATCACTTCTTCCTGTATTCCGTCAACCGAGATGAAGAACGGTCGCTGCTCTTCGCCAGGACGACCGGAGCCGCTGATATGAATATGGTAGGTTTCGCCGTGCAGGGTGACATTGAATTCGCTTGGCGAATAAAGCGGGTCGCAGGAAAGGTTGCTGCCGACCGGTAGCAGCGGTTCGGGCTTGAGCGCGCCGGCGGTGCGTTCCTGCAGGAACGCGCGAGCCAGTTCCGGGAACATGGCATAGGTCAGCACGTCCTCTTCGCTCTTGGCGATGCCTTCGATCTCGCCGCGCAGCTTGTCCAGCTCGTCTTTCAGTTGGTCGGCTGGACGGCTGGTAATGATTTCTGCGCTGCCGATGGCGATGCTTCTCACCTGTGCATTGACTTCGCCGGGCGTCTTGCCATAGCGGCCTTGCAGATAATTTTTGACTTCGGTGGTGACGGATTTGTAACGCTGGCCAGTCAGCACATTCAAGACCGCCTGGGTGCCGACGATCTGCGAAGTCGGCGTGACCAGCGGAGGGAAACCCAAATCTTCGCGTACCCGGGGGATTTCCGCCAACACTTCGTCCATGCGGTTGAGCGCGCCCTGTTCCTTTAGTTGGTTGGACAGGTTGGAAATCATGCCACCGGGAACCTGATTGACCAGCACCCTGGTATCCACGCCGGTGAACGCGCTTTCGAACTGCCAGTATTTTTTGCGGGTCTCGCGGAAATAAGCGGTGATTTCCTGTAGCAGCGGCAGGCTCAAGCCGGTGTCGTATTCGGTGCCGGCCAGCGCGGCAACCATGCTTTCCGTGGAAGTATGGCTGGAGCCCTCGCCAAATGAGGAGTTGCAGGTATCGAGTATGGTCGCGCCGTTTTCCACCGCGCGCAGGAAGCACATCGCTGACAGGCCTGAGGTCGCATGGCTGTGCATGTGGATCGGCATCTTTACCGCAGCGGCAATCGCTTTGACCAGTTCCGCCGTGGTGGCGGGGGTGAGGAGACCGGCCATGTCCTTGATGGCCAGGGTGTCGCAGCCCATCGCTTCGAATTCACGGGCCAGGCCGACAAAATAGGGGATGTTGTGTACCGGGCTGGTGGTGTAGCTGATCGCGCCCTCGGCGATTTTGCCGCTGGTTTTCACCGCCTCGATGGAAACGCGCAAATTGCGCAGGTCGTTCATGGCGTCAAAAATACGGAATACATCGACGCCGTTGTCGGCGGATTTCTTGACGAAAGCACGCACCACGTCATCGGAGTAATTGCGATAGCCAAGCAGGTTCTGGCCGCGCAGCAGCATCTGGATGCGGGTGTTGGGCAGCGCCTTGCGCAGCGCTTTCAGGCGATCCCACGGATCTTCGCGCAGAAAACGCACGCAGGTGTCGAAAGTCGCGCCGCCCCAGGCTTCCAGCGACCAGAAGCCCACGCTGTCCAGCTTGGCGCAGATCGGCAGCATATCTTCAGTGCGCATACGGGTCGCAATCAGGGATTGATGCCCGTCGCGCAGTACCAGATCGCTGATGAAAACTTTAGCCATGCTTTATCCTTGCGTTACAAATCAATAAGTCGAGATCAAAGCCCCACATGGGCCGCGATGGCCGCCGAGATGGCGGCTGCAAGCAATTCATTGGGGCGCTTCACCGAATAGTTTGTCAGCTCGGGGTGGGTTTCCACGAAACTGGTATCGAACTTTCCATTACGGAAATCCGGGTGCTGCATGATTTCCTGATAATAAGGAATCGTGGTTTTCACCCCATAGACCACCATATCGTTCAAGGCACGCTTGCCCCGTTCGACCACGCCTTCCCAGGTCAGGCTCCAAACAGTGAGCTTGGCGCACATGGAGTCGTAGTAGGGAGGGATGATATAACCCGTGTACATGGCCGCGTCGGTGCGCACGCCGGGGCCGCCGGGCGCATAGTAGCGGGTGATGCGGCCAAAACAGGGGAGAAAATCGTTTTTTGGGTCTTCGGCATTGATGCGGAATTCCATGGCGTAGCCGCGATAATTGACGTCTTTCTGCTTGTACTGTAGCGGCAGGCCGCTGGCGATGCGGATTTGCTCCTGCACGATGTCGATGCCGGTAATGGTTTCCGTTACGGTGTGCTCTACCTGTAGACGGGTATTCATTTCCATGAAGTAGAACTGGTTGTCCTGGTCAAGCAGAAACTCCACTGTACCCGCGTTTTCGTAGCCGACGGTCTTGGCTGCCTGCACGGCGATCTTGCCGATGTAGTCGCGCTGGGCGCGGGTCAGTTGCGGGGAAGGTGCGATTTCGATCAGCTTCTGATTGCGGCGCTGGATCGAACAATCGCGTTCGAACAGATGGATCACGCTACCGAAGCGGTCGCCGAGGATCTGGACTTCGATGTGGCGCGGTTTGACCACGCATTTTTCCATGAAAACTTCAGGCTTGCCGAACGCCTTGGTGGCTTCGGAAACTACGCGATCATAATTCTTGATCAGTTCTTCTTCGCTGTTGCAGCGGCGGATACCGCGCCCACCCCCGCCGTTGGTGGCTTTCAGCATGACGGGGTAGCCAATTTCAGCGGCCAGCTCCACCGCCTGATTGACGTTGCCGAGATTGCCTTCGCTGCCTGGCACTACCGGTACTCCGGCATCGATCATCGCCTGACGGGCCTGGATCTTGTCGCCCATGCGGTGGATGACTTCCGGAGAGGGGCCGATGAATTTGATGCCTCGCTTGGCGCAGATTTCTGCCAGAACGGGATTTTCAGAAAGGAAGCCGTAGCCGGGATGAAGGGCATCGCAACCTGCCGCAACGGCGAGATTGACTATATTAGGTGCGTTCAGGTAGCCGATGACCGGATCGGAACCGATATTATAGGATTCATCGGCCTTTTTGACGTGCAGGGCATGTCGGTCGGCATCCGTATAGATGGCGACGGATTTAATCCCCATTTCGGAGCAGGCGCGTACAATGCGAACCGCAATTTCGCCACGATTGGCAATAAGAATTTTCTTGATCACGCGAGAACCCGTTAAATTATCAAAACATCAAGTTTCTGTGATTGATCATGGAGCTTGTTTTTTGACAGCCAATCATAAAAATTATATCATGCGCGCCTTATGCCTGAACAGGTCGTCATCAACAGCATTGAGTTTGCGCGCAACGGCGAATCGTTAAACGGTATTGCCGCGGTCGCAAACCTGAGTCGGCTGCAGGATTTGCTGTTTTCCAGCAGCGGGTTGCTGGAGTACACCCTGACCGGCAAGCGCGGCGAGAACGATCAACTTTTTTTGGTTTGCGCTGTCAAGGGCATGCTGCAACTTAGGTGCCAGCGTTGCCTCGGGACTCTGGCTTATCCTGTTGACCTCAATTCCGAACTGGAATTGATTGAGGATGAACAACGTTTCCCATCGGTGGTGAACGAGGATGAATTGACGGACGCGATCAAGGTGGATCCAAATATGGATGTGCTGGCGTTGGTCGAGGATGAAGTGTTGCTGGGCTTGCCAATGGCACCCACGCACGCGGCGGGAGCCTGTAAGGCGGGCGGAAATTTTGGTCAGGCAGAAACCGATAAACAAAATGCTTTTAGTGTATTGGCCGCACTAAAAGCGAAAGGGCACCTCTAGAAATCCTCCGGATTTTTAGAGGTGCCCGAAAGATTTGAGAAAAAATTAGGAGTCATCATGGCTGTACAACAGAACAAGAAATCCCCCTCTAAGCGTGGCATGCGTCGTGCGCACGACTTCCTGACCAACCCACCATTGGCCGTGGAGCCGATCACCGGGGAAATTCACCTGCGTCACCACGTCAGCCCCAGTGGTTTCTACCGCGGCAAAAAGGTTGCGAGTGCCAAGGGCGAGTAATCGGTGCTAGGAGCCTGTTGGACTTATGGGGATCGAAGCGAAAATTCGGCTG
>PFJY01000163.1 GCA_002784065.1 Hydrogenophilales bacterium CG_4_10_14_3_um_filter_58_23 | reverse complement strand
AAGTTCACACCACCTTGGCGCAATTACCCGAAGTCGTGCATCAGGTCGGCGCGCCCGCGCTGATCGTGCTGGGCGAGGTACTGCACCAGCAGGCCGAGTTACCGGAATTGATCCGCCAAGCCGTCTGGTAGGTGGAAGCCCCAACGGGGCTACGCCTAACGGGCATGGCATATTGCCAACCCTGATAATGAAAGGGTTCTCGCAGGGTGGTTGCCCGGTGGGCAACCACCCGCAAACGCGCCATGCCCGTTCCCTCACCCCCGTTCCCCCTCTCCCAGAGGGCGAGGGGTACGATTCGTCGCTGCGCGAGTTTCACGTTAAGGTAAATCATATGAACCGCAAGCGTTCCGCCATGCGCATGGTCTGTGAATGGGTGCGGAATAACAGGCAGCAGCATAAATTGAAAGGGTTAAATATGGATGCAATCCAATATATTCGTGAAATAGGTCGCGGTGCAAAAGGCGCGCGGGATTTATCGCAGGCAGATGCGGAACGGTTATTCGGCGCGATGCTGGATGGCGAGATTGACGAATTGCAGCTGGGTGCCTTGTTGATCGGTCTGCGCATCAAGGGCGAATCGGATGAAGAATTATTGGGTTTCAAGACGGCGCTGGATGCGCGCACCCCGCAGATTTTGCTGTCTGACGGAAGTCCGCATCTGGTGGTCATTCCCAGTTACAACGGCGCTCGCCGCCAACCCAATCTGGTGCCCTTGCTGGCGTTGCTGCTGGCGCAGATGGGCGTGCCAGTGCTGATTCACGGTCGCTACGATTTTGACACCCGAGTAGATCCTTCCGGGATGATGGCTGCGCTGGGCATTGCCAAAGCGCACAGCATCGAGCAAACAGGCCAATTGCTGGCGGAACAGCACATCGCCTTTATTGATCTGGCGGCACTGGTGCCGGGACTGGATCGTTTGCTGGCTCTGCGTTCACGTTTGGGGCTGCGTAATAGCGGTCATACACTGGTCAAATTACTCGACCCGGCACGCGGACGCAGCGTGCGCCTGGTTGCCGTTACCCATCCTGAGTATCTGGAAAAGATGCATCAGTTTTTGCGGGAGGATGGTGGGCGAGCCTTGTTGTTGCGCGGCACCGAGGGTGAAGCCTATGCCAATCCAAGGCGTCGTCCGCAACTGGAAGCCTTTGTGGACGGTTACGCTGAAATTGCTTTTCCCGCAACCGAGGGCGGTGCCCCCCCTTTGGACGGGATACCCGACACGCCTGGTAATGCTACAACGGCGATCCTGATACGCGAGATGTTGGATGGTCGTGAGCCCATTCCGCAGCCGATTTTGGATCAGATTGAAGCGATTAGCCGTCTGGTTAATTCCCGCTGACTGCACCAACACCATGCGTCATGCACGGTTACTGCGCGCCATATCCTGTTTCGGATTTTATTTGCAAAATAAAGCCTTATAAATCAAGTGTCTAAAATCTGGCTCGATTATTGCTTTAGATTAAGTTGAACGATGAGGAGACAAGTTGAAACGCATACTTATTATTGATGATGTGCAAGATAGGGCAGCGTGGTTGAAAGCCAGTCTTGAGCTTGCCGACTACGAAGTAATCGGCGTGCTGGCTTGGGAACAGGTGGACGAACACGCGATACAGGCGGCTTCTGCTGATGTGATTATCGTGGATGCCAATGCGCCCGGACGCGACACGCTGGAGCAGATCAGCCTGATGTCGCAGACACTGGAAAAACCTTTGGTGGTGCTGGGGGCGCATAAGGATCAGCACAGCATACAGGCAGCGATGCGCGCCGGAGTCAGTGCCTATGTGGCTCACACGATACTGGGCGAGGATTTGAGCGGCATTATTCAGGTGGCGGCGGCGCGTTTTGCCGAACACAAGCGTTTGCGCGATGAATTGAAGGAGGCCAGAAGCCAGCTAGTCGAACGCAAGCTGGTGGATCAGGCCAAAAGCATTTTGATGGACGACCACGGTTTTAGCGAAGCAGACGCTTATAAAAGGATGCGCAACATGGCGATGAGTCGTGGCAAGCGCATCGCGGAGATTGCCGAAGCCATTATCGTTGCCAAGGAACTAAGCGCATAAAGCTGTCTGAAGCCGGATTTTTGACAGAAATTTACGAGGAGTGATTAACATGATTACCGATGCGAGCATGATGAAAGCCCTGCACAACAGTACGTTGATTGCAGAATTGCGCGAAGCCGAGATCGCGATTTTACTGGCGCTGCTGACTGTCAGGTATTACAAAGCAGGCGAATTTATTTGCAAGCCGGGTGAATGCTCACTCGGGGATGCGTTGCTGATTCTGGCCGAAGGCGAAATCGAAGTGAATGCCATTGTTGAAAATGAACATATGGTCATGCGTCTGAAAGATCCGGGCGATCTGGCCAGGGTCATCAGCTTCGTCGGCGGTAACATGATGAAAAT
Organism: Hydrogenophilales bacterium CG_4_10_14_3_um_filter_58_23; assembly: GCA_002784065.1. Lineage (GTDB taxonomy): Bacteria > Pseudomonadota > Gammaproteobacteria > Burkholderiales > Sulfuricellaceae > Sulfuricella. The sequence continues at coordinate 2,035 of PFJY01000163.1, read as the reverse complement.
CGAAGCCACTATCGAAGTGAAGGAAGATTGTACGGTGCTGTTTCTGGAACGCGCCAAGCTGGAAGCCTTGCTGGATAGCCACTATTCCATCATGTATTACGTGATGCGGGGGCTGGTGCGCTACGCTCACAGCTTGGCGCGCCACAAGAGTGCGGAAACCGAGGAAATGAGCAATTATTTTTACCGTCTGAATGGTCGTTATTGACGTATATTGCCGGGTTTTGGTCAACTCGCGAGTATTTTTTAAGGAGACAATGATGTGGCTCCGCACGGGATGCAGGATTACCTTTGACGTGAGCATCGCGACCCCCTTTATTCTTATGCTGCGTCCGCGCAGCGGGATACGCCAGTGGGTGGCGCGTGAGTCCTACACCCTCAAACCCAGTGTGCCAGTGATTGAGTACACGGATAATTTTGGTAATTTGTGCCAGCGGCTGGTAGCTCCTGTGGGGGAATTTAGCATCTGCACGTCCGCCGATATTTTGACGGCGGATGGCATGGATGTCAGCCTCGGTGCACCGTTTGAGGACATTCAGAATCTGCCTGACGATGTTCTCACCTATCTGTTGCCAACGCGCTATTGCGAGTCGGACAAGTTTATCGAATTGGGGCGCGAAATTGTCGCAGATGCTGCACCCGGCTATGATCAGGTGGCGGCCATTGAAACCTGGATACGCAAGCATATCCGCTTCAACCCGGACTCAGGTTTCTTTCAGCTTTCTGCCGTCGAAGTCAATCAGCAGGGCGAGGGCGCGTGCCGCGAACTGGCGCATCTGGGCATCGCACTTTGCCGTGGTTTGTGTATTCCGGCACGCATGGTGGTAGGGTATTTGCATGAGCTCGAACCCATGGATTTTCATGCCTGGTTCGAAGCCTATGTGGGAGGGCGCTGGTACACCTTTGATGCAACGCAGCCCCGCCCAAAAGGCGGGCGCATCACCGTGGCATATGGTCGGGACGCTGCTGATGTTGCCATATTCAACCAGTTTGGGCCGGCCTTATATCCAAGGGAAATGTCGGTGCATGTCGAGCTGCTGGACGCGGCACCGGATTGAATGTCATGCAAAGATTGCGCATCACACATCTGACGGAATATTTTTTCCCGACACGAGTGACACTCAATCAGCATCGTTTGCTGCTGCGCCCGCGTGAAGGTCATGATGTGCGCATCGAGTCTTCACGGCTGCGAATTACGCCTGCCTGCCGCATCAAATGGCAGCGCGATGTGTTCGATAATTCTTTGGCGCTGGTCAACTTTCAGGAACCCTCGAATAAACTGACGATTGCCAGCGAAGTCGTCATTCAGCACTACGCGCCCGAGCCTTACGACTTTCTGCTCGAAGGCTATGCGGTCAATTTCCCCTTCCGCTACGCGCTGGGCGAGCAGAGCGATCTGGCACCCTTTCAGAGACTGGTTTTTATTGATAATCAACAGGTTATAAATAATTGGCTGCAAAGTTTGGGCTTGCAGGGCATGCAAACCTTTGCCCTGCTGGTGAGGCTCAATCAGATGATCAGTCAGCAATTTTGCTATCGGGCGAGGGAGGAATCAGGTGTTCAGTCACCTGCACAAACGCTGCTCCTGCGCAGCGGTTCCTGCCGCGATTACGCTACGCTGTTCATCGAATCGTGCCGCTGCCTGGGGTTGGCCAGCCGGTTCGTCAGCGGCTATTTACATGCCCAGGCGACCGAGGTGGGCAATGCCACGACCCATGCCTGGGTGGAAATTTACCTGCCGGGTACCGGCTGGAAGGGCTTCGATCCGACTTCGGGTGAAGTGACTGGTAACCGGCATATAGCGGTCGCGGTGGCGCGCGACCCGGAAACCGTGCCGCCCGTGTCCGGCAGTTTCATCGGCACCGACGCGGCCATGCTGCAGGTTAACGTGCAGGTCAATCTGCTGGCGTGAACGGTATGGAGTATTCGTCACCTCATTCAGCGTGGTAAAAATCCCGTCTTTGCCCAGGAGTCTGTCGGACTTAAAGGAAATCTACTGCACTTGTCCTCGGGTGGTGTGGCCGGGGAAATTCGCCTG
>PFJY01000002.1:28193-39457 GCA_002784065.1 Hydrogenophilales bacterium CG_4_10_14_3_um_filter_58_23 | reverse complement strand
ACCGGCAAAATCTGTCCTCGCCCAGCCGAATTTTCGCTTCGATTCTTCAAGTCAGACAGGCTGCTAGCCGAATGAATTCGGCCCTGCTCAGGCCAGGCCGCGGTTGAGTATCTCCAGCCCGACCTTGCCCTGGGCAATTTCGCGCAAGGCGATGACGGTGGGTTTGTCGCGGTTGGCTTCCACCATCGGCGTGCCGCCCTGGGCGATCTGGCGAGCGCGCACGGTGGCGACCAGGGCCAGCTCGAAACGGTTGTTGATGGTCTTCATGCAGTCGTCTACGGTAATGCGTGCCATGCTAGCTTCCTTTGATTGAGTGATGCCGGTTATTTCATTTTGCCGATCATGTCGGCATGAGCGCTGAGTTGTCGGCTTGCCGTCAGTCGCTGCGCGCGGATCACGCTGATCAGGTCCTGCAGCGCCGTTTCGAAAATGTCGTTAATTATAACATAATCAAACTCTTCCACATGACCGATATCCTCGCGGGCGGCAGACAGGCGGCGCGCGATGATTTCCCCAGAATCCTGGCCGCGCCCTGTGAGCCGCGCGAGCAGGGCTTCCAGCGAGGGCGGCAGGATGAAAATGCCGGTTGCCTGGGGGAAGATTTTTCTGACCTGGGCGGCACCCTGCCAGTCGATTTCCAGCAGGATGTCCTGGCCTTCGCGCATGGCATTTTCGATCCACGGCTGGGAGGTGCCGTAGCGGTTGCCGTAAACCTGGGCGCTTTCGAGGAAGTCACCTCGTTCCAGCATCTTGATAAACGTCTGTTCCGTGACGAAATGATAGTCCTTGCCGTCCACTTCACCCGGCCGCGCCGGGCGGGTGGTGTAGGAAACGGATAGCTTTACCTGGCTGTCGTTCTGCAGCAGCTCCCGTACCAGGCTGGTCTTGCCCGCACCGGATGGCGCGGTGACGATAAATAGATTTCCTGTGGCCATGTTTACTCCGTTGGTTGAGGGTCAGGCGGCGTGGGAGCGGACTGCCTGGCGTTCGGTGAGCAGGTAGAGAGCAGGTACTGGTTCAGGCTAACCCCCTCCCGTTTGGCACTGCGCGCCAGATCGGCATGAAGGCGGCATCGGTTCCGGGACAGGTCGTCCCGCAGCAGTGGCAGCCTCGATCCAGGCGACGATGGCGTCATGAGCCTCGCGGAGTGCATCCGTCTCGGTTGCCCCCCCAGGCAGTGCAGCCGGGTAAATCCGGGACGGTGGCGATGTGGTCCTCGTCCTCGTTGCTCCAGAAAACTTCAATCGGATATTTGCTCATTGCCATACCTTTCAATCATGACGATCAACGCCCGATGCGGATCCTGCCCGCCCTTGTGAACAAACCCCTGTCACATGTAGGTTGGGTTGAGCGGTTTTTTGCGATACCCAACAAACCCAAACTTCAAAAACAGGTTTTGTTGTTTAGGTTTGTTGGGTATCGCGATGAGGCCGCTCAACCCAACCTACATGAGACTTACCCCAGCCGAACCGTTTATTCGATATTCTGGATTTGCTCGCGCATCTGCTCGATGAGTACCTTGAGCTCCATCGCCGTCTGCGACATTTCGGACGCGGCCGATTTGGAGCCCAGGGTATTGGCTTCGCGGTTGAGCTCCTGCATCAGGAAGTCCAGCCGCTTACCGGCGGCGCCGCCTTTTTCGAGGATGCGCCGCATTTCGGTGAGATGGGTTTGCAGTCGCGACAGCTCTTCGTCGACGTCGATTTTCTGGGCGAACAAAGCGATTTCCTGGCGGATGCGGTCATCGTCGCCAGCCCCCATGACTTCCTTGAGGCGGGCGGCGAGTTTTTCCTGATAGGCCGCGATCAGCCGTGGAATGTGCGGTAATACGCCTGTCACCAGGGTGTCCATCTGCCCGACGCGTTGCAGCAAAAAGGTCTTGAGCTTTTCTCCCTCGCGGCTCCGGGTGGCGGACAGCTCGTCGAGTCCCCTGCGCAGCAGGGGCAGACAGGCTTCATGCAGGCCTTCCATGCCGATGCTTTCGCCTTCGATGACACCGGGCCAGCGCAGCAAGTCCGCCACACCGAGCGGCTGACCATCGGGCAGCAGCACCTGAGCTGAACGGCTAAGCTGCGCCAGCTGTTCGGCGAGCGCGGTATTGAGCCGCAGCGGAGCCTGGCTGGCGCTGCGCGCGGCGAAATTCAGCCGGCATTCCACTTTGCCTCGGCTTAACGCAGCGCCGATCCCTTCGCGCAGCGCAGGTTCCAGCGCGCGAAAGGATTCGTCCAGGCGAAAGTGGGTCTCAAGGTAGCGCGAGTTGACCGAGCGCAGTTCCAAGCTCAGGGAGCCCAGTTCCAGTTCCTGTGTCACTGCGGCAAATCCGGTCATGCTGTATATCATGGGGTGTCCGTTCATGAGCTTCAGGCTTTACTTTGCCCGGCCAAATCAGAATAATGGTCAATGTTCAATCATACAGATGGTGCGATGGCCTCACAACCCAATCAGGCTCTTCCTCACGGCTGCCAGTTGCTCAATTACCGTATCGACAAGCAGATCAGCTCAGGCGGCTTCAGCCTGGTTTACCTGGCGCATGACGAGAACGGATTGCCGGTGGCGATCAAGGAGTATCTGCCTAGCGCCTTGGTGCTGCGGGAATCAGGCTCATTGGTGCAAGCTTCTTCGGCGGAAAATCTGAATGTATTTCGTTATGGAATGAAATGCTTTTTCGAGGAAGGGCTAGCGCTTGCCCGGATTACTCACCCCAACGTGGTACGGGTGACCAACTTCTTTCGTGCCAATGAAACGGTTTACCTGGTGATGCAGTACGAGCGCGGCCGGACGCTGCAGGACTATATCCTGTACCACAAGAAGGAAATCAAGGAAAACTTCATCCGGCGCATTTTCGCCGAAATGCTCGGTGGCCTGCGCGAGGTCCATGCCCACAAAATACTGCACCTCGATATCAAGCCATCGAATATCTACATCCGTCTTGACGGCTCTCCGCTGTTACTGGATTTTGGCGCGGCACGGCAGACGCTGACCCAGGAAAAATCCAGCCTCACTCCGATGTACACGCCGGGTTTCGCCGCGCCGGAGCAATACGGCCACGACCGCGACGCGCTCGGCCCATGGACCGATATTTACGGCGTCGGCGCAAGCCTGTTCGCCTGCCTTGCCGGTTTCGCTCCCCAGGCGGCCAACCAGCGCCTGGAACAGGACAAACAGGAGTCGGCAAAAAAACTCTGGGGCGGTCACTATTCCGAGCATTTTCTTGAGCTTATCGACTGGTGCCTGAAACTGGATCCGCTGGAACGGCCGCAGAGCGTGTTCGTGGTGCAAAAGGCGCTGCTGGAGAAGGACAAGGTGCCGGAAGCGCAGAAAAAAACCTCGCTGTTGCATAGCCTTCGCAATAAATTCAGCAAAACAAAAACAGGTGACCGGTGAAATTTTCGATTTTCCAGTCCAGCCGTCAGGGTGGACGCAGATACAACCAGGATCGCCTGGCCTATTCTTACAGTCGGGACGCGCTGCTGATGGTGGTGGCTGATGGCATGGGCGGTCATTTTCACGGTGAGATCGCCTCCCAGATCGCGGTGCAGTTTCTGGTGGAAAACTTTCAGAAGCTGGCGACGCCGGCGCTAAAAGATCCGTTCCGCTTTCTGATAGCCACCATTGACCAGGCGCACGAGGCCATTGGCGATTATGTCCTGGCGCATGGCTTGAGCGAGCATCCGCGCACCACCTGCGTGGCTTGCGTGGTGCAGGATAATCATGCCTACTGGGCTCATGTCGGGGATACTCGTTTGTACTTCTTTCATGGCGGCAAGCTGGCGTCCCGCACCCGCGACCATTCCCTGGTACAGCAACTGTTCGAGCAGGGCAAAATCACCGAGGATGAGATGACCACGCACCCTGAGCGCAACAAGGTTTACAGTTGCCTGGGCGGTACCATTCCCCCCGATATCGAGTTGTCGCACAAGATGCTGCTACACGAAGGGGATACCCTGCTGATGTGTTCTGATGGCCTGTGGGGCCTGCTTGCGACGGATGAGATTGCCTCGATTCTCGATACCTACCCGATTGCTACCGCCGTTCCCGAATTGCTCGACCATGCCGAATTGCGCGGCGGCGAAGATGGCGATAACCTGAGCGCGATCGGCATGCGCTGGGGTGACGAAAAATTGTTCACCCCGCGCTCGATATCCACCGCGACCATGCCGCTGGACGCCTATACGGTGCAGCTCAACCCCTTCAGTGCGGAGCGGGGCACGGAAGGCGAACCGGATGTGACGGAGGCAGACATCGAGCGCGCGATTGCCGAAATCCAGGCGGCGATCCAGAAATATTCGAAATAAACCGGCGTTATAATGGCGCCTTTTTTCTGAACCAGAGGATCCCCCATGCGGCCCAGCCAACGCACTCCCGACCAGCTCCGCAACATCGTCATTACCCGCAATTACACCAAACACGCCGAAGGCTCGGTGCTGATCGAGTGCGGCGACACCAAGGTGATCTGTACCGCCAGCATCGACGAAAAAGTGCCGCCGTTCCTGCGCGGCAAGGCTCAGGGGTGGACTACCGCCGAATACGGCATGTTGCCGCGCTCCACCAATACGCGCATCGACCGTGAGGCGGCCAGGGGCAAACAGACCGGGCGCACCCAGGAAATCCAGCGCCTGATTGGACGTTCCTTGCGCGCGGTGGTGGATTTGAAAGCGCTCGGCGAGCGCACCATCCAGATCGATTGCGACGTCATCCAGGCCGATGGCGGCACCCGCACCGCCAGCATCACCGGCGCCTATGTGGCGCTGCACGATGCCGTTTCCTTCCTGCTGAAGACAGGCAAGCTCACAGCATCGCCGCTGCGCGATTTCGTCGCTGCGGTTTCAGTCGGAGTATATCGGGGCATACCGGTGCTGGACCTGGATTATGTCGAGGATTCCGATTGCGATACCGACATGAACATCGTCATGACTGGCAGCGGCGGCTTCGTCGAAGTGCAGGGCACGGCGGAAGGTGCGCCGTTCTCGCGCACTGAAATGGACTCCATGCTCGACCTTGGTCAGAGCGGTATCGCACAATTGGTCGCCAGGCAGAAGGCGGCGCTGGGCGTTAACTGAACAAAAAAGCGTTAACCGCAGAGGACGCTGAGGAAATCATCGAATTGTGCTTTTTCTCTGCGTCCTCTGCGGTAAGAAAGGTTTTGAAATAATGAAAAAACTTGTCATCGCCTCCAACAACCCCGGCAAGCTGCGCGAAATCGGCGCTATCCTCGCGCCACTGGATTTCGAGGTTTTTCCACAATCCGCTTTCAACATCCCCGAAGCGGAAGAGCCTTATTGCACCTTTATCGAGAACTGTCTGACCAAGGCGCGTCACGCCTCGGCGCATTCCGGCCTGCCCGCGCTGGCGGACGATTCCGGGATCTGCGTCGATGCGCTGAACGGCGCGCCCGGCGTGTATTCCGCCCGCTTTGCCGGCGAGCCCAAATCGGACGAGCGCAACAACCAGAAGCTGATCGAGCTGATGCAAGGGCACACTAACCGCAAAGCGCACTATTACTGCGTGATCGTTCTGGTGCGCTGGCCGGAAGACCCTCAGCCGATCATCGCCGAGGGCGCGATGTACGGCGAGATTATCGACATGCCACGCGGTAGCGGCGGCTTCGGCTACGATCCTTATTTTCTCATCCCCGAATTGGGCCAGACCGGCGCGGAAATTCCGATGGTGCAGAAGAACAAGATCAGCCACCGCGGCAAGGCGCTGGCCGAGCTGGTTGAAAAGCTCAAAGGTGAACGGTAGGAGCGGCCTCCCGGCCGCGAACCAGCGTATTGCGGCCGGGAGGCCGCTCCTACAATCCGCGCCGCCGCTTTCCCTCTACATCCACCTTCCCTGGTGCGTCCGCAAGTGCCCTTATTGCGATTTCAGTTCCTTCGAGTCTCGCGAGGGAGTGCCCGAAGAGGCTTATGTGGCGGCCCTGTTGAAAGACCTGGAAGCCGCGCTGCCGCTGGTCTGGGGGCGCAAGGTGGTGAGCATCTTCATGGGGGGCGGCACGCCCAGCCTGTTTTCGGCGCGGGCGATCGACACGCTGCTGACCCAGGTACGCGCCCTGCTGCCGGTCGAAGCCCATGCCGAAATCACCCTGGAGGCCAATCCAGGCACGGCTGAGGCGCAGAAGTTCGCCGACTTCCGCGCCGCCGGGGTGAATCGCCTGTCGTTGGGAACCCAGAGTTTCAATCCGCGCCATCTGCGGGCGCTAGGCCGCATCCACGACGACCGCGAGGCACGGTTCGCAGTGGAGCTGGCGCTACGCCATTTCGACAACGTCAATCTTGACCTGATGTACGCACTGCCGGAGCAGACATTGGAGGAGGCGCTGGCCGACATTCGCGAGGCAGTGTCTTTTGGGCCGCAGCATATCTCGGCCTACCACCTTACTTTGGAACCCAATACGGTGTTTTACAGCCAGCCGCCGATATTGCCGGATGACGATATGTCGGCGGCGATGCAGGAAGCCATCGAGGCGGAGCTGGCCGGGGCCGGCTACGAACATTACGAGACTTCCGCGTTCGCCAAAAAGCATAGTCGCTGCCGTCACAACCTCAACTACTGGCTGTTCGGCGATTACCTGGGGATAGGGGCGGGGGCGCACGGCAAGCTCACGTTCCACGACCGCATCCTGCGCCAAGTGCGCCACCGCCAGCCCAAGGCTTATATGGAGCGGGCGCTGGCGGGCAACGCGTTGGAAGAGGAACGCACCGTCTCGCCAGACGAAATGCCTTTCGAGTTCATGATGAACGCCTTGCGCCTGACCGAAGGCTTCCCGACCAGCCTGTTTCCCGCCCGCACCGGGCTGTCGTTGACCGCTGCCCTGCCCATGCTGGAAGAAGCGCAGCGGCGCGGCCTGATCGAACGCGACGCCCTGCACATTCGGCCAACCTTGCTGGGCCAGCGATTCCTGAACGAACTTCTACAGCTATTCCTGGCGGAATAGCGCGGCAATCTCTTCAATGTGTTGTGGGCCTAATTGGGCTGCGTCCCCGTTTCTGGTGCGATCAAAATGATGCTGGGGAAATAGGACGTGTAACGTCGTGTATCCCGAGTCAGAACCGCATTACCCGACACGGCTGCGTGCGCGCCAATGAAAAAATCACCGAGGACATTGCTCTTGCTACCCCCTTGGCGGCGGTAGCGCACAAACGCCTTGCCGGCGAGAAACAGGGCCGGGCGCGGAATTTCGATCATGACCAAGCCCAGTCCATTGATGGCCTGATCCAGTGCTTCCACAGTAGTGAACGTCAGCGACAACTCGGAGTAGATGATCGGATTGATCGCCAGCCGATGAATCTTGGATTGTGCGCGCAATTGATTGATCGACCAATCGGCCCATGTCGGGTCGTCCTCCAGAACGTCGACCAGTACGTTGGTATCGACCAGCAGCATCAGCCCTCGCCGCGAAGCAGCGCCATCAGATCGTCGGTCCGCCAATGTACGTCAGCCTTGCCGCGGGCAGCCTCGAAACGGTCGGGCTTGCTGCTTGGGCGAGTGCCTACCTTGTGGATCACCACATCGCCATCGCGATTGACAGCGAAGTCCACTGCGCACCCTGGCGCCAGATGCAGGGCATCACGAATCCGCTTTGGGATGGTGACCTGCCCCTTGCTAGTGAGCGTCGTCGGCATGGTTAATCTTCCTTTTGTATTACTAGGTTTTTTATTGTAATACTCTTGCGGAATGACGGCAACAGTAACCCCCTGGCTCGCAAAGTGGCGGGGTTTTTACGTCCGGCGGAGCTGCTTGATTTCGATTCGAGATGTCTTGATAGAAGAAAGTTGAGTGATGTATGATGCGTGATGATTGATGCTATGTAATAGGGGAGACGACATGCGAACTACTTTATCCATAGATGATGATGTGCTCGCTGCGGCCAAAGGGCTGGCGGCAGTTCAGCACAAGAGCGTTGGAAATATACTGTCGTCCCTGGCGCGACAGGCGCTGCGGCCTGTTGCACCAAGTAGCAACACGCGCAACGGTGTGCCCTTGCTGACGCTCCGAACCGGAGCGGCACCGGTAACGCCGGAATTGGTCAATCAGTTACGCGACGAGTTGCCGTGATGACGTTTCTGCTTGATGTTAACGTGCTGATCGCCTTGATCGACCCTGCGCATATTCAGCACGATGCGGTGCATGAATGGTTTGCGGCCTATGGTCAGCACTCATGGGCCACCTGTCCCTTGACCGAGAATGGTGTGCTGCGAATCGTGGGGCATGCCCGTTACCCCAATTCGCCAGGTACGCCATCGGCTGTAGCGCCTTTGATGGTGGGCTTGTGCGCGCTGCCTGGTCACGTATTCTGGCCTGACGACATCAGTCTGTTTGATACAGAGAGGTTCGATATAACTCGCCTATTGATCTCTGGCCAAGTGACTGATAGTTATCTGCTGGCGTTGGCTTATGCTCACGGTGGGCAACTTGCGACTTTTGACCGCCGTTTGGTTACGGCTGCGGTGCGCGACGGTGAGCGGGGCTTGCACCTGATAAAGTAAGGGACCAAGTCTAATCAGCTATTCCTGACGGAATAGCGCCGCGATCTCAACACACACGGAATCGAATTCCGTGACGATGCACGGTACAGATAAGAAATTAGCCCCTACTCAAGTACGGTCATTTTTCTACCGTTCATTGCCGTCAGATGTAGGTTGGCTGAAGAAAACTAGGCAAGAAGCAACAGGGGGCGCGTGGCTTTTTGCGCCAGGGTCTTGGCGAGGGATTTGAGACTGGGCCGGCCGCTTACCTGGAATACTCGTCGGCTGAGGACAAAAATGTCGGTGCTCGCTGCATTGGCGATTTTGAGCATCTCTTCAGTCGGATCGCCACCCAACAGTGAGAATACCGTTTCCATCCCCGTGGTGGCCGTTTCGAATTGCTTACGCGCCGCGTCCGCCTGTTCTTCCTGCTCCTTGAAGATGTAATCGAGAAATCCTTGACGCGCAGCTTTGGATGATTGCCAATCGTTACCGATATAATCGGGCCACCCGCCGTCGATAATAAAAAGGCCCGTCAGGGCGCATTTGCTCTGACGGGCCAGCTCTACTGCGTAGTTCAACGCCTCTTGCGAGGCTTCAGAACCGTCTACTGCAACAACAATGTTTTTAAATCCCACGAAGCCGCCGATCTTTATTTCTTTACCGGTTCAACGGGTGCCATCGGCACCACGGCTGGAGCGACAGCGGTTGCTGCAGGAGCAGCGGGTGCTGCCGGTTGGGCTGCCGGTTTATTCATGGTCAAGACCATGATTGCGGCAATGACGAGTACGGCCATAATAATCGCGCCGATGTCCTCTGCGCGGTCATCCTTGAACAAAGTCATTTTGCCTTTGTCGCCTGGGGCGCCGATGGTTTCGCTACCTGTTTTAGCCATGATTCATTCTCCTAAAAGTAGTTAATTTGACTAAATTGCAACCAGGTAATCTTTGATCAAGAATACCACCACCAATGCCAGAACATATTTGGTGACACCCACAATCAGGCCGAGTTTGAGCGGCGCGCCGCCGGCTTGGCGAAGTTCCTTGAAATCAATGTAGCCACCTAGCCCGACCAAGCCGAAGCCGAAGATCCAGGTCATCCACAGACGCATCATCTTGATGGTTTCGGAGGCTGCGGGGCCGCCTTTGAGGCCCACATCACCGAACGCACCCATGCTGGTAAGGAACACCATTCCTAAAAAGCCGAGGACGAACACCGGGAATTTTTCAACCAGCAACGTACCCAGCCCTTTGCGTTTGCCGCCTTCTCCCGACTCTGTTTTGCCGGCCCAATACCAGACGGTGACAGCGAACACGGCGAACGGGATGGAGATCACGCGCATGATGTTCCATATCTCGGCTACGGAGACTGCGGTGCCTGGCGCCACGTTGGGGTTGAATGCCAGCGCTGCCGCCAGTACCTGACCGGAATTGAGAATGCCGGTGCCGATCCAGGCGCCATACTGCAAGTCGGTGAGTTCCAGAGCATGGCCGATAAAGGGGCTGATGAACATGGTCAGGATGCCGAAGCCCAGAATGGTGGCGATGGCGTAGGCCACGTGCGATGCCTTGGCTTCAACGCCTGGCGAGGTTGCCACGGCGGCGGTAACGCCGCAGATGCTGAGCGCGTTCGCCATGACGCCGATCATGGAGCGGTCAAGACCTAACAGGGTGCCGAACCACAATACCATGATGATGGTCAGGATCACGAAGCCGCCGATCAGGAAGATCGCCATGGAGCCGAGCTGCACGATTGCGTTAAACGTGTAAAGCGAGCCCAGCAAAATGATACCGGTCTTGATCATGAGACGGGAGAGCTTGAATCCGTCGCTCAGAACATCGGGCATTTTTCCGCCGAAAACCACATTCCGGTAGAGCATTCCCATGATGATGCCCAGCAGAATGTAATTAAGGTGCGTGACCTTGACGAGCCAACCCTTCGTTCCGAATATCACTGCGGTTGTCATCCAGGGTTCGATCCAGTTGCGGATCACCACCATGGTCAGGACGATCAGTGCCAGCCCCGGTAGGGCGCTGGGAAGTTTGCGAAAAAACCCGACATCTCCGTTCATGCTGCCTCCTTTGGTTATATGCCTTATTAATGGTTTGATTTATTATTATTGTGAGGTTTTTATACCCCAATTATATTCAAAGTCAAGTCAAAATTTTGCCGTAAACTCGACCAATATAAATCACGTTTCCGTTAGAAACCACTATATTGCCGCATGTCATCCAGAAGTTTTGCGTCCTCCGGGGGTGGCTCAGCCGACATATCGGGATCAGCCTTGTGCGGGGCTTCAGTCGATTTGACTTGATCGATGAAACCCTCTTCCCGGAGTCGTTCCAGGATATTTTCCAGTTCCAGGCAGGTGGGCAGTTTTTCCTTCAATTCCGCTACGCTGATGCTATCGTTAATCAGGAAAAGCACTTGGCGGGGCCGCAATTTTAGTGCGCGATGACTGCCCAGCAGTTCCTCTCGACCTTTTTCGGTACGCGAAAAGCATAAGTTTTCGTCCATGGCCTTATCCTCGTTGTTGGCGCAGCTTTATCGACCCCTTTGTCGAATCATGCTGAACCTGTGTATTGGAGGTGTCAAGGCCAAGTCCAGATTCTGCTGCGTAGGGGGTGTTTATGCGAACAGCGCCGCGACCTTCTCCCGGTCTGGAGCTATCACTACGCCTTTTTCCGTAATCAGCGCCGTGACCAGTTCGGCGGGGGTGACGTCGAAGGCCGGGTTACGTACCGAAACGCCTTGCGCAGCCCACTGGCAGTCGCGGAAGCCGGTGACTTCCTCCGGGGC
>PFJY01000002.1:0-28173 GCA_002784065.1 Hydrogenophilales bacterium CG_4_10_14_3_um_filter_58_23 | reverse complement strand
CGGAAGCCGGTGACTTCCTCCGGGGCGCGTTCCTCGATGGGAATATCCGCGCCGCTGGCGATGTTCCGGTCGATGGTGGAGAGCGGGCAGGCGACGTAGAACGGGATGTGGTGGCGGCGCGCCAGCACTGCCACCATGTAGGTGCCGATCTTGTTGGCCACGTCGCCGTTGGCCGCCACCCGGTCGGTGCCGACGATGACTGCGTCGATCTCGCCGTGCGCCATCAGGTGGCCGGCCATGTTGTCGGTGATCAGGGTGACGGGGATGCTTTCCTGCACCATCTCCCAGGCGGTGAGACGCGCCCCTTGCAGGAACGGGCGCGTCTCGTCGGCGATGACCGAGATTTTTTTTCCGGCTTCAACTGCCGAACGGATTACGCCCAGCGCCGTGCCCCATCCTGCTGTGGCCAAGGCTCCGGCATTGCAGTGGGTGAGCACGCGCGCGCCGTCGGCAAGCAGTGCCGCGCCCGCTGTGCCCATGGCGCGGTTGATGCGGATGTCTTCGGTATGGATTTCATGGGCCTCGTTCAGTAACCGTTCGGCCACGATCACCGGAGCGGCGGCGCCCATGCCTTGCCACACCTGGCGCATGCGTTGCAGCGCCCAGAACAGGTTGACCGCCGTCGGGCGGCTCTGCGCCAGGCTGGAAAAACCCTTTTCCATCCCGCTGCGGAACGCTTCCGGGGCGGTTTCCATCAGGCGCAGTGCTTCCAGCGCCACGCCGTAGGCGGCGGCACAGCCGATCGCCGGTGCCCCGCGCACCACCATGGCGCGGATGCCGTGGGCGACGCTGGCGGCGGAATCGTAGGAGAGATATTCGAAGCGCGCCGGCAACACTCGCTGGTCAATCATTTCCAGACGGCTATCTTGCCAGCGCAGGGTTTCGATTTTCATGCGGTTTTCCTTAGGGGTGAAAGTTCAAGCAGCGGCTCACAGGCGGCTGCCAATATCGGGATGTCGATGCCCCCGAAACGCGCGTAAAGCAAAAACACGGTAGGGCGGATGAGGCCGCAGGCCGTTATCCGCCGGATGGTTGCCGTACTTTTCCATGCGGCGGATAACGCTGCGCTCATCCGCCCTACTCAGACTGAAGCGGCGACAACGCCAGCAATGGCCGGCACATTTCCTGTAACAGCGCATCGCCGCCAAGCAGCCGATCGATACCGCCGAAGCGGCGTACCGACAGTTCCAGCGCGGCGGCTATTTCGGTCGGGTTGTATAGGGGCCTGTCAACGGGATTCGAAAGGTTGGGTAGGAGCGGGCTTGCCCGCGATGGATGCCGTTGATCGCGGGCAAGCCCGCTCCTACATCCATCTGCTTCAATTTGACTATCTGCCAGGCCGCAGCACAGACCGAGATATTCCGGTTGGGGGTGGAGTGTCTTGACGGCCGGGTCGTTATCCAGCCCGATCACCGCCGCGCCCTTTGCGAGCAGTTCTTCCACCTTGGCCTGATTGGACAGAGCCCGGTCCACCAGTACAACCTGGCCGGCAAGGGCGTACTGGTTGCGCATCGTCTGCTCGAAGCCGCCATATTCGATCTCGGCGGCGAGAACTTCACGCGGAGGCAGGGAAGCATAGGCCTCCAGCGCTTCGGCGCGTGACTGGATTTTCATGCTGTGGCGGTAAATCTCGGCGGCCGCGTCGGCGTAGAAGGCCGTGATGCCGGCGGAAATCAGCCCCCATTCCGGGTCGAGCACGATGCGCGGCGCGACGTCGGGCAGGCGTTCCGCCTGTTCGGGTGCGTTTTGCGCCAGATAGCGGCGGTACGCAGCGGTGAAGGCGGCGACGTCGCGGCCCAGCATCGGCACGCGCTTGGTGAACACCGCGTGGTGCGGGGTGGCCGGGCCGCGCTGGGAGAGCGATTCCAGGTCGGGGCGGCGGGCGAAAGCCAGGCTCATCAGGTCGGAGGAAAGCGTCATCACCAGGGGGAAGCCGGCGGCGCGCGAAATGTCGCGGCGCAGGGCGGCGAGCGCCAGCATACCCTGACCGCTGGCGGCCTGTGCGGGTGGAAAGCGCAGTGGAATGTCCCCGGCGCAGCAGCTTTTCAGGTAGTCCTCGGCGCGAGTGACCAGGGCGATCATGCGCTCGTAGGACTCACGGGCATTGTCGCCAAAGGCAAAGAGACCGTGATGCATCAACACCATGCCGATGGTATTGGCGGTGGCTTCGCGGCTGAAGACCTCGTGGCAGGCTTTAGCTAATTCGAAGCCGGAATTGTGGTAAGGCACGATCAGCACGGCATCACCTAAGGCTGCTCGAATATGGCGTTCGCCGTGGTCGGTGTTCGCTACGGCCAGTACCGCGTCGGCATGGGTGTGCTCCACCCACTTGAAGGGCAAGATGGCGTGGAGGAGGGTTTCTATCGAGGGGCGCGGCGCTTTCGGGTTGGCCAGGGCGGCGCGGAATTCGACGGCCATTTCCGCGTTGCTCATGGCGTCGCGTTCGATCAGCCGCTTCACCGCTGCCAGCCGCACCGGAGCAAAATCCTTTTCCGTTACGTGGGCGAGGTCGGCGCCCGAGCCCTTGATGTAAAGGATGTCCTCGCCGTCTTCCCGCAGTTTGACCGAAGTGTTGCCGCCGCCAACCATTACCAGCGCCTTTTCGCTACCCAGCAGGCGCGAGCTCCAGGCACGCAGTTCAAGCTCGCCGACGCAGCGCCCGGCTTCCTTTTCGTCCCACAGGCTGTTCATGTAAGTATTATACTTGCAGACAAGTTTTTTATAAGAGGATATGTTGTCATGACTGACTGTTGCGACCACGATCATCCCGCGCCGACTCCCGGCGGTTTGGGCATTCCGCGTGCCGGCCAGTTCGACGCCGCCGCCTTCGAGCGGGCCATTACCGACTTGTTGCGTGCCTGCGGCGTTTCTCCGGACAGCACACATACCATCAGAACCGCACAGCGCGTGCGCGAGCTATGGGAAAAGCGTTTGCTCGGCGGCTATGACATGGAGCCCGCCGAAGTGCTGGGAGAAGGCTTCGCCGATCCGCGCGAGGACATGGTGGTGATACGCGGCATCGCGGTGCATGGTGTCTGCCCGCACCACCTCGTGCCGTTTCGCGGCATCGCTCACGTTGCCTACATCCCCGGCGGTCGGCTCCACGGCTTCGGCCGTATCGCCCGGCTGGTGGATGCGATAGGCCACCGCTTCACCTACCAGGAATGGATGACGCGCGACGTCGCCGAAGCCATGGTGACGCACGGCAAGGCCAGGGGCGCCGCCTGCGTGATTGAGGCTGAGCAGCTTTGCCTGTTGCTGGGCGAGGACCGGCGCGGTGACGAGCGAGTTTATACCCAGGCCTTTGCCGGCTGTTTCAGCGACAACGAACAGTTCAGGCAGGAATTCCTGCGTGCCATCAGCGGCAGGATGCCATATAATCCATTATAATGGCGCCGTGTCCGAAAACGCCCGTCTGGGCGGGGCAGTGGAATTTAAAATACGCTGCGCAAGGCAGAGCGGCGAGAAAGAGGGAGAATGTTGGAACTGAACCAGCCCGTAACAGGGGTAAGGCGGGCAAAAGCCGTCTGGGAGGAGCCTCGCCCAATGATGGAAGCGGCTGATCTGCTGGTCGCCTATCTGGAACAAATCGGTGTCGAATACGTTTTTGGCGTGCCCGGCGGCGCCATCGAACCGCTGTACAATGCGCTCGCGCGTAGCGCCCGGCGCGGCGGGCCGCGCCCGGTCGTGGCGCGCCATGAAACGGGAGCCGCTTTCATGGCCGATGGCTACGCCCGTGAATCGGGCAGGATAGGCGTGTGCTGCGCCACTTCCGGCCCGGGCGCCACCAATCTCATCACCGGCGTGGCCTGCGCTTATGAAAACGAGATTCCGATGCTGGTCATCACCGGCCAGCCCTCGCTGCATTTGCTGGGCAGGGGGGCGTTGCAGGAATCATCCGGTGCCGGCATCGACACGGTCGCCATGTTTCGTATCTGCACACGCTACAGCGCGCTGATATCCCATCCGGATCAGATGGAAACGCAACTGGTCAGCGCGTTGCTGAGCGCGCACCAGCCGACACCCGGCCCGGTTCACCTCAGCATTCCGGTGGACGTGCAGCGCTCGCTGACGAAAAGCGGGCCGACCTACGATCTGGCGCATCTGCTACAGCCGGTGTCTGTTGTGGATGACGCGGCGGTTCGGGAATTGCAGGCGCAACTGGCGCAGGCGCAGCGGGTGGTGGTGCTGATCGGCAGCGGCTGCGGGGAGGCCATTGACCTCGTCATCGAGTTGGTGGAGAGGATGGGGGCGGTTTTCGTCGTCACCCCCGACGCCAAGGGGTTCATCAGCCCGCGCCACCCTTTGTACCGTGGCGTGTTCGGATTCGCCGGTCATCCGTCCGCCGTCGCGGCGATGGGCGATAAGGATGTTGACCTGATCCTGGTGGTCGGTTCCAATCTGAGCGAATGGACCAGCAACGGCTGGAGCGAATCGCTGTTGAACGACCGGCTGGTGCATATCGATTCCTGCGAGGCGCACCTGACGCACTCGCCGATGGCTCGTCTGCACGTACGCGGTCGTATCCGCCCGGTGTTCGAGCGGCTACTGCGAACGCTGCGCAGGGATGACATGAAACGGATTTTCGTTGGCGAGAAGCGGCGATTCAGGAAGGTCCTGGTTGACGATCCGTTCAAATCGCCATCCGCCGGCGCGCCGATCAAGCCGCAGTATTTGATGCGCGAACTCGGCTGGCGCTCTCTGCCCGATACGCGTTTCCTGGTCGATTCCGGCAACAGCACGACGTGGGCAATCCATGATCTGGGTATGCACGATCACCGGCCCAGCGCCGGGGGCTGGATGCGCGTCACGATGAATTTCGCCCCGATGGGCTGGGCCATCGGCGGCGCGGTCGGCACCGCGCTCGCCAACCGCGCTGTGCCGGTGGTCTGCATCACCGGGGACGGCAGCCTGCTCATGAATGGCCAGGAAATGACCGTGGCGCTGACCGAGAAGCTCAACGTGGTGTTCGTGGTCCTCAACGATGCGGCACTGGGCATGGTGAAGCACGGGCAGCGCCTAGGTGGTGCGGAACAGGTCGGGTTCGAGCTGCCGGCGGTGGATTTCAGGCTGCTGGCCGAATCCATGGGCATTCCGGGCCATGTGATCCGCACCGCCGAGGATTTCGAAAGCCTTGACCTGGACGCGATTCTAAACCATCCCGGCCCGACTTTGCTCGACGTGCGCATCGACGGCGAGGAAGTCCCGCCCATGGGGCTGCGCATGAAAATTCTGGGGACGGCGAAATGAGCGAGGAATTCATCCACACCCGCATCTGGCAGGAGGAGCCCGAGCCGGACAACGCCTTCGCGGCGGCGTCCTGCCATTGCCACGGCTACAATGTTTACGGCGACCTGCTGGCCAATGCAAGCTGGATCGAGTATCTGTTCCTGCTGTTTCGCGGCGAGGCGCCGTCACCGGCGCAGGCCAGACTGCTGGAGGGCTTGGCGCTGGCGCTGGCGAATCCGGGGCCGCGCGATGCGGCGGTACATGCCGCGATGTGTGGCGGAGTAGGCGGTTCCACCTCGGCATCCTGTTTGATGGCGGCACTGGCGGTAGGCGCGGGCGCATCCGGCGGCGCGCGGGAAGTGCGGCTCGCCATGGAAGACTGGATCGAGCGTGGCACTGATCTGGCGCTCTGGCAGGCAGGACTGGCGGCAAGTCCTGCCGAAAATCCGGCGGACGTCTGGCCCGCGCCCGGTCACCCGCCCGGTTTCGACCCCCACGGTGTGCGCTGTACCAAGCCGGTGCTGCAAACCCTCGCGCATCTCGCCGGCCAAGGTTGCGGGCCGTCCCTTCCTTGGCTGCAAGCCCACCGGCCGCTGCTGGAATCCGCCGCCGGGCTGCCGCTGGCGATGACCGGCGTGACGGCGGCGGCCTTGCTCGATCTCGGCTTCACGCCGGCGCAGGGAGAAATGCTGCACCTGCTGCTACGGTTGCCGGGCGCTGCGGTGCATGCGCTGGAGCAAAAGGATTACGGCCACAAGAATTTTCCGTTTTTCCGCATTGAACTGGAAAACGACCCCGGCCCCACCGGGGCAGGCTTGAAAATGGAGGACAAGTCATGAAGGGTCCGCAATTGCTGGAAGAACATGTCGGACGGCTCGCCACCCGTATGGGAGCGTTTTTTCCCGGAGAACGCGCGGTGTTCCGCGGCCATGACCTGCACGCATCGCTCAAGGACCTGGACTGGCTGGAACTCTACCTGTTCGGCATCACCGGCCGCCGCTTTACGCCGCAACAGATGAAGGTGCTGCATGCCGTCTGTAACTTCACCAGCTACCCCGATACGCGCATCTGGAACAACCGCGTGGCTGCGCTGGCGGGCACGGCGCGCAGCACCGGCAGCCTCGGCATTGCCGCCGCCCTTGCCGTTTCCGAGGCGCAAATCTATGGCTGGGGCGTGACTTTGCGCGCCATCGAGTTCCTGACCCGGGCCAGGGCCCATGTCGATGCGGGCGAAGACCTGGCCGAACTGGTGCGCGCAGAACTCAAGCGGCAGCGGGGCATCGCCGGCTACGGGCGGCCGATCACCTCCGCGGACGAGCGCATCGCCCCGATGATGGCGCTGGTGCGCGAAATAGGCCTGGACGGCGGGCCGCATCTCAGGCTTGCGTTCGAGGTGGAGCGCATCCTGCTCGCCGGACGCTGGCGTTTGCATATGAATTATGCCGCGCTGTCCGCGGCGCTGTGCGCCGATTTCGGCATGTCGCCGCGCGAGTATTATTTTTCTAGCCTGCCGTCCTTTCTCTCCGGCATGCCGCCATGCTACCTGGATGCAGTGGAAAAACCGGCCGGCCTGTTGTTTCCGCTGCCTTGCCGGGTTATGCTTTACGAGGGCGTTACCCGCCGCCAGTGGCAACGGTAATGGGTAATTGGATTGCCAGGGGAGTTATCATGAATAGAGCGATTGTACGGTTAGTGGCTGCGGCACTGGCCCTCACGTGGGTCGGCGCCTGTGCCGGCCAGGGGGACGAGGAAGAGGATCTGGCGCTGGCCTACGGCGATAAATCCTTCGTCACCATCGCCAGCGGTGTCCGGCAGCCCGTCGCGCGGGCACCGTCGGTGGCCACCGTGGTCACCGCGGAAGACATCGCAGCCATCGGTGCGGCGGATCTGGACGAAGTGCTGGAAACCGTACCGGGCCTGCACGTGGCGCGCTCCGCTTTGGGCTACAATCCGATCTATACCCTCCGTGGCATCTCCACCCAGTACAATCCCCAGGTGCTGATGCTGGTCAACGGCATACCCATCACCAGCGTGTTCGTCGGCGACCGTTCCCTGATCTGGGGCGGCATGCCGGTGGAGAACATCGCGCGCATCGAGGTGATCCGCGGCCCCGGTTCCGCGCTCTACGGCGCGGACGCCTTTTCCGGGGTGATCAACATCATCACCAAGACCGCCGCCGACATCAACGGCACCGAACTCGGTGTGCGCGTCGGCTCGTTCAAGAGCCGCGACGCCTGGATGCAGCATGGGGGCACTTGGGGCGGGTTCGACGTTGCCGCCTATCTGCGGGTGGGCGCCACCGACGGCCAGCGGCAAATCATCGCTGCGGACGTGCTGTCCGGCTCGCCATTTCCTTCCCTCGCGCCGGGGCCGGTCAACCTCGGCCGCGACGCCATCGACGCCCGCCTCGACTTAGCGCGCGACAAATGGCGATTGCGCGCCGGCTACCAGCAGCGCGATAACGGGGGTAGCGGCGCCGGCGTGGCTTCGGCGCTGGATCCGAGGGGGCGCAGTTTCGGCGAGCGCGTCTCCACCGACCTCACCTGGCAGGATATGAACTTTGCCCCCGATCTGGATGTGACCGCCCAGGCCAGCTATCTGCACATCACCGAGCAATCCGACCTGACGCTTTATCCGCCGGGCTTTCCCGGCTTCCCCGATGGCGTGATCGGCAATCCCTACCAGTGGGAGCGCCACTTGCGCTTCAACCTGTCTGCTACTTATACCGGATTGCAGAGCCACAAGCTGCGCTTCGGCGCCGGAACTCAGGAAGACGAACTGTACCGCACGCAGGAAAGCAAGAATTACACGCTGGCGGCGGTGCCCGGCATCGGATTCGTGCCGGTTCCGCTGGGATCGGTGCAGGACGTGACCGATAGCGCGCCTTTTCTGCGCCCCCACAGCCGCACCGTGAGCCATGCCTACGTGCAGGACGAATGGGCGCTCTATCGGGACTGGTACCTCACCGCCGGGGTGCGTCACGACCAGTATTCCGATTTCGGCGGCACCACCAACCCGCGCGTGGCTCTGGTATGGGAAACGGCCTACAACCTCACCAGCAAGCTGCTTTACGGGCGCGCTTTCCGCCCGCCGTCATTCTCCGAGCTCTACAATATCAACAATCCGGTGGCGCTGGGCAATCCCAACCTCAAGCCGGAAACCAACGAATCCGTGGAACTGGCTTTCGCCTGGCAGCCTGCCAGCACCCTGCAGGCCAACCTGAACCTGTTCCACTACCGGATGAAGGATATCCTGCGTTTCGTGCAGAACCCGGATGCCAGTTTTACCGCGCAGAATGCCGGGCGGCAGAACGGACAAGGCCTGGAAGTCGAGCTGGTCTGGGAAGCGAGCCGCAGTCTGCGGCTGTCGGGCAATTATGCGCATCAACGTTCGATCGATGAGGCAACGAACCAGGATGCGGGCAACGCCCCCCGGCACCACGTTTATGCCCGGGCGGACTGGCGCTTCATGCCGGGCTGGACCCTGAACACACAGGTCAATCACGTCGCCGACCGCAGTCGCGAGCCCTCGGATACCCGTCCCGCCATCGCCGATTACCACACCGTGGACCTCACGCTGCGCAAACAGAAGTGGAAAAAAGACTGGGATTTCGCCTTCACGGTGCGCAACCTGTTCGATGCCGACGCGCGCGAGCCGTCACCGGCGCCGGGCCTGATCCCCAACGACCTGCCGCTGGCCCCGCGCGAGTGGCGCTTCGAAGTGCGTCACCAGCTATGATAATGCTTGTCCATTACAACAAGGTTGGTACTGTCAGCCTTGGCCGGTCAGCCTTCGTAGGGCGCAATAAGCGAAGCGCATTGCGCCGTATGGCGAACACATTCGGCGCAATGCGCTTCGCTTATTGCGCCCTACATGGACTGCGGGAAAAGGGAGTGATGGCGTTGCTTGTCGCCACGGCGCTGGTCGTTACATCACCGGCATGGGCAGCAGGGGAAGATAAGATTGCCGTGGCCTATCCCGATATCGGCGAGCCTTACCGGGCGATTTTCGAGAAAATCGTCGAGGGCATCGAAGACCGGGCCAACTCGCGGGTGGTCAAATACGCGGTGAAGCCCAGCGCCGACAGCGCTGAACTGAAAACCGCGCTGCGCCGCCAGGACGCCAGGGTGGTGATCGCCCTCGGCCGCCAAGGCATGAAGGCGGTGAC
Organism: Hydrogenophilales bacterium CG_4_10_14_3_um_filter_58_23; assembly: GCA_002784065.1. GTDB lineage: Bacteria > Pseudomonadota > Gammaproteobacteria > Burkholderiales > Sulfuricellaceae > Sulfuricella. The sequence goes on along the minus strand of PFJY01000002.1, from coordinate 18,776 downwards.
GCCGGATCGCGGCATGGCGATGGTGGTGGGCGGCGTGGTGACGGTGCCGGAAAGCGAGGCGCGCGGCCTGTCGGTGGTCAGCCTGTCGCCGGATCCCGCGCTGCTGTTCGCCCGCCTGAAGGTGCTGATGCCGGCCGCGAAGCGTGTGCACGTCGTCTACGATCTCCGCCACAATGCCTGGCTGATGAGGCTGGCCAGAGAAGCCGCGCGTGCCCAGGGGCTGGAGCTGGTGGCGTACGAGGCCCAGGATCTGCGCGGCGCGATGCAACAGTATCAGGCCATTTTCGCCGTGGTCGACAGCCGCACGGATGCCTTGTGGCTGCCGCAGGATATCACCACGGTGGAGGAAGGATCGGTTTTGCCCCTGGTGCTGCAGGAGTCGTGGAACCGCAGCCTCACCGTATTTTCCAGCACTTTCGGCCATGTCCGGCGGGGTGTGCTGTTTGCGCTTTACCCCGACAACGTGGCATTGGGGAAAAGCCTCGCCGGCCTGGCGCTCGGCATTCTCGCCTCCGGCAACCATGGGGAGCATGGCATGATGCCGTTGCGCGACGTGCGGATCGCGGTCAACCTGCGCACCGCCCAGCATCTCGGGCTCGATCTGCGCCGTCAGCAGCCGAGTTTCGACCTGGTGTTCCCGGAGCCTTGAAATACAGCCCATGAACAAGATGCTCAAAACATTTCTCCGCGAGTTTACTTTCCGGCGTCAGCTGAGCGTCACGATGACGCTCGGCATCCTCTGTCTGGCGTTGTTTTCTTCCCTGGTGAGCTCGTGGCAGGCTAACCAGCGGGTGCGCCGCAATCTCATCGAGCAGGGCCAGCGCATCACCGAAAACCTGGCGCGCCAGAGCGCCCTGGCCCTGCTCTATGCCTCGCCCGACAACGTTGCTGAGGCGGTGAGAGCGACCCTGGCTTTTCCCGGCGTGGCGAGCGTGGAGATTCGCGACACCGCCCGGCGTGTCCTGCTGGCCAAGGGCGGTGCCCGTTCCGCTGAATTCCCCAAAAGCTTCGTTCCTGTTGCCGGAGCGGAAGCCCTGGCCGTGCTCGACGCGGAAAGCGAGGGCGCATGGCGCTTCGCCGCGCCGGTGTATTCGCAGCCTTCCGCCGCATCGCCTTTCCAGGTTCAGGAAGCCAGGCGAGAACGGCTCGGAGACGTTGCGGTGGTGATGAGCAAGGCGGCGCTTGCTCAAATGACCCGCGATATTTTCATTGCCAACATGATTTCGTCGTTTTCCTTCGCGCTGCTGATCCTGATCCTGATCCGCTTCCTGACCAGCCGCATGACCCGGCCGCTCAACCAGCTTTCGGCCAGCATGGCGCGCGCCGAGGCGGGCGGGTCCAAGGTGCGCGCAGTGTTGTCCGGGCCGAAGGATATCGCCGACATGGCTCATGCCTTCAACAGCATGATGGCGGTGCTGGAAGATCGCATCGCTGCGGTCAGCCACGCCGAACGGCGCATCCGTCATCTGGCTTACAATGACACCCTGACCGATTTGCCGAACCGGATGAACTTCATGGGCCTGCTGAACCAGGCCATAGACCGCGCCCGGGACAAGAGCCAGACGTTTGCACTGCTGTTTCTCGATCTTAATCGCTTCAAGAATGTCAACGACACCCTCGGCCATGATGTCGGCGACCGCCTGCTGGTTGCTGCGGGCCGGCGGATCAGCCACAGCGTCCGCACCGACGACAGTGTGGCGCGCTTCGGCGGCGACGAGTTCACCGTGCTGCTGGAGGATCTGGCCAGCGCCACGGTGGCCTCGGTCGCCAGCCAGAAGATCTGTCTCGCCCTGGCCACGCCGTTCGAAATCGACGGCCATGACATCTACGTCAGCGTCAGCATCGGCATTTCTGTCTATCCTGCCGATGGCGTGGATGGCAATACCTTGCTCAAACATGCCGACAGCGCAATGTACCTGGCGAAGAAGAGCAATAGCGGCCATGAGTTCTACGAGTCGGGCATGGAGGCAACGATTTCCGAGCAGGTGCAGATGGAAGGCGCCCTGCGCCGGGCGGAGGGACGGAACGAGCTGCTGGTGTATTACCAGCCCAAGGCGTTGCTGGCGACTGGAGCTCTGTCCGGAATGGAGGCGCTGGTGCGCTGGAAGCATCCGGAGTTTGGTCTGGTCTCTCCCACCAGGTTCATCCCCCTGGCGGAGGAAACCGGGCTGATCGTTTCCATCGGCGCCTGGGTGCTGCGCACGGCCTGCGCCCAAGCCAAGATCTGGGTCAATGCCGGAATGCCGCTGGCGGTCGCGGTGAACCTGTCCGGGGTGCAACTCAGGCAGCACAATTTTGTCGATAACGTCAGGGCGGTGCTGGCGGAAACCGGGCTCGACCCGGCGCTTCTGGAGCTGGAAATCACCGAGAGCGTGCTGATGGAACAGGCCAGCGAAGCTCTGTCCACCCTGCATCAGTTAAAGGAAATCGGCGTGCAGCTCACCATCGACGATTTTGGAACCGGTTACTCGTCCCTGAGCTACCTCAAGCGCTTTCCGGTGGACTGTCTGAAAATCGACCAATCATTCGTGCGCGATGTGACCAGCGACCCGGACGATGCCGCCCTCGTCACCGGCATCATCGCCCTGGCCCACAGCCTGCGACTGAAGGTGGTGGCAGAAGGGGTGGAGACCGTAGAGCAGCGGGATTTTCTCGTCCAATGCGACTGCGATTCCATTCAGGGTTATCTGTTGAGCCAGCCGGTGCCGCCGGAAGTGTTCGAGAACAAAATGCTGGGCGCGGATTTCGACCAGACCGGGTCCGCGCCGATTGCCCACTGAAAAAAAACCCGCCGTAGCGGGTTTTGATTTATTCCTCCCCTTCAGGGGGAGGGCTAGGGTGGGGTGGGGTCTACTTCATGTTTTCCGGACCCTTGGCCTTCAGGCACTCGCTCATGAACTTCTTGCGCTCGTCCCCTTTCAGGCTTTTTTCGCCGGCAGCTTTGTTGCAGGTGGCCATGGGGGTTAATTTCCCCTTCTGAGCACCTTCTACAGGCATCGCGGCTTCTTTCGCGGCATCGGGTTTCGCAGCGTCGGGAGCCTTGGTCTTCAGACACTCGCTCATGAACTTCTTGCGCTCGTCGCCTTTCAGCGCCTTCTCTCCTGCTTCCTTGTTGCAGGTGGCCATTTTGGATTGCTGTCCGGTCAGTGCTTTCGCATCGGCAGCGAAGGCGGGAGAGGCGAAACCGATAGCCAGACATAATGCGATCAACAGGTTTTTCATGAAGTCTCCTTAATGATTTAACGGGTGGAAGCAGAAGTATAGCTTAACCCCGACGAAATACGATGTCCCACACCCCATGGCCGAGTTTGATACCGCGTTGCTCGAATTTGGTCAGCGGGCGGTAGTCCGGCTTGAGGGCGTAATCGGCGGCGGTGTTGGCGAGCCTGGGTTCTGCCGAGAGCACGGCGAGGATGTGTTCGGCATATTCCTGCCAGTCGGTGGCGGCGTGAAGATAACCGCTGTCTTTGAGTTTTTCGCACAGTAGCGCGACCCGTTCCGGCTGGATCAGACGGCGTTTGTGGTGTTTTTTCTTGTGCCAGGGATCGGGGAAGAAAATATGCACGCCATCGAGGCTGGCCGGGGCGACCATGTGCTTGAGCACCTCCACCGCGTCGTGCTGGATGACGCGCAGATTGGTCAGGCCCAGAGCTTCGATCTGGTTGAGCAGGCTGCCGACGCCGGGGCCGTGAACCTCGATGCCGAGATAGTCGTTTTGCGGATGGGCGGCGGCGATGGCCGCTGTGGAATCCCCCATGCCGAAACCGATTTCAAGGATTTTGGGGGCTGCTCTGCCGAAGATGGTGTTAAGGTCGAGCAGCTCTTCCTGGTAGGGGATGCCCCAGCGCGGCAGCAGGGTTTCCAGCGCCCGGGTCTGGGCATTGGACATGCGGCCCTGGCGCAGGACGAAGCTTCTGATTGGGCGATGGTTCATAAAATTTTTGCCACAGAGAACACAGAGCCCACAGAGAAAAGCGAGAACTCTGTGTTCTCTGTGAGCTCTGTGGCTAGGAAATTAAACCCGTAGTGGGAGAACTCGGGCTGGCGGAATACAGCTTTTTCGGCATGCGGCCGGCGAGGAAAGCCTCGCGCCCGGCCTGTACCGCTTTTTTCATGGCCGAGGCCATCAGCACCGGGTTGCCGGCGCCGGCGATGGCGGTATTCATCAGCACCCCGTCGCAGCCCAGTTCCATGGCGATAGCCGCATCGGAGGCGGTGCCCACGCCGGCATCGACGATTACCGGCACCTTGGCGTTGTCGATAATGATCTGCAGGTTCCACGGGTTGAGGATGCCCATGCCGGAGCCGATCAGCGAGGCCAGCGGCATTACCGCGACGCAGCCGATTTCTTCCAGTTGTTTGGCAATGATCGGGTCGTCGGAGGTGTAGACCATCACCTTGAAGCCGTCCCTGACCAGGACTTCCGCCGCATGAATGGTTTCCACCATGTTCGGGTAGAGCGTTTTCGGGTCGCCCAGCACTTCCAGCTTGACCAGGTCGTGGCCGTCCAGCAGTTCTCGCGCAAGGCGCAGGGTGCGGATGGCGTCGTCGGCGCTGTAGCAGCCGGCGGTGTTGGGCAGGTAGGTGAATTTTGAGGGCGGCAGCGCGTCCAATAGGCTCGGTTCGCCGGCGGTCTGGCCGATATTGGTGCGGCGGATCGCCACCGTCACGATCTGCGCGCCGCTTTCCTCGACGGCGCGGCGGGTTTCGTCGAAATCCTTGTATTTGCCGGTGCCGATCAGAAGGCGCGAGGAATAAGCCTTGCCTGCGATAATGAGTTCGTCCATATTTTATTTCCCAAAAATTATCACCATCAGAGATCGCAGAGATCATGTAGGTCGGGCACGCTGTGCCCGACGGTTTGTTTATCTTTTGTTGGGCACCCGTGCCCAACCTACATTTATTTGCGTAATCTGTGGAGAGTGTCTCTGCGGTTCAAGAATTTAATCACCCGCCGCCCACAGCGACGACGATTTCCAGTTTGTCCCCATCGGCCAGCAACGTGTCGCCGAACTGGCTGCGCGGCACGATTTCGCTGTTCCTTTCCACCGCCAGACGTTTTCCGGTGAGGTTCAGGGTTTCCAGCAACTGGGAGAGGTTCGGATTCTGCTCGAAGGAGTGAGGTACGCCATTGACCGTTAGCTGCATCGCCTTCAATATTGCCGCGAAAAAGTGAGATTACATTCTACCATGCAGGCACAGCCCAATGGTAGAACGAAAGATCCCCGGTTGACCGGGGTTGGAGAAGATGTGCCGCGTCGTCAGGCGTGGGCGTGGGAGCCACGCATGGCGAGTTCGAGTTTGGTCACGTAGCGCTGCAACAGTGACTGCTCCTGTTGTGGAAGATCGATGAACTGGCAGCCGTAACGCCTGACGGGATGGCCGTTCCTGAGTGTGATGTCGGCTGAGCTGCAAATGCGAATGTCGGATGTCAGTTCCCCGAATCCGGGCAAGTCGATGTGGCAACCTCCAAACAGGGCACCTTGCTTTAGCGTTGGGGACGATGCTTGCGTCAACATGCCGATGCCGCCTACGCTGATGTCCGAAAGTGGGTTGCGGGCGATTTCGCCATTGTTGAGCTCAATTTCGCATAGTACCGGTTTGCCAACGGGTGTCGGCACCCGGAAGAGTTCGCGACGCTGAGGCCAGAGTACGGTTGAAGGAAGGGGAATGGAAAACGCGGCTGCGCCTTCGAAGAGGCAGGGTTCGATTTGTGAGGACATGAAGCTCACCGGCACACCGGCGTATACCGAGCTGAAATGCAGCCGGGAACAGGCCAGGATACGTTGGGATATTGCTTCGTCGGAGACGTCATCCAGGATCACCGTGTTTTTTCCAACCTCCAGCAAGCAGGTGGAAAAAATGTGGTAGCTGTTATCGAAGTGACCCGTCACATGGCTGCGTTTTTTCTGCAGCTTGTTCAATAATGCCCGAACATCCGCTTCGCTATTCAGCAGAAAGCGACTCCCATGCTTGTCATCGAGTTGTCCCGTCACGTTCTTACTCCGTTCCTGTGGATTCTAGTGGGCGTCCATCGCGGCCCTGATTTTTTGCGTATTGAGGCTATATAAAATAAAGCAATTATTATACTCAATATGGACTGGCTATATTTATCATTGTGTTGCAATTTTTCATGAGATAAATTTCAAGAAAAGTGTAAAAAATATCGACACTTTTCGACCTGTTTCTGGTTTTTCAATGCGAATTTTCAATAGATGTGGTTAATTGCAACAAAGGGCTCATCTGTAGGTTTGTAGTTGAGTAATGCGTGGAACCATCGTAAAATCCCCCATCCTGCGGGTGTAGTTCAATGGCAGAACGGCAGCTTCCCAAGCTGCATACGAGGGTTCGATTCCCTTCACCCGCTCCAGTCTTGTTCCCAGCCTCAGGGTGATGATAATGAAAAGAAGCCTGAAATACGGACTGATTTTCATTGGCGCCATTCTTGTCGTATTCCTTGCCCTTATCGCGCTGGTCGCCGCCACCTTTAACCCGAACGATTACAAGCCGTTGATCGTCAATCTGGTGCAGGAAAAGAAGCAGCGCACCCTGAAGCTCGAAGGCGACATCAAGCTGACCTTTTTCCCCCGTATCGGCGCTGATTTCGGCAAGATTTCCTTGAGCGAGCACGGCAGCAACAAGGAATTCGCCGCCATAGCCAGCGCACGGGTTTCCCTCGCGGTGTTGCCGCTGCTGAAGAAGCAACTGGTGGTGGATCGCATCCAGATAGATGGCATCCGGGCCAGACTGGTGCGTTATCCCGACGGCAGCACCAACATCGATGACCTGTTGAAGAAGGATGAGTCTGAGCAGTTCAAGTTCGACATCGAAGGCGTTAGCGTCACCCGCGCCGCGCTGTCATTCGACGACCGGATGACTGGGCAGAAACTGGATATTTCCGGCATGGAATTTGAATCCGGGCGTCTGGCCAACAACCAGCCCGGCAAGATTGACCTCAAATTCACCTTGCAGGGCGACAACCCGAAGATCGACGTCCAAGTGGCGTTGGCTAGCGGCCTGCTGTTCGATACCGAGGCCAAGGCTCTCACTCTGGATGCGCTGACGGTTTCCCTGAGCGGCAAGCGTGGTGTCGATGGCCTGGATATTCGTCTGACCTCGCCGAAATTCGAACTGGGGCCGGAGCGTTTCGTAGGCGGGGTTGATCTGACGGCGAAGCTGATACAGCCCCCCAAGGGTAATCTGGATCTGGTGCTGAGTGTCCCGGCGTTGACCGGCAAAGGCCGCGCTGTTCGCGCTGACAATTTCACTCTGGACATCATCGGCCAGCAAGGCGACAACACCATCAAGAGCCGGGTCGCCAGCCCGTTCAGCGCCAACCTGGATACGCGCCAGTTCAGCCTGGATAAACTCGTTGCCAGCTTGAAACTCAGCAGTCCGGCCATGCCCAGGGCGCTCAACATGAATCTGGGCGGTGCGGCCCGGCTTGATTTCGCCAGGCAGGATGCGCATCTGGACCTGTCCGGCAAACTCGACGGTAGCCCGCTCAAGGCCCGGCTCGGCATGAGCAACTTCGGCGCGCCCGCCTATTCGTTCGATATCGTCATCGACCGGCTCGATGTTGACCGCTATTTGCCGCCGGGCAAGCCGGAAAACAAGGTCAAGCGGCCCGAAAAGCCGCTGGATTTCGGCTTTCTGAAAAATCTTAACGTCAGCGGCCAGTTCAGCATCGCCGCGCTCAAGGTCGCCAACATCAAGTCCTCCAACATCAAGCTCAAGGTCCAGTAAAAGGCCATGAAGGATTTTTCACAGCGCCTGATCGAGTGGCAGAAACATCATGGCCGGCACGACTTACCCTGGCAGCGTACCTGCGATCCTTACCTGGTGTGGCTGTCGGAAATCATGCTGCAGCAGACCCAGGTCGCCAGCGTCATCCCCTATTATCGGCGCTTCATCGCGCGCTTTCCGGACATTGCCACCCTCGCTGCCGCGTCGCAGGATGAGGTGCTCGCCCACTGGAGCGGGCTTGGCTACTACGCGCGCGGACGCAACCTGCACCGTGCCGCGCAGCTTGTGGTGGCGCAGCATGGCGGCATTTTTCCGTCTGATCCCGAGCAGGTTGTGGCGCTGCCAGGCATCGGCTGCTCCACCGCTGCCGCGATCCTGGCTTTCGCCTTTGGCCAGCGGCGGGCGATCCTGGACGGCAACGTCAAGCGCGTGCTGGCGCGCTGTTTCGGCATTGCGGGCTATCCCGGCGCAAAGCCAGTGGAAAACAGGCTGTGGCAACAGGCCGAAGCACTGCTGCCCGATTCCGGCATCGAAACCTATACCCAGGCGCTGATGGACCTGGGCGCCACGGTGTGCACCCGCAAGCCTTCCTGTGCCGCCTGCCCCCTCGGTTCCGGCTGCGTCGCCTACAATGAAAAGCGGGTGGCGGAGCTGCCTGAGCCCAAACCGCGCAAGCCGCTGCCGCAGAAGGAAACCGCCATGCTGATCCTACTGCGTCAGGGCGAGGTATACTTGGAAAAACGGCCGCCCACCGGCATCTGGGGCGGTTTATGGAGCTTGCCTGAAGCGCCGGTACTGGAAGCGGACTCGCTGGCCCGCCTCGGCATGGTCGGCAGGGAGGTCAAGCCGCTGCCGGAGCGGCAGCATACCTTCACCCATTTCCGCCTGCGCATTGTGCCGCGAGTGTTCGAGGTGACGATGCTGCCGCCGGACGTGCGCGAGCCGGGCGGGCTGTGGCTTACTCCAGCCGATGCGCTGGATACGGCGCTGCCCAAGCCGGTGCGGGAAATATTGAAAGGACTGGCATGACCGAACCGACCCATTCTCTGCTGGAAAGACACTGGCACCACTTGTCGGCGAACGAGGTCGCCGAACTGCTAGCCAGCGATCTGACACACGGCCTGAGTGCCGACGAGGCGCGGCGCCTGCGCGAGGAGTTCGGTGACAACCTGCTCACGCCAAAAAAAGGCAAGCCGGCCTGGCTGCGCTTCCTGCTCCAGTTTCATCAGCCGCTGATCTATATCCTGATCGCCTCCGGCACGATTACCACCTTTCTCCAGGAATGGGTGGATTCGGGCGTGATCTTCGGCGTGGTGCTGATCAACGCGGTGATTGGCTATATCCAGGAGGCCAGGGCGGAAGATGCGATTGCGGCGCTGGCGCGGATGGCGGCGAGTTCCACCACGGTGCTGCGCGACGGCATCAAGCAGCCCCTGCCCGCCGCCGAACTGGTGCCGGGGGATGTGGTGCTGCTCGCTCCCGGCGACAAGGTGCCGGCCGATCTGCGCCTGTTCCGCACGCGCGAGCTGATGACCGACGAGGCGGCTTTGACCGGCGAATCTCTGCCGGTGGCCAAGCTATCCGCACACATGGACAAGGACGCGGTGCTGGCGGATCGCGCCAACATGGCCTATGCCGGCACGCTGGTGGCCAGCGGCCAGGGCGCCGGGGTGGTGGTGGCGACCGGCGATGCCACCGAAACCGGCCGCATTTCGCGCATGATCGCCCATGCCGCCGACCTGTCCACGCCGCTGACGCGGAAGATCGAGCACTTCAGCGCGATCATGCTGTATGTGATCCTCGGCCTGGCGGTGTTTACCTTCGCCGTCGGCACCTGGCGCGGCGAGGCGCCGGTGGAGATGTTCATGGCGGCGGTGGCACTGGCCGTGGGGGCCATCCCCGAGGGTCTGCCGGCGGCGATCACCATCACCCTGGCTATCGGCGTGTCGCGCATGGCCAAGCGCCGCGCCATCATCCGCAAGCTGCCGGCGGTGGAGACTCTGGGCGGCGCGACGGTGATCTGTTCCGACAAGACCGGCACGCTGACCGAGAACCAGATGACGGTGCAGGAAATCTACGCCGGCGGCGAGACCTTCCGCGTCAGCGGCAGCGGCTATGCCGCGCAGGGCGAGGTCAGCCTGGACGGCAAGGTGGCGGCGCCGCACGGCGCGCTGCGCGAATGTCTCGTTGCCGGCGTGCTATGCAACGATGCCGTCCTGGTCGAACGCGAAGGCCGTCGCGAAGTGGCCGGCGACCCTACCGAAGGCGCGCTGCTGGTGGCGGCGGAAAAGGCCGGGCTGGTACCAGGAGAACTGTATGCCGCCAACCCGCGCCGCGATGAAGTTCCCTTCGATTCGCGTTACCAGTACATGGCCACTTTGCATGGCGATGTCATCTACGTTAAAGGCGCCCTGGAAAAGATACTCGACCGCGCCACCGTGATGCTCGACCCGGAAGGCCGGGAAGTTGCTCTCGACCGGGCAACGATCGAAGCCCGTGCCCATGCCATGGCCTCGGATGGCTTGCGCGTGCTGGCGCTGGCCAGGGGCGTTCCGGTTGGAGGGGAAGCGCTCGACCATCGCCACCTCGGCAACCTCGTCTTCATCGGCCTGCAGGGCATGATTGACCCGCCGCGCCCCGAGGCGGTCGCGGCGGTGCGGGCGTGCCACGCGGCGGGCATCGCGGTAAAGATGATTACCGGCGACCATGCCGTCACCGCCGCCGCCATCGCCGCGCAGCTCGGCTTGGGCGAGGGCGCGCCACCGCTTACCGGCAGGCACATCGCGGCGCTGTCCGATGCCGAGCTGCGCGCCACAGTGCTGAAAACCACAGTGTTCGCCCGCGTCGAGCCGGAGCAGAAACTGCGGCTGGTCGAGGCGTTGCAGGCCGAGGGCGAGATCGTGGCGATGACCGGCGACGGCGTCAACGACGCGCCCGCCCTGAAGCAGGCGGACATCGGCATCGCCATGGGTATCACCGGCACCGAAGTGGCCAAGGAAGCCGCCGATATGCTGCTCACCGACGACAACTTCGCCTCAATCGAGGCGGCGGTGGAAGAAGGGCGCGGCGTGTTCGACAATCTGATCAAGTTCATTACCTGGACGCTACCGACCAATTTCGGCGAGGGCCTGGTCATCCTGACCGCGATTGTGTTCGGCGCCACGCTGCCGATCACGCCCCTGCAAATCCTCTGGATCAACATGACGACCGCCGGGGTGCTGGGCTTGATGCTGGCCTTCGAGCCGATCGACAAAAACATCATGCAGCGCCCGCCGCGCCATCCTGCGGCGCCGATCCTGACCACCGAATTGATGTGGCGCATTTTTCTGGTCAGTATGCTGCTGCTGGCCGGAGCCTACGGCCTGTTCCTGTGGGAGATCGAAACCGGCGAAAGCCTGGAGCAGGCCCGTACCGTGGCGGTCAACGTTTTCGTGATGGGCGAGCTGTTCTACCTGTTCAACTGCCGCTCGATGACCCATTCACCCTTCCACGTTGGCTTCTTTTCCAACCTCTGGCTGTGGGTCGGCGTGGTTGCCATGATCGGGTTGCAGCTGCTTTTTACCTATGCGCCGCTGATGCACCGTCTGTTCGCCAGCGCGCCGATCGGTCTGGACGATTGGGCGCGGATCGTGGCGGTTGGGCTGGTCATTTATTTCGTCATCGAGGCGGAAAAAGCCTGGCGGCGAAGAGGTCGGTCGTAGGTCGGGCACGCCGTGCCCGACAAACCCAAACACTTGTTGGGCACGGGGTGCCCAACCTACATGAAATATGTGAATCTGCGTCCTCCGCAGTGAAGTGCCGTTTTAGGTAGTCGTAGGTCGGGCACGCCGTGCCCGACAAACCCAAATACTTGTTGGGCACGGGGTGCCCAACCTACATGAAATGTGTGAATCTGCGTCCTCCGCGGTGAAGTGCCGTTTTAGGTAGAATAGACCCATGCTGATCGACACCCACTGCCATCTCGATGCCACCGAATTCGCCGCCGACCGCGACGAGGTGGCGGCGCGCGCCCGCGCGGCGGGGGTCGGGGTCATTGTAGTTCCCGGCGTGGAGCGCGCCGGCTTCGCCGCGCTGCTGGCGACTTGCGAGCGCTATCCCGGCTGCCTGCCGGCGCTGGGCATTCATCCGATGTATGTGGATAGCGCAGTGCCGGAAGATTTGACCGTGCTGCGCGAGATGATCGTTCTGCACCGCCCGGTCGCCATCGGCGAAATCGGCCTGGATTTTTTCGTGCCGGGTTACGACCGCGAGCGCCAGGAATTCTATTTTTCCGAACAACTGAAAATCGCGCGGGAGTTCGACTTGCCGGTGCTGCTGCACATCCGTCGGGCGCAGGATAAGGTGCTGAAATTCCTGCGTCTTGCCAAGCTGAAAGGCGGCATCGCCCACGCCTTCAGCGGCAGCCGCCAGCAGGCGGAAGAATTTATCAAACTGGGATTCAAGCTCGGCTTCGGCGGCGCCATGACTTACGACCGCGCCACCAGGCTGCGCGAGCTGGCCTCCACCCTGCCGCTTTCCAGCATCGTACTCGAAACCGATGCGCCTGACATTCCGCCGGCGTTCATCGGCAAGGCGCGCAACAGCCCGGAACACCTGCCGCGCATCGCCGAAACCCTGGCCGAATTGCGCGGGATGACAATCGCTGAGGTGGCGGCGGCGACCACGGCCAATGCCCGTGCGATCCTGAAAGGCCTGGCATGAGGAACCACGCCACCCTGCGCATGGCCTACCTGTCGATCGTGACCTCGATCGCGACGATGGCGCTGAAATTCGGCGCCTGGTTCCTCACCGGCTCGGTGAGCCTGTTTTCCGACGCCGTCGAATCGCTGGTCAACCTCGCCGCCGGCCTGATTGCTTTGGCGGCGCTGACCATCGCCTCCCGTCCTGCGGATGTCGATCACGCCTACGGTCACGACAAGGCGGAGTATTTTTCCAGCGGCGCCGAAGGCGCGCTGATCCTGGTGGCGGCGGTATCTATCATCACTGCGGCGGCGGGGAGATTCCTGCACCCCGCCGCGCTGGAAAACCTCGGCCCAGGCCTGATGGTTTCGATGCTCGCGGCGGCACTCAATTTTGCCACGGCACGGGCCATGCTCAAGGTGGGAACCCAGTACGACAGCATCACTCTGGAAGCGGATGCCAAACACCTGATGACTGATGTCTGGACCTCGGTGGGAGTGGTGGCGGGCCTGGGCGTGGTGATGTTTGCGCCGCCCTCGTGGCAGATACTCGATCCACTGATGGCGGTGGCGGTGGGGCTCAACATCGTGTATACCGGTTTCAGCCTGCTGCGGCGCTCCTGGAGCGGGCTGATGGACGCCGCCCTGCCGGTGGAGGAAGTCAGGCAGATCGAGGCGGAGATATGCAAATTATTGCCCAATGGCACCTCCTTTCACGACCTGCGCACACGCAAATCCGGCCCGCGCCGCTTCATCGAATTTCACCTGACGGTGCCGGGGGAATCCAGCGTGAACGACGCCCACGCCCTGTGCGACCGGATCGAGGAAGCGCTGGCTCGCGCCCTGCCCAATACCGCGGTGACGATCCATGTCGAGCCGCTGGAAACGCAGGGCACTGGTCATGAATAACTTGAAAATAATGGCCACAGAGATCACAGAGATCACAGAGAGGTAAAATGGTTTTTAACCCGAATTGCCCTTTAAACCGAAAACACCGTCATTCCGGCGAAAGCCGGAATCCAGAAACCAGCGTCAATACTGGATTCCGGGTCCGTCACCCCGGCATGTTTTAAGCCGGGGTCGGAATGACGGGTTAATGGGTTATCTGGGTTTAAACTCTGTGCCCTCTGTGTTCCGTCTGTGGCTAAAAAAGGTTTTCTATGCAACCCCAATTCGAACGCACCCATATTCTGATCGGCGATGAAGGCATTGCCAGGCTGGCATCCAGGCACGTCTTCGTCGCCGGGCTCGGCGGCGTCGGCTCGTACTGCGCGGAAGCGCTGGCGCGCGCCGGCATCGGCCGGCTCACCCTGCTCGACCACGACGTGGTGGCGGCTTCCAACATCAACCGCCAACTGCCGGCATTGTTCTCCACCGTGGGCCAGTCCAAGGCGGAACTGATGGCGGCGCGCATCCGCGACATCAACCCCGAATGCCGGCTGACCGTCATCCGGCAATTTCTCGATACCGAAAACGTCAACGACCTGGTGCCGGGAGACTGCGATTACGTGGTGGATGCGATCGATTCGCTGGCGTGCAAGGTGGCGCTGGTGGCGGAAAGCTTGAAGCGCGGCCTGAAGGTGGTCTCGAGCATGGGGGCGGGCAACCGCCTCGACCCGAGCCGGGTCAAGCTCGCCGACATCAGCCAGACCGAAATGTGTCCGCTGGCGCGCCAGATGAGGAAGCGTTTGCAGCGCCACGGCATTCGCCAGGGCCTGTTGACGGTTTTTTCCGACGAGCAGCCCAGCGCGCCGCTACCGCCCCAACCGGTGGAAGGATCGGGGCGTCCGCGCGCGGTTAACGGGACGATCAGTTATATGCCGCCGCTGTTCGGCTATATGCTGGCGGGGGCGGTGATCCAGAAGCTGCTTGAGCCCGATATGTAGGTTGGGTTAGGCGCGGCTTTTGCGCCGTAAACCAACAAACCCAATCTTCCTTCAAAACGTAAGTTCTGCTTGGCGGAGCTATCCCTCTCCCCAACCCTCTCCCACAAGGGGAGAGGTGGCAAACGTGAAGGGCGCTTATTCCGGCAGAAGAGCTACCGTCGTTTCGCCCGTCATTTTATCGATATCAAGCTGCACTTCACAGTACTCATTCTGTTCTTCGACAGGCGTGGGGTCGTCCGCACAGTTGCAGCCGGCAATAATCCCCGTATAAAAAATGCCGAGTTTTGCATGTATGAAATCGGCTCCCTCGGAAATGCCGATAATCCTCACCTGGAGTTTGTCATCCAGGGCATAGCTGCTGCTTGATAATCCCTGCTGCAAGGGAAGCTGTTCAGCCCCCATTTGCTCAATTTCCTCTTTGAGGATGTCTTTAAAATCAGGGGTTCCCCAAGCGTTTAATGATTTGCTTAGTCGAATCATTGGCTATTTACTTCCAGGCCAAGGAGATATGGCGCTTAGTTGCCGGTCGCTTTTTCGGTGGCTTCTTTCAGCTCCTGGCTCGCCTGTTCGACCGTCTTTCCCACGCCTTTGGCCTTGTCCAGCGCTTCGCGCTGCGGTTCGAACAGCTTGGTGGCGGATTTGTCTGGTTCGGTGTGCGGCACTGGCGGCTTGTAGGGTTTTTGTTCGCAGGCGGCGAGCAGCGTCGTGGTCAGCAGCAAAACGATCAGTCCGATGTGTTTCATTTTATCTCCTCAAATAATCCAGTCGGCAGGCCGTCGATGCTGACCCGGTTTTTTTCGTGCCGATAATCGCGCACGCCCTGCTCGCCTTTCTTTTCTACCCAGCGCAGCAGCTCCTCTCGTTCTCCAGTATAGGTGTAGAGGGGTACGCCGGCGCCGCAGGAGGTTTGCAGCGATTCGATGTCGAGCAGGATGATCTGGCGCGTGCCAGGCAGGGTGGGGAATAGAGGTGCAAGCGTTGCCCATTCTGAATCGCCCGGCTTGATGGCCCGTCCTTGGCCATACAGGCGCAGGATCAGAGGGTCGCCCTCGAAGGCGCAGAACAGCAGGGTCATGCGCCCATCCGCCAGCAGGTGGGCGGCGGTTTCATTGCCGCTGCCGGTGAGGTCGAGATAGGCCACGCGCTTGTCGCCCAGCACGCGCAGGCCATCCAGCCCCTTGGGCGAGAGGTTGATGCGTCCGTCTTGTGGCGCGGTGGCGACAAAGAAGAGGTGCTGCCGTGCGATGAAGGCTTTGAGATTGTCGTCCAGAGCTGGATAAAATTTGGCCATTATTCGCCTCCGCCCCAGCGCGCCATCAGTGTGTGTTCGATGCCGAGATGATCGAGGATGCGCGCCACGATGAAATCCACCACTTCGGCCACGCTCTGGGGGTGGTGGTAGAAGCCGGGATTGGCGGGGAGGATGACGGCGCCGGCGCGGGCCAGTTTCAGCATGTTCTCCAGATGGATGACAGAAAAAGGCGTTTCGCGCGGCACGATGACGAGCTTGCGGTTTTCCTTCAGCATCACGTCGGCGGCGCGCTCGATCAGGTTGTCAGACAGCCCTGCCGCGATCGAGCCGAGCGTGCCCATGGTGCAGGGGCAAATCACCATGGCATCGGCCGGGTTGGTGCCGGAGGCCACCGGGGCGAACCATTCGTCGCGACCGAATACCTTGAGCTGTCCGGGTTGGACGTTGTAGCGTTCACACAGCATCTGCTGTGCTTCCTGCGGGCGGGCGGGGAGGGTCAGGCCCATTTCCTGTTTCGCCACGATCTGCGCCGCCTGGGAGTAGAGCAGGTAGACCCGGCTGCCACTTTCCAGCAGACACTGTAGCAGGCGCAAGGCATAGGGTATGCCGGAAGCGCCTGTCAGCGCCAAGGTGATGGTCTTGTTTTGGGTTTCCATGGTTCTGATTGTAGGCCAGGTAAGCGGCGCGCTCAATATGTCGGCGTATTCAGGGTAAAGGCTGGGCGGACGCGGGGGCGCTGCCGCTTTCGGGCAAGGGCGGTTTTTCGCTCTCCGCTTCGGCCTTGAGCCTGGCCTTTTCCTCTGCCGCCACTTTTTCCGCAGCCTCTACCTTTGCTTTGGCCTCGGCCTTTTGCCGATCTTCCTCATGTTTTTGTCGGACCAGAGGACAGAGGGCCTTTTCGAATACGTCGCCGAGACTGTCAGGGATAATCGGGGCGGGGTCGCCTTCCTTGGTCGGGGCGTATTCGAAGAGTTCTCCTGCCGGGGTGTAGAGCAGGTAGCTGATCAACTTGAGGGTGTGCTCGGCGCAGTGGATACGTTCGCGGTACAAGGCGCTGGCAATGAGCTTGTCCTTGAAGGGTTGTGGCGTTATGAACACCACTTTCTTCCAGTAGGTGATCTCGTCGTCATTAAGAAATAGTTTGGAGCGATCGTAAAAATACAAATTCTGATCGGCCACGCTGTGGATTTTCACCCATTCTGCCGCGATCGTGACGGATGGCGCGGCTGCCAGGCCTATCAGCAACAGCAGGAGCGTGCGCTTCATGGCTGGGGCAGCGGTGCCCGGGCGGAGATGGCGTTCTCGCTCTCGGCCAGAAGTTTGGCGGTGATCAGCCCGTTCACGGTGCCGAACAGCAGCGCGGCGGCGGCGAAAATCGGGGCGAGGTAGAGAATGCCGACATGCGGGATCAGCCACAGGTAAACCACGGCCATTTGTCCGGCGATATGGACGAAGGCGGCGATGATGCTCAGAGACACTGCGCCGAACCAGCTTCTCGGCAGGTGCCGCGCCAGCGCCAGCGCCGCGAGGCTGGCTGCCGCGCCGGAAAAACTCAGGACGAACGAAGGGGAAAGAAAGGTGCCGAGGATCAGGCTGCCGGCCACCACCCGTAACAGCGATATCCACACCGCAGCGGAGAGGCCAAAGCGTTCCAGCACCAGCAGGGTGACGATGTTCGCCAGCCCCGGCTTGATGCCGGGCAGCGGCGAGGGGATCACGGCTTCCATCACCGAAAGGCCGATGGCGAACGCCGCCAGCCGCGCGATGCGGTGGTCTTCGGGGGTGGTCTGGATGGTGATTTGCATGTTTCTTGGTTGATGCCTTCGTAGGTCGGGTAACGGCTTCATGTTGCCCGGCGTTTCGGCAAAATGTCGGGCATAAACAACATGCCCGACCTACCTGTTAATAGCTGAGCGAATCATACAACTTCTTCGCGCCGGTCAGTTCCAGGCTGATCTGGTTGGGCAGGCACAGTGCGGCTTCCCCGGCTTGGCTCAGCCAGCCCTGTTTGACGCAATACTGGCGAGGGCTGGGATCTTCGGCCACGCGGGCGCGGCGGTTGTGAATCTCGATGCGGCTGGCGCCGAGCGGGCCATGGGCGAGGTAGCTGCGGTTTTCCGACAGGCTGAGTTCGGCGACTATTTTTCCGCCGCTGCGTACGACCGCCTTGTCGGCAGCATGGCCTTGCCACAGGGTGGCAAACAGCCAGACGGTGGCGATCACGCCGAGCAGCAGCACTAGCCAATCGCCAACCCGCATAAGACGTAGGGCGTCAATAAGCGAAGCGCATTGCGCTGTATGCCGCTCGACATGGTGCAATGCGCGCAGCTTTTGACACCCTACATGAACTGCGGTTTTTAGGTTAATTGCGCCCATCAGCTCAGCTCGCGGTGGCGCACCATGGTTTGCTGTCCACTGGCGCGGAAATGTTCCGCCAGTTTTTCGGCAAAATACACCGAGCGGTGCTGTCCGCCGGTGCAACCCAGGGCGATGGTCAGATAGTTGCGGTTGTCGCGGATGAAGCAGGGCAGCCAGTCTTCTACAAAGCGGCGGATGTCGCCCAGCATTTTTTGCACGTTGGCGTCGCCCTCCAGGAAGGCGGCAACCGCGGCGTCCTTGCCGGTGAGCGGGCGCAACACGGGGTCATAATGGGGGTTGGGCAGGCAGCGCACGTCGAAGACGAAGTCGGCGTCGAGCGGGATGCCGTGCTTGAAGCCGAAGGACTGGAACAGCAGGGTCAGCCGGGAGCGGTCGAAATCCACGAAACCCTTGATCCAGGTACGCAGAGAGTTGGCATTGAGGTCGCTGGTGTCGATGCGGTGGCCGAGGGCGCTGACCGGTTCGAGCAGATCGCGTTCGAGCTGGATACATTCCTGCAAGGTGCGCTGGTCGTTGCTCAACGGGTGGCGCCGCCGCGTTTCGCTGAAGCGTTTGACCAAGGTGTCGGTTTTTGCTTCCAGAAACAGCAGGCGCAGATCCAGTCCCTGCGCCTTGAGATGTTCGATGATATCGGGCAGCTGGCTGAACTGGCCGCCGCTACGCGCGTCCACGCTGATGGCGATGCGCGTGTGGCCGGTCTGGTTGAGGAAGCCGGCGATGTTGGGCAGCAGTTGCGCTGGCAGGTTGTCCACGCAGTAAAAGCCGCTGTCTTCCAGCACGGTGAGCGCGACGCTTTTGCCGGAGCCGGAGAGGCCGCTGATCAGGATCAGTTGC
>PFJY01000236.1 GCA_002784065.1 Hydrogenophilales bacterium CG_4_10_14_3_um_filter_58_23 | reverse complement strand
TTACTTATTGCCCGTGAAAATTTCGGGTGTTTATGGATGAGAACTAACTAGGCACCTGCTGCTACATCAGCTTGGACGGGCAAGTACAGAGAATCTGGACAGAAGTTTTTACCGGATTGGCGGGAGGCGGAATCCTGTCTCTCCCCATGAATCTCGTGACTCCCGTTCGCTTCGGTCAGTGCAGTCCGCGCCTCGCCCGGATCAGTAGTTCACCGTCACGGTGATAATGTCCGTGTAAGCACCCGCCGGCGTATTCTGGCCGGCGGGCAGTCTGCCATAGACCGGGTAGTTGCGCACCGTGGTTCCAGTACCCAGCGGATAACCGTCGCTGACTATCGACGTGCCCGCAGTACCGTCACCCCAAACGATACTTCGCCCGGCATTGGTATACAGGTTGTATTGCAGCTGGTTCGCGCCGCTGGTCATTTTGCGCGGCGCGTAGCTGCCGCTGCCACCGGGGCTGAGCAGAATATCGTAGGTAACGAGCAGGCTGAACAGCCCGAGCAGCGAGCAACTCACCACGACGTTGCTTGCAGCGTCGGTGGGAGCCGGGTTGGTGAAGCTGTAGCTGCCGAATGCCACTCCGGTCGCCGAAACGGTACAGTCAGCAATTGCGTGTGCGGTGACGGGCAACAGCGCGAGCGCCAGCGCGCACAGGCGAAGTCCAAGTCTATCCGCGCGGTGCCTGGAATGGATTCGAAATTTCATGGTTTGATCTCCACGCACACAAAGCTGCCCAGATCGGGCAAGGGCTCATCGGTCTGCGGATAGGAAACCTCGAATTCGCAGGTACGGCCATCCGGCAACGTCGCCCTTATCCAGTTACTCTGCTTGAGCCCGGTCACATAAGCCTGCCCATCGAGTGCGACCGGAAAGGTTTCCGCGCGTCCATCGATGCGCACCGTTGCGCCTGCGGGCACGGGCCTGCCGTCCGCAGCGACGATCCGCAGCAAGGCGCCGTTCGCTTTGGCGACCGGAAATTCGACATCGTAGCCGCTGCGGTAGTAAGGCACGGCATCGACCTCGAGCGCGTCGATGCGGGCGTCTAGGGGCAGATCCTTCTGCTCGATGCCAAGATGGTTTTTCTCATAGGGACGCAGTCCCGGTACGAGTGCGGCACCGGAGGCATCGGTGCGTGCAACCGGCTGATTCTCGGCGTACACCTGGACATTAGGATAATCCGGCACGCGCACCACGGCGAAGCTGTCGCCCAGGCGGCGCGCCAGGAAGGCCCGGCCGCCGAGCACCGCCAGCCCGCCGCTGGCGGAGGCGCGGTAGGCATCGGCTTCGTGGAATCGGGCGGCTTCCAGTGCGTAGGTGCCGTAATCGTTTTGCAGGTTCAAGGCGCCTTCGAAGCGTCCGCTGCCTTCGGTGCCCGCCAGCACGCGGTAGCCGATGCCGGTTCCCGCCGGCAGGTTCTGCTGCACTTGCAACAGCGCCGAATCGGGGCCACTGCCACGGCTGGCGCTCAGACTTGCCGAGGTACGTTCGCCCAGCACATGCGTCAGCACCAGGCCGACCGCGTAATCCTGCGAGCCCTCAAGGCTTTTAAATGCGGACATTCCCAAAAACCAGTCCCGCCCCAGATTGCGGCTGTAGCTCGCGCTCAGCACCTGATTGCCGGGCTGGCCGCGGTTGTCGAGCCGGACGTAGCCGAGCCCGAATGAACCAATGCGCGCGTCATTCCAGCCAACGTGGGCGTTGGTCTGCCGCACAGGGGCTTGCGTTCCCGCTGCAAGCCCGGACTGATCGAATTGGCGGCTGGTAATCTGCGTCCGCAGCCCGAAGCTCAAGCGCGGCGTCTGGCGATCAAACCCCAGCGCCAGCAACCCGCCGCCGCCCCGGTCGCCGTGGCTTCCCGCGATCGCCACATCAACCACGCCCACCTCGGGGAAAAGCGTGGCAGCGGCAAACCCGAGCGTCTGACGGCCCGGCGCGAGTTCGCCATGCACTTCGTCGGTCAAATGTTCGGTGAACCCATGACGGCGGGTTCCGGCAAACAGCCACTGTCCGTAGTCGTTGCTGGCAAGGCCGAAGTTCTCGCGCGCTGCGCCAAACTCGTAGGAAAAATCGTCGAGACCAGGCTTGAGCAGGCTGCGCGAGGCATAGAATGGCTGCACGATGACCTGCTCACGCCCCAGAAAATCGCGGACGACCATCCGCACTTCACCCTGTCCGGTCACCACCGGCAGTTGGTTTAACGAAAAGGGACCGGGCTGGACATCGCTTCGATAAGTACGTACGTTGTTGACGAATACCTCAGCAGTCGACGGCAAGGCAGCCGAGCCGGAAAGCGAAGGCAAAGGAAAGGTAATAAAATCCGGCTGAGTGGCAAAATTGGTGCCCCACTGGATGCCGCCGAAGCGTACCGGCCTGCCCCACGCCCCACCACGGCTGATGGCGTCGCCCAGGCGCAGGCTCGCCCGCTGTTCGGGACTATCCATGGTCAGGGTACTCTCCAGCCGGATGAAGCTGCCGCTCGCGCTCAAATCCCGGTTAAGCATCTGTGTCGTGCCCACCCCGCCGCCAGCAAAAACGCCCAGTTCGAGCTGCGCGCCGACCGTCCCCGTTCCCTGAGAGCGCTGAGCGGATAGGTCATAGTTGAGAAATCCGCCCGCCGCGGGCATGTGCGGGATCGCAGCGGTCGAGACGCGCGCATCGAGCACAGAAGGCAGCAAATTTTCCGCTTGTGCGTCGATCCGTAGCGACTGGGTAGCGGCATCCACCCGGTAGGTCACCGGGCCGAGGGCATCGAGCAGGATGTAAGGCTCGTTCTGGTAGGTTTGCACAGGCGCGTCAGGCATGCGCAGGCGCCAGTGCGCCAGATCCTGCACGCGCACCAGCACCAGCCCGTCAGGCCGCACCAGTACCAGCGCCGTCTCACGCAGGTCCTGGCCATTGAGGTGGACTTCGAGCAGGGCTTCCTTGAACGAGGACGAAGCTTCCCGAGACCCGGTTCGGACAGAGCCTGAAACGTCGTGATTCGGCATCGTAGTCATTCCCGGCTTTAGCTCTTCCGCTGCAGCCGGGCAGCAGAAGCCGATACCCGCCAGGAGCAAGCCGCACAGCACGACGAACTGGATGCCATCAACGCTCCGGCAGCACTTCAGTCTGGATCTCGCCTGCATCAGTGCGCGCAACTATCTTCAGTTTGACTCCAGATGGCAACGCCTGGTTCGGCTTCACCATCCAGTGATGGCCCTGTCCGGGCAGGAGATACTTCATTTCATTTTGCCTGGCCACGATAGCGCCATCAGCAGACGAGAGCGAAAACCCGGCAATCTGGACATGAACATCGCCGCGGTTGATCGCTTCGATGCGCAGCAGCCCCAGCTCCAGCTCCGTAGCCACCGCCCGCCATGCCAGCAGAGGCTTGGGCGCTTGGCCCGCAGGTGCGACAAAAACCGGGATGCCGAAACGCAATGCGACCCTGACCTCGCCTTCTTTTCTGGTTTCAGTGGGCACTTCCTGCAGGAAAATCCGGTAGGCAAGCTCGCGCCGGCTATCCGGTGGCCGCAGTAACCCCACCCTGACAATCTGGCTGCCGCCGGGCGGGACAGTGAAGATGGGAGGGGTGGCCAATATTTCCCGGGTAGGCGCGTAGCGGTCTTCGCCTTCCGTCTGCGACCAGGACACCGTCTCAAGCTGCATCACGCTGGCCTCGGCGCTGTCGTTGCGCACCGTAAGCACGGCAGTGCGCTCATGCGCCGAAAGGGGGATGCGCACTGGAGCGATCAGAAAAGCGCCGGCAGTCGCGGCAGTCTGATAGATCAGGCCGGCGAGAACGATCCCGGCGCGCAGAAAAGCGCGCACAGCACCCACCGTCAGTAGGTTACTGTGACGTTGATGGTGCCGGAGTAGCCCCCAACCGGGACGTTCTGCCCGCTGAATACCCGCCCATACACGTTATGCACGGTGGGCGGCAATACGGCAGTGGCGCTGACCGTGTCCGTGCCAATGGTGTTACCCCAGACTGTGGTGCGGCCCGCCTCCTGGTAAAGCGAGTAGTTGAGGATATTGCCGCTGAAGGCCATCTCGCGGCTGGTGACCGTGGCGGTTGCGCCTGAACCTTTGTCGAGCCCGACGTTGTAGGGGGTGCCGATGGTGCAGGTCACGGTGACCGTGTTAGCGGCATCCAGAGGAGTTGCGCTGGTCGGATCGTAACCACCAAAACTCAGATCGGTGGCGCTCACCAAACAAACTTTGAGCACAGTGGCCGTCACCTGGAAAGTGGTCGTGGCCGTCGCCGCCTGCGCAGTTCCCGCCTCGATCTACGCGGCCAGCAGGCCTATGACGAGAATTGATTTGCAATTCATTGTCATTGTTCCTATGAGGGAGTATTTTCCAATTCAGG
>PFJY01000222.1 GCA_002784065.1 Hydrogenophilales bacterium CG_4_10_14_3_um_filter_58_23 | reverse complement strand
TGGAAACCCCAGGTCGCCATGGCGGATACGCTCAAGCACATCTACGATGCCTACAAGGGCCAGGTTGCCGAAGCGCGCAAGTTGATGGATTGACCCTGTAGGAGCGACCTCCCGGTCGCGAATCGATAACCATCGCGACCGGGAGGTCGCTCCTACAATTTATTTTCCCATGAAACTCGCCCTCAAGATTGACGTCGACACCTTTCGCGGCACCCGCGAGGGTGTGCCGCGCCTGGTCGAAATTCTGAAGAAGCACGAAGTCGGCGCCACTTTCCTGTTCAGCCTCGGCACCGACCACACCGGTCGCGCCATCAAGCGGGTGTTTCGCCCCGGTTTCATGAGGAAGGTGTCGCGCACCTCGGTGCTGGGACACTACGGCCTGAAGACGCTGATGTACGGCACCCTGCTGCCGGGGCCGGACATCGGCAAGCGCTGCGCCCACATCATGCAGGCAGTGCAAAGAAACGGTTTCGAGGTCGGCATCCACTGCCACGACCACATCCTCTGGCAGGATTATGTGGCGAAAAAAAATGCAGCCTGGACGGCGCGGGAAATGAAGCTGGCCTGCAGCCGGTTCGAGAAAATTTTCGGCGAACCGGCCAAGGTTCACGGCGCCGCCGGCTGGCAGATGAACGTCCATGCCCTGCGCCTGGAACAACACATGGATTTCGATTACTGTTCGGACACGCGCGGCACCCGCCCTTTCATCCCGCTATGGAATGCGGAAATTGTCGCCTGCCCGCAACTACCCACCACCCTGCCCACGCTGGACGAACTGATCGGCATCGGCGACATCACCGCCAGCAACGTTGCCCAGCACCTGCTCGGCCTGACCGAAACCCCAACGCCCACCGGCCACGTCTATACCCTGCACGCCGAGCTGGAAGGCATGAAACTGGCCAATGTGTTCGATGAACTGCTGACCGGCTGGAAAGCGCAGGGCTATGAACTGGTTTCTCTCAAAGGTTATTTTGAAAGCCTGAAGCTGGACGATCTGCCCCGACATGAGGTGGTGATGGGGGAAATCCCCGGACGCTCCGGGGTGCTGGCGTTCCAGAGCGACGAGTTTCTAGCCTAACCACCACGGATCCTACTTTGCCTCATGAACGATGAAAACCTTATGCTTTTCACACTTAACGCAAGCCGTGCATTTGGCGAGAGGATCGGCCAAGCGTTAGGAATCCCTTTAAGTGAGCACGAGGAACGGGAGTTCGAGGATGGCGAACATAAATCCCGGCCTCTCGTGAACGTGCGGGGCCGGGATGTTTTTGTGGTGCAATCTTTGTACGCAGATGCAGAACAGAGCATTAACGATAAACTTTGCCGCCTGCTCTTTTTCATTGGCTCTTTTCGCAAATCGTGTTGTTATCGGCAACCGACCCGGCACAACACCAATAACCATCGATGTTTCCAGGCAGTCGCAAGGTGTCCCTATCGATATGCTTGAAAGCCCCACAGGGTGGTTCTTCGGATCAGACGCCAACACGATTTGCGAAAAGAGCCTTTTCATTGGTGCATTGCGGGATGCCTCAGCCGGTTGCGTGACCGCCGTTATTCCCTACTTGTGCTACGCACGCAAAGACAGGAAATCCCAGCCCCGCGATCCGATCACGATACGGTACGTTGCCAGTCTGTTTGAGGCTGTCGGAACAAATCGTGTTCTGACTCTCGACGTGCATAACCTCGCCGCCTTTCAAAACGCTTTCCGCTGCCATACCGACCATCTGGAAGCCAAGTCACTGTTTGTCAGGTATTTCGCGCCTCTGGTGCGTAATGAAGAAGTTGTTGTCGTGTCGCCTGATATGGGGGGAATAAAGCGTGCCGAGCAGTTCAGGCAAGCGCTGGCAAACGCAACGGGCAAAACAGTGTCGAATGCCTTCATGGAAAAATACCGCAGCAAAGGCGTGGTTTCAGGCGAGACAATTGTCGGCGAGGTGAAGGACAAAGTCGCACTTATTATTGATGATCTGATCAGCACGGGCGGGACCATTCTGCGGACAGCGTCGGCGTGCCGCCAGCTCGGAGCGAAGCACGTCTATGTGGCCGCATCCCATGGGGTGTTCGTGGGCGTTGCCAATGAAGTGTTGGCGAACGCGGCGCTGGACAAGGTCATCGTGACTAACACGATTCCGCCCTTTCGATTGAATCCGGAGATTGCAGGGTCAAAACTGGAAATTCTTGACGCCGCGCCTTTCTTTGCCGCAGCCATGACACGCATTCACACCGGCGGATCGATCGTGGCGTTGCTGGAGGAATAACCAGCTAAAACCCGCGCGTGTAGTCTTCCGCAAGGCGCAGGTATTCCCGTGCCAGGCTGGACCACTTTGACAGATTCCGTACATCGGAATCCTTGATATGCCAAATCGTGATCTTCGCACGCAGGGTTGCGCGGTAGCTTTTGTAGAAATGCAGCAGCTTCTCCGGAGGTTTGTCCCCTGTCACTTCGCTGTAGGTTTCGAGAAATATTTGCCCCACGGAAGGTGCGCCCAGATGCTCGCATTCCATGGCGAGAAAAGCCAGTTCATCAGCGACATCGAGAATGCGATATTCGCGTTTAAATTCCAGGCAATCGATGACAACCGGTTCCTCCCCGAGCCAGATGTGCTCGGGCCGAAGGTCGCCGTGGGCCTCGATGATTTTTCCTGCTCGCACACGTTGATAAAGCAGTTCGGATTCTTCCCGTAAGAACGCGAATTGCGCTGCGCCAATTTTGCGTACAACCGCTACCGGTAGGCGATATCTGGGATCGCTCAATTCTCGCAAATTGTCGCTCACGTTTTTTTCAAGTTTCTCTCCATATTCGGATTCGCTCAGTTCGGCTGGCGGCGCGGCCTGGTAAAATTTTGCAAGCACCACGGCTGCTCGCTTCACATCCGTCGTTTCGACAGTACCCTGCTTGATCGCATGATCGAGTATATGATCAATCGGCAGGCGGCGCATTTTGACCAGCCAATCCACTGTCTCACCCTCACCGTCTATTTTCAGAGACCCCGCAGCGTCTCTGGTAAGCGGCAAAATCCCCAAATAGATGTGCGGGGCAAGGCGTGCATTCAACCTGATTTCCTCCGCTGAATCATAAAGTCTGGCTTCAATCGAGCTGAAATCGAGAAAATCATACCGCACCGGCTTCTTGAGCTTGTAAGCGTAACTGTCGGTCAAAAATACCCAGGACATATGAGTTTCGATTGCCTCGACGTGCCGTGGCCTATCCGGATAGGCCTCTGACCGCGACAAGAACTGAAGCTTTCGATCAAGCGGGACTTCTGTGTTGGGCTCTGGTTTTATTTCAGCAGCCATGTTCTCTTCTCAAGTTATGGTTGGTCTATTCTTGCTCTTGCGATCAGGCATGCCGCCTGCGCCGCAATGCCCTCGCCGCGCCCGGTGAAGCCCAGTTTTTCGGTGGTGGTGGCTTTAACATTGACGCAATCCGCCGCCACTTCCAAGTCGGCAGCGATGTTCGCCACCATTTGCGCGATATACGGCGCCATCTTCGGTGCCTGGGCAATGATGGTGGCGTCGAGGTTGACCACGCCGAAACCCTTTTCCCTGAGCAGTCGCGCCACTTCGCGCAGCAACCGGCGGCTGGCTATGCCCTTGTAGCGCGGATCGGAATCGGGAAAATGGCGGCCGATGTCGCCCAAGCCAGCCGCGCCCAGCAGTGCATCGCAAATCGCGTGGAGCAGCACGTCGGCATCGGAATGGCCGAGCAATCCGCGCTCGTAGGGGATTTCCACCCCGCCCATGACCAGCTTGCGCCCTTCCACCAACGGGTGGACATCGAACCCCTGGCCGACCCTCATGCCTTGCCTCCCAGTATCAGTTCCGCCAGCTTGATATCCTGCGGATAGGTCACCTTGAAATTGGTCATGTCGCCAGCCACCAGTTTCGCCTGAAAACCCATACGCTCAACTGCCTGCGCCTCATCGGTCACCGCCGCGCCATCCAACAAAGACAGCGCGCGCTGCAGCAGGCCATAGCGGAACATCTGCGGGGTCTGCGCCTGCCATAGCTTGTCGCGGGACTCGGTGCGCAGGACGCGGTTGTCGGCATCGGCGCGCTTCAGGGTATCCGCCACCGGCACCGCCAGCAGGCCGCCGAAGGGGTCGTCGCCGATCTCGCCGATCAGGCGGTCGAGCAGCTCTCCGCTCAAACCGGGCCGGGCTGCGTCGTGCACCAGCACCCAGTCGTCGAAGCCTACTTCAGCGCGGATGGCATCCAGGCCATTGCGCACCGATTCGAAGCGCTCCGCACCTCCGCAGTACAGTGGCTTGAGCTTGCCGGCGAAAGCGCTCCAATCGTAGGACTTCCACAGCGGGTCTTCCGGCGCAAGCACCACATAGACATGGCTGATCATAGCGTGACGGCACAAGGTCGCTACCGCGTAGTAAATCAGCGGCCTGCCCAGCACTGAAAGGTACTGTTTGGGGATTTCTACGCCCATGCGCGAACCGAAGCCAGCGGCGGGGATCAAAGCAAAATAATTTGGCATTACGTTGTGGAATTGGCTATCTTGAAAGTACGGTTTAACAGACAACAGTTAATTCAGCCAGGAGATGTCATGAAACAAATTCGTCCCGCCGCCGTTGCCGGCGCATTCTATACGGGTGATCCGCGCGCCTTGGCCGACGAAGTTGCGGCCATGCTTGAAGAAGCAGGACAGCATCTGGAAAAATCGGCAACGCTCCCCAAGGCGGTTATTGTACCCCATGCCGGCTACATTTATTCCGGGCCGGTTGCCGCCAGCGTCTATGCCCTGCTGGAACAGGGTAGAAATATTTACCGCCGTGTCGTGCTGCTGGGTCCGGTGCACCGCGTGCCGGTACGCGGGCTCGCCTTGCCGAGCACGGAGGGCTTCGCCACGCCTCTCGGCATCGTGCCGCTCGACCTCGACGCCATGGTGAAGATCGCCGGTCTGCCGCAGGTGATGGAATACGATGCGGCCCATGCCATGGAGCATTCTCTGGAAGTGCAACTCCCTTTCCTGCAAGCTGTGCTCGATGACTTCAAGCTGGTGCCTCTGGCGGTGGGCGACGCCACGCCGCAGGAAGTGGCTGAGGTACTGGAGCGCCTGTGGGGAGGCCCGGAGACGCTAATCGTCATCAGCTCCGATCTGTCCCATTTTCTGACCTACCGCGAGGCGCAGCAAATCGACAGCACCACCGCACAAGCCATCCTCGATCTACGCTGGCCGTTAAGTCACGAGCAGGCCTGCGGCGGCACACCGGTAAACGGCTTGCTGCTGGCGGCGCAGCACCACCACCTCAGGCCGCGCCTGCTCGACCTGCGCAATTCCGGCGACACCGCCGGCGACAAAAGCCGGGTAGTCGGTTATGCCGCCTTCGCTTTCATTGAGGAGGGCTCAAATGTCCATTGAAAAAGGCCGTATCCTCTTGCCGATTGCCCGCGCCACCATCTCGCAGGCGCTGGGCCAGCCGATGGAGGCGGACGAGGGCGCAGTGTGGCTCAAGGAGCCAGGGGCCTGCTTCGTCACTCTGACCCAGCAGGACCAACTGCGCGGCTGCATCGGCAGCCTGGAAGCACGCCGCCCGCTGATCGAGGACGTCAAGGCCAACGCCTACGCCGCCGCCTTTTGTGACCCGCGCTTCTCCCTGCTGACGCCGGCGGAGATGGACTATACTGAAGTGGAAATATCGCTGCTTTCCCCGATGCAGCCGATGACGTTCAAGAACGAGTGGGATGCGCTGGAACAGTTGCGCCCAGGCATTGACGGCGTGCTGTTCGAGTGCGGACACTACCGCAGCACCTTCCTGCCACAAGTGTGGGAGCAATTGCCGGAATGCGAGATTTTCATGGCCCACCTCAAGCGCAAGGCGGGCCTGCCTGCGAATTTCTGGGCCCAGGATGTGAAACTGGCGCACTACACGGTGAATAAATGGAAGGAATCGGATCTGAAATGAGCGCAAACACTCTCGCCCGCTGGTGGCACAAACTAGACGATGGGCGCATCCAGTGCGACTTGTGCCCGCGCGACTGCAAGCTGCACGAGGGCCAGCGTGGCCTGTGCTTCGTGCGCATGGTGGAGAACGGCCAGATGGTGCTGACCACCTACGGCCGCTCCTCCGGCTTCTGCATCGACCCGATCGAGAAGAAACCTCTCAACCATTTCTATCCCGGCTCGAGCGTGTTTTCTTTCGGCACCGCCGGCTGCAACCTGGCCTGCAAGTTCTGCCAGAACTGGGACATCAGTAAAGCCAAAGACATGGATCGCCTGATGGATCAGGCCTCGCCCGAGGCGATCGCCGCTGCGGCGGTCGAGCACGGCTGCAAGAGCGTGGCCTTCACCTACAACGACCCGGTGATCTTCGCCGAGTACGCCATGGACACCGCCGACGCCTGCCACGCCCTGGGGATAAAGACCGTGGCGGTCACCGCCGGCTACATGCACGACCAGGCACGGCGCGAGTTCTATGCCAAGATGGACGCCGCCAACGTCGACCTCAAAGGCTTCACCGAAGACTTCTACCACAAACTCACTGGCGCCCATCTCCAACCGGTGCTCGATACCCTGGTTTATCTGCGGCGTGAAACGGACGTGTGGTTCGAGATCACCACCCTGCTTATCCCCGGCCACAACGATACGGACGAAGAGATCACCGCCCTCTCCCGCTGGGTGTTCAAAGAACTGGGGGCGGATGTGCCGCTGCATTTCTCGGCTTTTCACCCCGACTACAAGATGATGGACGTGCCGCCGACACCACGGGAGACCTTGGGCCGAGCCCGCCGCATCGCGATGAAGGAAGGCCTGCATTACGTCTATACCGGCAATGTGCATGACCCGGAGGGCGATACCACCTATTGCCCATCGTGCAAAAAAGCCCTGATCGTGCGCGACTGGTACCAGATCAACGCCTATCGTTTGACCGACGATGGCCACTGCCCGGACTGCGGCACGGCGATTGCCGGGCGCTTCGAAAAATTCACCGAAGCGTTCGGGTCGCGCCGCATCCCGGTGACGATGCACGCCTACCGATAAACTGGATCCCAAGCCATGAAAACAACCGAATCTTCGCAGCTAGTCAATATCCCCGCCGGCCCCGTGAACCTGGAAGGCATGTTGGAACTTCCGGCAGATGCCTCTGGCATCGTGCTGTTCGCCCACGGCAGCGGCAGCAGCCGCCTCAGCCCGAGGAACAACTACGTGGCTCGGGTGCTGCGCGACGCCGGCCTGGGGACGCTCCTGATCGACCTGCTGACGCGGCAGGAAGACATGGATTATGCCACCCGCTTCGACATTCCTCTCCTGACCCGGCGGCTGCTGGACACGACCCGCTGGCTGCGGCACGAAGAGCGCACGGAATCCCTTGCCATCGGCTATTTCGGCGCCAGCACCGGCGCGGCGGCGGCATTGCAGGCGGCAGCCGCTGAAGGCGGGAAGATCGCCGCCGTCGTATCCCGCGGCGGCCGCCCCGACCTTGCCGGGGAGGATGCCCTGGGCAGGGTCGCGGCCCCCACGCTCCTGATCGTGGGCGGTTTCGACGATGTGGTGATCGGCCTCAACCAGGCAGCCTACCGGCTCTTGAAGTGTGAAAAGGAACTGGTGATCGTCCCCGGCGCCACGCACCTGTTCGAGGAGCCCGGCACGCTGGAACAGGTAGCAAAACACGCCGCAAACTGGTTCAGCCAACGTCTTTCTGACAAAGCCGCCTGATCTCGCTCCCCAGGAAGAAGCGGGGGGGACCCCTTTCCTGCGAGCAGGAGAAAGCGAGCGCATAGATGGAGCCATTTGCCACCCATCTGCTGTTGATCTGGATCGCACAGCATCCCTACTGGGTTGGCATCGCGATTTTCCTTGTTTCCCTGTCCGAGTCACTGGCTCTGGTGGGCTTGTTCATTCCTGGCGCGTTAGCGATGTTCGGAATCGGGGCCCTGGTCGCCGCCGGCGCGGTGAATTTGTGGGCCGCGCTGGCTTGGGCGGTGGCAGGCGCCATTGTCGGCGATGCCATCAGCTACTGGCTGGGCCGCCATTACCGCGAGCGGTTGCACACCCTCTGGCCTTTTAGCCGTTCCCCGCAACTACTAATAGACCAGGGCATGGCATTCTTCCACCGGCATGGCGGCAAAAGCTCCTGCTGGGCCGCTTCGTCGGGCCGATGCGCCCGGTTATTCCGATGATTGCCGGCATGCTCGACATGCCCCCAGCGCGCTTCTATCCGGCGAATATCCTATCTGCACTCGGTTGGGCGCCCGCTTATATCTTGCCCGGAGTCGTCTTTGGCGCATCGCTGAGATTGGCGGAAGCGGTGGCAACCCGCCTCGCCATGACGGCGGTGGCGCTGGTGCTGGTGATCTGGTGTGGCGTATGGGGGATAGGCCGCGCTGTTTTGTGGCTGCAACCGCGCATCGAGCGCGGGTTGTCGTTTTTGCAAGCCTGGAGCACCGCTGCTCCATCTGGCCGGAACCGCCCTTTACGGAAGCTGGTTGCTGCGCTGCTCGACCCCACGCAACCCGAATCCCGCACCTTGCTGATATTGGCGGGGCTGCTGATTGTTGCCGCGTGGGGATTTTTCGGCGTTCTGGAAGACGTCCTGACCCGCGATCCCTTGGTGTTTATTGACAGCGCGGCATATCACTTTTTGCAGGGGTTGCGCACCCCCTTCGGTGACGCGATCATGATTGCGCTAACCGAGCTGGGCGACGCGGCGGTCACAGTCCTGGTAGTATCGGCGGCGCTGCTCTGGCTGCTGGCGCAGCGCGCCTGGCGTCCGGCGGCCTATTTGCTGGCTGCGGTGGGCTTTGCCGCCGCTCTGACCGTGGCGATCAAGGCAGGGCTGCATCTGCCGCGCCCAACGTCATTGTACAATGGGATAAGCGAATTTTCTTTTCCCAGCGGCCATGCCACCATGAGCATCGTCAGCTACGGTTTCCTGGCGGGGCTGGCCGCGCGCGAACTCTCCGCTCGCAGACGCCTTGCGGTATTGACCGCGACCGTCCTGCTGGTCATCCTGATCGCTTTTTCCCGGCTGTATTTGGGAGCGCACTGGCTTTCCGACGTGTTGGCAGGTTTGGCTTTCGGCACTGCCTGGGTAGCCTTGCTGGGCATCGCCTATTTGCGCCATCCCGCCCCGGCGTTTTCTGTCCGGGGCTTGATGGTCGTGACGTTCTCGGCGCTGCTGGTCGGCGGCGGCTTTCATATCGCGACCCGCCACGCGGATGACACCCAGCGCTACGCCGTGCACCAGAACACCAGATTCATGGCGCAGCAAGATTGGTGGAATGTTGCCTGGCAAACCCTCCCGGCCTGGCGCATTGACATCGAGGGCGAATACGAACAACCGATCACCGTGCAATGGGCCGGCTCGCCCGAATACTTGCGCCGTAGCCTCCTGGCGACAGGATGGCGGGAGCCTTTGCCGCTGTCGGGGAGAAATTTCTTGCTGTGGTTCGATCCCTCCCGCTCCGCCATTGAACTGCCGCTATTGCCACGTGTCCACGATGGTCGCCACGAAGCGTTGGCGCTGGTTCGCCCTGTTCCTGGCCAGCGCCTGGTGCTACGCCTTTGGCAGACCGACGCCATGCTCCGTGAAACGGCTCAGCCCATATGGGTAGGGACAGTGACGCGGGAAGCGATCATCCGCCCCCTGCCCTGGTTTAACCTGCCCCGGGACGGCAGGGACTTTAACCAGCCGCGACTAACCCTGCTCGACAGCCTGCCGGGTGTACCGGCACGTCTGGCAAAGCGAGGCGAGATACCCGGCCCGGTAGACGAACAAACGATAATCTGGGATAAACAGGTATTGTTGGCGCGTGAACCGGGGATACCATGAAAAACAGAAAATTGAGCGAACGATTCGGCTTTGCCTGGGCAGGCATCCTGGCGGCCTGGAAAAGCGAGCAAAGTTTCCGGATACAAACCGGATTCGCTGCCGCCTTGCTGATGGCGCTGTTGCTGCTCCGCCCGGTCCTGTTATGGTGGGCGCTTTGTTTCATCATGGCGGTTTTGGTGCTGGCGGCGGAGCTTTTCAATACCGCCCTGGAGACATTGATTGACCACCTCCATCCAGAAGTCCACCCCGCCATCAGAACCGCCAAGGATTGTGCCGCCGGGGCCGTTCTGTTGTTGAGTTTCGGCGCTTTGGCGGTGGGCATAGCCATGCTGCTGGCGGCGCTCTCGATACTGCCCTGAGCCGGAAGGCAGCGAAATATTCAACTCGGTAGTTTCGGACTATTTCGCTTTGGTGGCCTGCCGCAAAATTTCGATCACCTCTTCATCCTCCACCTGTGGAAAATCCATGTAGAACTGTCCAACCGCCTGGAACCACGTCGGCGTTTCGAGGCACACCACCTCGTCGGCGTAGCGTGCCACCTTTTCCAGCGTGTCCGGGGGCGCAACAGGAACCGCGCAAATCAGCTTTTCGGGTTTCTTTGCCCGCAGGGAATGCAGGGCCGAAATCATGGTCGCACCGGTGGCCAGGCCGTCATCGATCACGATCACGATGCGCCCCGCCGGGTCGATCGGTGGACGGATCGGGGTGTACTGGGAACGGCGGCGACGCATGGTTTCCATTTGTGTCCGCTTTTCGGCTTCCAGATATTCCGGGGATGCGCCCGCCTGCGCCGCATAATCCGCGATATAGGTCCAACCACTTTCATCGATGGAACCAACGGCGAATTCCGGGTTGTTCGGCGCGCGCAATTTCCTCACCAGCACCACATCCGAGTCCCCTTCCAGTGCCGTGGCGACGATACTGGCCATCGGCACGGCACCGCGCGGAATGGCCAGCACCAGCGGATTTTTCCCTTTATAGACAGCCAGACGCTCCACCAAGCGACGAGCGGCTTCGTTACGGTCACGAAATGGCATATTGCCTCCTTGATTAAATTCTAGTCGTTTTCAGGAAGTTTTCTTGACGCAAAAGCAGAAATCATTAAAATACCCGCATCCCCTCATAAGTAAAAAGATGCGCTCTTACAAAATTTTCCTGCTCGGCGGATTTCTGTTGCTTTCCGGCATGGCAAACGCGGCTGACGACATCGCTGCAGAAGCGCCGCAACAAACCGCATTTGCCAGAACGATCGACAAAGCGTCGGAAACGCTGATGTACGCCCTGAGCCTGGTGGGGGTCAACTACAAGTATGGCGGGAAGTCGCCCGAAACCGGCCTGGATTGCAGCGGCTTCGTCAGCCACGTCTATCGGCAGGCCGCCGGCCTGATCCTGCCGCACAACGCCCGCGCCATCAGCCTGTTCGGCCAGAAAATTGCCATTTCAGAACTCCAGCCCGGCGACCTGGTGTTTTACAACACCATGCGCCACGCTTATTCCCACGTCGGCATCTACCTCGGCGACAACCGTTTCATCCATTCCGCCAGGACCGGCAGCGGCGTCGAAGTCGTCGACATGAACGAAAGCTACTGGGTCAAGCGCTTCAACGGCGCCCGCCGGGTAGTCACTTCCCGCTTACCTTTTGCAGCTTCGAACGAATAAGCGGCAGCGCGGCTAGCGCCGCTTTTTCCCCTTCCATGATGGCCAGATGCTTCTGGTCGAATTCAGTCGCTCCTATCGTTCCGGTTTGCGGTCGGATCACGACATCCGCCTCGGCCAGCTCATAGCGCCCGATGGTCTGACCCATGATATTGAAGGCCTGCAAGAAGATGTCGATGGTATCGTTCAGCCGGACATTCTTCGGCTTGCCCGAGATGTCCACCGCGATCACGATATCCGCCCCCATGCCGCGCGCAGCCCTGACCGGAACCGGACTCACCAGCCCGCCATCGACGTATTCCTTGCCGCCGATATTGACCGGCTGAAACACGCCGGGAACGCTGCTCGATGCACGCACCGCCATGCCGGTGTTGCCGCGCCGGAACACCGCCATCTCGCCGCTCTGCAATTCGGTGGTGACGGCAGCAA
This sequence comes from Hydrogenophilales bacterium CG_4_10_14_3_um_filter_58_23, assembly GCA_002784065.1. Taxonomy (GTDB): domain Bacteria; phylum Pseudomonadota; class Gammaproteobacteria; order Burkholderiales; family Sulfuricellaceae; genus Sulfuricella. Next base: position 8,048 of record PFJY01000222.1, on the reverse strand, counting down.
AGGGTTTGTTCAAGCGTTCGATAGGACGGTTCTGCAACGCCTTGTTGATAAAATTTTGCAGCATTTCCCCCTTGATGAAGCCCCGATCCGGCAGCACCCAGTCCCCCACGCTGTCCTGCTCCAACTGAAAAGCGATTTTTTGCAGCTCGAAGCCGCTGTAGCCGCCGGCATACAGCGCCCCAACCACGCTGCCGGCACTCGTCCCCACCACCATGTCCGGCACGATACCGTGTGCCTCCAGCGTCTTGATCACGCCGATGTGGGCAAACCCGCGCACCGCGCCGCCGCCCAGAACCAGCGCGATTTTCGGCGCAGGCGGTTTGGGCTCGGGCTGAACTTTTGCGGCAGATGCATCCTTCGCCACGGGCACAGTGGTGCATCCGGAGATCATCAGCAGGCAGGAAAAGAGTGTTGCGATAAAACCTTTGAGCATAAAAAATCCCTGGCCTTTCAAAGCGACGAATTGTAACGAATATTCCCGCACAAGGACATTGTGCGCTGATTCTGCTGGCTGATTTTTTACGGTTCGTCTTGCCTAGGAGCCTGTCTGACTTATGATGAATCGGCTGCAAATCCGCCTGGGCGGCCCATATTTCACCGCTTTTTTGGCCAATAGAACGGCTATTGGCCTGCAAAACCGGCAAATGGGGTAAGCAGGGATGGGCAGCTTTATGCCCAACTCGCAAAATCTGTCCTCGCCCAGCCGAATTTTGCGAGCATCCGCTATGCGGCTTGCCTGCTTGACCCACTTCGCTTCGATTCCCATAAGTCAGACAGGCTCCTAGGGTTAACCAGGATAATTCCGTGAAAATATATCTTTCTAATGCGAATAGTTCGTATTATTATTTGCGCATGTTAATCGTTTGACGAAAGGAAACCCATGAATCACCCAACCCGCAAATTTGCCGCCACGCTCGCATTCCTTGGCTCCGCCCTGACCTTCTCGGCCCATGCCGTGGAATACCCGATCGGCACCCCGCAGCAACGCAATGGCATGGAAATTGCCGCTGTCTACCTGCAACCGGTCACCATGGAGCCGGACGGAATGATGCGCAAAGCCGAAGAATCCGATGTGCACATGGAAGCGGACATCCACGCGCTGGCCAGCAACCCCAACGGCTTCGAGGAAGGCGCATGGATGCCCTATCTGGTAATCAAGTATGAAGTCACCAAGCAGGGCAGCAACGAGAAGATCAGCGGCGACTTCATGCCGATGGTCGCCAACGATGGGCCGCACTACGGCGACAACATCAAGCTCAAGGGACCGGGCAAGTACACGGTCAAATACAAGATTTCCCCTCCCGGCGCCGATCCGCATAGCCATTTCGGCCGCCATACCGACCGCTTGACCGGCGTGAGGCCGTGGTTCAAGCCGTTCGAAGTGGAATATGAGTTCACCTTTGTCGGTATCGGCAAGAAGGGCGGTTATTAAAATGTTGCCGTTCAAACGCAAATATCTTGCTGCTGCCCTGGCTGGCATCATGCTGGCTGGCGCGGCTCCCGCCTTTGCCGCAGACCCGTCGCAGGCCGAGTTACTGAAAGAACTGCGCCGCTTGAGCGAGCGTATGGAAAAGCTGGAAGCCCGCAATATCGAGCTGGAGAAGAAAGCGCAAACTTCGCCGGCAAAGGGGGATGCCGAGCTGGCACAGCGGATCAAAACGCTGGAAGAACACAATGCCAAAATGGAGGCTGCACTCGAAAGCGATCGCCCCAGCGAAAAGGATCCCGAAGTCATCTCGCGCCTGAAGGACATCGAAATTCGCGCGCTATCCATGCAAAAGCAGGCACGCACGATCGAATCGCTGGAGGGCATCACGGCGGGTGCGAGCCTCACCATGGTGGCGCAGAGCGCCAACAAGTCGGCGGTTGCGCCAGCCAATGCAAGCAGCGCACTCAACTATCGCGGCGATGTCTCGGTCACATTGCCGGGCGGCAGCATAGGCAATGCCGAAGGAAAAATTTTCACCCAGTTCCGGCTAGGCCAGGGCAACGGACTCGCTCTCAACAACACGTTGACCAGCACGCCCAACACCACCGCCTTCCAGCTCACCAACCCGGACGACTCCACAGCCATGCTCGCCCAGGCCTGGTACCAACTGGACGTGCCGCTGCCGCTAGGCGGCCACAAGCCGAATTCCCGCGAACACCTGGAAGTCAACCTCGGCAAGATCGACCCGTTCGTGTTCTTCGACCAGAACTCGGCAGCGGATGACGAATCGGCCAAGTTCCTCAACAACGCCTTCGTCCACAACCCGCTGCTGGATTCCGGCGGCGACGCGGGCGTTGACGCCTACGGCTTCACGCCGGGGGTGCGCATCGCCTATCACAATGATACCGGCAAGCCGGAATGGTGGCTGGCATCGCTGGGCGTGTTCGGCGCAGGCAGCGGCGCGGGCTACAACCGCACCTTCAGCTCGCCCTTCGTCATCGGTCAACTGGAATTCGGGCGCAAGTTCCTTGGTGGCCTGGACGGAACCTATCGCCTGTATGCCTGGCGCAATGGCCAATCCACGCCTTACCGGAATGAATTCGACACCGCCATCGAACGCCACTCGGGCTGGGGTGCCAGCATCGACCAGCGCGTCGGCGACTCAACAACGCTATTCGGGCGCTACGGCAAGAGTCTGAGCGGCAACGTGCGCTTCGACCAAGTCCTCACGCTGGGCGCGGAATTCGGCGGCAACTACTGGAGCCGCAGCGCGGACAGCATCGGCGTGGCATTGGGCTGGCTGCACGCCAGCAAGGATTTTCGCGCCAACTCCGCGACGCTGGACGCCGACGCAGACGGCAACCCGGATTTCGGCTACATGGCAACGGGCGACGAGCAACTGGCCGAAATCTACTACCGGTTACGCCTCAACAAAAACCTGAATCTGACCCCGGACTTCCAGCTAATTCGCCAGCCCGGTGGCGACAAGACCGCGTCGACCGCGAAGGTTATCGGTTTGCGCGCCAAAGCTTCATTTTAATCGAGAAGGAACATCATGAAAACCTTGCATTGGTTGTTTCGCGATCATCTGGCTGGCTTGGCGGTATGGCTGTGCCTGGCGGTAATCGGCATGATTCTGCCGCTCCAGGTCAATGCCGAGGAGTTGACGATCTATGCGCTGACCGCTGAGAACGGGCGTTTCCAGCCGGAAACCATTGTCGTCCCGGCAGGCCGGCGCTTCAAGATCGTCATCACCAACAAGGGGCCGGGCCCGGAAGAATTCGAGAGCATCGAGCTCAGAAAGGAAACCGTGCTCGCTCCCGGCGTCACCCGGACACTGGTGTTCGCGCCGATGAAGCCGGGCACATACAAATTCTTCGGCGAATTCCACAAGGACACCGCCCAAGGCCGCATCGTCGTCAAGTAGGAGAGCTTCATGGGTAATACGCTATTCATCGTCTGGCGCGAAAGCGTCGAAGGCATCCTCGTGGTGGGCATCCTCTATGCCTGGCTCAAGGCCCATCCCGAAGGCGCGCGCGGCATGCGCTATTTGTGGGGCGGCGTGGCCGCCGGGGTGGGTCTGGCGGGGCTGCTCGCGCTGGCCATGATGGGGGTGTACAGCAGCCTCAGCGGCGATGCGCTGGATTATTTCCAGATCGGCATGATGCTCGTCGCTGCCGCGCTGATCACGCAGATGGTGTTCTGGATGCGCAAACATGGCCGCGCACTGAAAAAGGAACTGGAAGCCGGCCTGGAACGCGCAACGAACGATGCCAACTGGATGGGGGTGGCGATCATCGCCATGCTCGCTGTGGGGCGCGAAAGCGCGGAAACCGTGATTTTCCTCTACGGCACCGGGATGGAACAGCACGGCACGGCGTTCGCCCAGTTCCTCGGCGCCGCCGCGCTGGGCTTCGCACTTGCGCTCCTCACCTTCTGGCTGCTGGTCAACGGCGGGCGCTATCTGTCGTGGAAAAGCTTCTTCCGCATCAGCGAGACCCTGCTGCTCCTGCTTGCCGCCGGGCTCCTGGTGGGCGGAGTGGAAAGAATGATCGGCTTCGGCTGGCTGCCGGCGCTGGCCGACCCGGCGTGGAATTCCTCCTTCCTGCTCGACGACAACGCAACAGTCGGCAACCTGATCGCCACGCTCACCGGCTACCGCGCCCGTCCGTCCCTGACCCTGGTGCTGGCGTATGCCGCCTACTGGGCGCTGGTACTCGGCTGGCCGCAGTTGGACAAGCGGACAGCAAAAAACGCACCCGACGAAACAAAAGACCCCTCATGAAAATGGAACAAACGATAGCCTTTTTCCCCATGCCGCCACTCCCCGTCTCGCGCCTGCAGCGCCTGGGCGACGCCATGCGGCACAACCGTCGCCTCATCGTCGGCATTCAATGGGCGGTGGTGGTGTTCTACCTGGCGCTGGTGACGATCCCGGCCTTTCTCCCCCTGCCCGCGCAGGACGCCAGCGTGCTGAACAACCTTACCCTGCTCGCCCAGTTCATGTTCTGGGGCATCTGGTGGCCGTTCGTGATCATCTCCACCCTCACCCTGGGGCGGGTGTGGTGCGGCGTCTTCTGTCCGGAAGGCGCGCTCACCGAACTCGCCAGCCGTCACGGCTTGGGCCGCCCGGTGCCGCGCTGGTTGAAGTGGGGCGGCTGGCCGTTCGTCGCTTTCGTCATCACCACGGTGTACGGGCAACTGGTGAGCGTCTACGAATATCCCAAGGCCGTCCTGCTGGTGCTGGGCGGCTCCACCGTCGCCGCCGTCGCAGTCGGTTTCGTCTACGGCAAGGGCAAGCGCGTCTGGTGCCGCCACCTGTGCCCGGTTTCCGGCGTGTTCGCCCTGCTCGCCCGGCTCGCCCCGGTGCATTTCAGGGTCGACCGCGAAGAATGGGATGCCGCTGCCCCGGCCCATCCGGCGCCAATCGACTGCGCCCCGCTGCTCGACATGCGGCGCATGAAAAGCGGCTCGCAGTGCCACATGTGCGGGCGTTGCAGCGGGCACCGCAACGCCGTTGCGCTATCCCCCCGCCTGCCCGGGTCGGAAGTCGCCAACCTGAAACCCGCCGAGGCCGGCGCGTGGGAAGCGCGACTCTTGGTGTTCGGCATCATCGGCACGGCGGTGGGCGCGTTCCAGTGGTCGTCGTCGCCCTGGTTCGTGGCGATCAAGACCCGCGCCGCCGAGTGGCTGATCGAACGCGATTCCTTTGCCCTGCTCCAGGACAACGCGCCCTGGTGGCTGCTGACCCACTACCCGAAAGCCAACGATGTGTTCACCTGGCTCGACGGGATCGGCGTGCTCGCCTACATCGGCGCCACCGCGCTGATCCTGGGCGGCTGGATCACCCTCTGGCTGCGTCTGGCCGGCGCGCTGCTACCGGGAAACACGAAACAGAACGCGCGCTGGCTCGCCTATGCGCTGATCCCGATGGGCGGGCTGGGCGTATTCCTCGGCCTGTCATCCCTCACCGTCACCCTGCTCAAAGCCGAGGGCGTCATGATGCCATGGCTGCCGGAGGTGCGCGGGGCACTGCTGGCCCTGGCAACGCTATGGAGCCTGTGGCTCGGCGGGCGCATGCTGTTCGCCCTGCCTGGCGCGTCCCGCGCAGTAAGACTGATGGCGCTGGCCTGCCTCGCCGCAGCCATCGGGGGTGTCGTACTGCCATGGGGCTTCCTGTTTTTTATATGGTAGGGGATTGCGCACCCCGGCAATATCGGCGTCTTTTCCAAAAGTTAGTGCCGACAAACCCATCGAGCCTGCCTCAATGGTAGTGCTTTACCAAAAAAAACGGGGGCATTATGCCCCCGAGAAATGTCGATGCAGATTTATTTTTTGAAAGGTTGCGGTTGCGGCGTGCTGTCGGACGATGGCGGCAGGATCGGCAGCTTAAACGACGGCTGATCGCCGGTCAGGCTTTTAAGGAAAGCAACGACCTTGGCGTTTTCCTCATCGGTGAACTTCTTGCCGAGTTGCACCTTGGCCATGGTGTTGACGGCATCTTTCAGCGTGGCCGCCTCGCCATCGTGGAAGTAGGGATAGGTCAATTCCACGTTGCGTAGGGTCGGCACCTTGAAGTTGAAGCGGTCGGCGTCCTTGCCGGTCACTGCCGAACGGCCTTCCGCCTTGCTGGTGGTCTTGTAGGGTTCGACTACGCCCATCTTCTGATAGGAATTGCCGCCCACGGCAGGGCCATTGTGGCAGGCCACGCAACCACTGTCCTTAAACAGTTTGTAACCGGCCTGCTCGTTGACGTTCAGCGCCTTCTTGTCACCCTTCAGCCACTTGTCGAAACGCGAGTTTGGCGTCACCAGGGTTTCCTCGAAGGCGGCGATGGCCTTGGTCACTTCGTCGATGGTCACCTTATCGGCGCCGAAGACCGCCTTGAACTCGGCAACATAAGCCGGGATCGACTGCAACACGCCTACCGCCAGATCATGGGTCGACGCCATCTCGCCAGGATTGGCGATGGGGCCACCGGCCTGTGCTTTCAGATCTTTGGCGCGCCCATCCCAGAACTGGGCGACGCTCATGCTCGAATTGAGCACTGTCGGCGAATTGATCGGTCCCTGGTTCCAGTTGTGGCCGATGGACGTCTTGAGGTTATCGGTGCCGCCCATGGAGAGGTTGTGGCAGGAATTGCAGGAAATGAATCCGTACCTGGACAGCCGGGGATCGAAATAAAGCTTCTTGCCGAGTTCGGCCAAGGCCGGATTTTGGGTCTTGGCCGCCGCGATGGGCTGGATCGGTTCCTTGTTGTTTGCGGCATTCGCCAGGCTGGCGCTGGCAATGGATGCCGCCACCACGACGGCGAGAGACAAGATACAAGGTTTTGACATAGTACTTCTCCTTCTTCAGTGAAAAAACGCGTTAAAGTGAATCGAATATTATTCGGATATTATTATCCCGAATGGTTGTATGGTAATATGACGTTTTAACGTAAGTCAATGTTTTGATTATTGTATTTTTAAATACAATATATAGTTTCTGGCTATGGCAGGTGTTTAGTCAGGTGTTTAGTAATGAATTCTATGGATGGATTGAACAGCACATGAGGCCTTTATGAAACTTTCCACTTTGCGTTATCTGGTCGCTTTTGCCGACGAGCGATCCTTCAGTCGGGCGGCTGAACGTTGTCACATCAGTCAGCCGACCTTGAGCATCGCCCTGCAAAACCTGGAACTTCAACTTGGAGTAACTCTGATCGAACGAGCCAAGGGCCATGTTGCTCTTACCGATCTGGGGCATCAGGTAGTGGCGCAGGCGCGCCGGGCGCTGGACGAAACCCGGCGGGTGGAAATGGTCGCCCAGGCAGGCAGGAATCCTTTAATCGGGGAATTCCGGCTTGGGGTGATCCACACCATCGGCCCCTACCTGCTGCCGGAACTGATCGCCTCCATGCGCCGGACGGCGCCGGAACTGACCCTCTACATCGAGGAAAACATGACGGCGTTACAGGCCGATTACCTGAAATATGGCACGGTGGACGCCGCCATCATCGCATTGCCTTTCGATATTCCCGGTATCGAAACCCGCCCCCTCTACGATGAACCTTTCGTTGTAATCGTTCCGCCGGGCCATCCCTGGGCCAAGCGCGAAATGATTGCTGCCGATGAAGTGCGAGGCGATAATGTGCTGGTTCTCAAGGCAGGTAACTGCTTCAGGGAACAGGTGCTCGATGCCTGCCCGGACATCAGCCACGCGGAGGGATCCCTGCTCCAGGGTCATTCCATCGAAACCATCCGCTGTATGGTGGCGTCCGGTTACGGCATTTCCGTCCTGCCGGCAAGCGCCATGTCCGGCCCTTATCGTTCGGACATGGTCTGTGCCATTCCCTTCCAACCACCCGAACCAGCCCGGCGCGTGGCCCTGGCTTGGCGGCGCGGTTTCACCCGCCCCGCAGCGATTGAGGCGATTATCGCCGCTGTAAAAGACATGGACAACCCGATCTACCGCATGATCGAAACCCCGCCAGGCAAGGGTGAATAAGGGCATATCCGAAACTATAGTTTTTTTCTATCGTCGTGTTTTAAAAAAGGCTATGTCACTGTTAAGTAGTGGTCTATACTATCGCCATACCAATCAATAAGATAGGTGCTACGATGAAAACCGAAGAATT
>PFJY01000036.1 GCA_002784065.1 Hydrogenophilales bacterium CG_4_10_14_3_um_filter_58_23 | reverse complement strand
GACCAGAGCGACGTCTGGCAAATCAAAAAACCGCACAAGAACGATCTGCACCCGACGATGAAACCGGTGGAACTGGTGGAGCGTGCCATTCGCAATTCTAGCCGTCCTGGAAACGTGGTGCTCGACCCCTTTGGTGGTTCCGGCAGCACGCTGATCGCCGCCGAAAAATCGGGGCGGCTGGCGCGCTTGATCGAACTCGATCCGAAGTATTGCGACGTTATTGTTCGCCGCTGGCAGGATTTTACCGGCAGCCTAGCCACCCGCCAGTCGGACGGTGTGGCGTTCGACGCGGCGTTCGATCAGGCAGCGAGTGCTTCTTCGGCGATTTCGCAGTGAATCACAAAGCCCGTCAGGTAGGGCAAGCCGCGAGGGATGCCGTAGTCGCGGGAGGTCAACCGGCCAATCGTCCAGCCCATCCACCGGGCAACCGCCGCGTGGATCGCTTGCTCGACGCTGTGGCCGGTGAGCATCTGGTTGAGGACGTCGTCTGCAAAATGCCGTCCGTGGCGGCTGTCGAGGAAGGTCCTGACCGATTCGAGGGGCTGGCAGGTAGCGTCCGAGACCTCGTTCATCGCGAGGGGCCAGGCGGCTTGGGCGTTTTCGTTCATCGTGCCCCAAAAGCCCCATTCTTCGTTCTGGGTGGCAGGGATGTGGGTGGTGGCATTCATCGTTTTCTCCTTCGGGTTGATCGTTGCGACACCCGTAGTAACGCGCTATTCGATTGAGAAGCCAAGCGTATTCTAAATCATTCTTTAGGGTGGCAAGTTTGTCTTGCCACCCTGCCCGGCATCACGCGATGCGGTAGGTGCGATCACCGCCTTCGGGCTTGTCCGAGGTGATGTTGAGCCCGAGTTTCTTCTTGAACGCACCGGCAAAGGTGCCGCGCACCGTATGCGGCTGCCAGCCGGTGGCCTCGCAGATCTGATTCACCGTCGCGCCTTCTGGACGCTGGAGCATCTGGATTACCGTGGCCTGCTTGCTGTTCTCACGGGTGCGTGGCTTACCCTCGACGCCGACCTGAAGCAGCCGTTGGGCAGCCTGCTGTTTTTCTTGCGTCCAGTTGGCCTCGGCTGCTGCCACATCGGCGTCGACCTCGGGGGCGGGGTGAATGGTTGCCGGTATCGGCCGGGCGCGCCCCAGGGCATCGTAGCCCTCGGCGGCGACAAACCAGTCGGTGCCATTGGTAGTAATCAATGCGCGGTTAAAAAGCCCGTCGACCACTTTCTGGCGAGACCCGCCTTTGACATTATCGGGAAACCAAGTGATGCGACCGTCCGCTTGGTCGGCGGCGTGGTTGAGGACTTTGCGCTGGGTGTCGGTGAGTTTGATGCTGGTGGTCATGTTGATCTCCTTCGTGCGGGTTGATGGTGTAGCGATGAACGCGCTGTTCGCGAGTGAAGCCAAGCGTTTCCAACGCCCGGCTTCGATCTGTTTTTAGTCGGCGCTGGCGATCTCCTGCTCGGTAGCCTTCGGCATGTTGAGGCCGACTTCGACGCCAGCTTTGAACGCGGCTTCGAGGGCGTCGCGGATGCACCAGACCGCCGTGTCGTGGAAGTCGAAGCTGTCCGACTTGCGCGTTTCCAGGGTTTCGATGCCGAGGTGCTTCTGCGCAATGAGGGTGAGGATGGTTTCGATCTGGCTCATTTCCGTGTCCTTTGATGTGGTTGATGACAAACATATGAACGCGCTGTTCAAACCCGAAGCCAAGCTCAATCTGATTGAGATTCACGCCAATGCTTGATGGAGATCATGGGACTGTCGATTCGCGCCTATGCCCGGCACCGAGGGGTGTCAGACACCGCCGTACACAAGGCCATTCGTGCCGGGCGGATTACGCCGGAGGCCGATGGCAGCATCGATACCGACCGCGCCGACCGGGATTGGGCGAAAAATTCAGACACACCCAGGGAGGGCACAAAGCGTCGGGCTGAGACGGTCACAATCAAGGAGCCTGCTGCCGAATCGACGGCACCTACGCTGAACACAGGTGGCACGTCGTTGCTGCAGGCCCGCACCGTCAACGAGGTGGTCAAGGCGCAGACCAACAAGGTGCGGCTGGCCAGACTCAAGGGCGAACTGGTCGACCGGCCCCAGGCCATCGCCCACGTCTTCAAGCTGGCCCGCACAGAACGAGATGCCTGGCTCAACTGGCCGGCACGCATCTCGGGGCAGATGGCATCGAAGCTCGGCGTCGATGCCCACACGCTGCACGTCGCGCTGGAAACTGCCGTGCGGGAACACTTGCAGGAACTGGGCGACGTTCGCCCCCGAGTGGATTGATGCTGGATGCTGATTACGAAGGCGCTCTCGACATTGAGCGCGCCTGGCGCGAGGGGCTCACACCCGATCCGCTGCTGACCGTGTCCGAATGGTCGGACCGGCACCGGATGCTGTCCAGCAAGGCATCTGCAGAACCTGGCCGCTGGCGCACGAGCCGCACGCCGTACCTCAAAGCGATCATGGATTGCCTGTCGCCGATGTCGGCGGTCGAACGGATCGTGTTCATGAAGGCGGCCCAGCTGGGCGCGACCGAGATGGGCAACAACTGGATCGGCTACGTGATCCACCACGCTCCCGGGCCGATGATGGCAGTGTCGCCCACGGTGGAGATGGCCAAGCGCAACTCCAAGCAGCGGATCGACCCACTGATCGAGGAGTCGCCGGTGCTGGCCGAACTGATCGCACCAGCGCGGAGCCGGGATGCCGGCAACACGATTCTGGCGAAAGAGTTTCGCGGTGGCGTGCTGGTGATGACGGGCGCGAACAGCGCCGTCGGCCTGCGTTCGATGCCAGTACGCTACCTCTTTCTGGACGAGGTAGATGGCTACCCGAGCGACGTCGATGGCGAGGGCGATGCGATCTCGCTGGCCGAGGCCCGGACACGCACCTTCGCTCGTCGCAAGATATTCATCGTCTCGACGCCGACCATTGCGGGCGCGAGCAGCATCGAACGGGAGTTTGACGCCAGTGACCAGCGCCGCTACTTCCTGCCTTGCCCGCATTGCTCACACCGGCAGTGGCTGCGCTTTGAGCAACTGCGGTGGGAGAAGGGCCAACCGGAGACGGTAGCTTACGTCTGCGAATCCTGCGACCAACCGATCCAGGAACAGCACAAGACCTGGATGCTGGAGCACGGCGAGTGGCGTGCGCTGGTGCCCGAGAACGGTGCCAAGACGGCTGGCTTTCACCTCTCTTCGCTTTATAGCCCGGTGGGCTGGCGTAGTTGGCGGGAGATTGCCGCCGCCTGGGAGAGTGCAGTGAACAAAGAGTCCGTCTCGGCGGCGGCAATCAAGACCTTCAAGAACACTGAACTAGGCGAGACCTGGGTCGAGGAAGGCGAAGCGCCAGACTGGCAGCGGCTCCTGGAGCGTCGCGAGGATTACCGGATTGGCAGCATTCCTGCTGGCGGCCTCTTACTCACGGGTGGGGCCGACGTGCAGAAGGATCGCATCGAGGCCTCGATCTGGGCCTTCGGGCGCGGCAAGGAATCCTGGTTGGTCGAGCACCGGGTATTGATGGGCGACACGGCCCGAGACGCGGTATGGAAACAGTTGGCTGAACTGATCAGCGAAACCTGGACGCATGCCTCCGGCGCCTCTCTGCCACTGGCGCGTTTCGCCCTCGACACCGGCTTTGCCACCCAGGAAGCCTATGCTTTCGTTCGTGCCGTGCGGGACGCCAGAGTGATGGCCGTCAAGGGTGTGGCCCGAGGCGCGGCGCTGGTGGGGACGCCCACCGCCGTCGATGCCACCACCGGCGGCAAGAAGCTGCGCCGAGGCATCAAGGTCTTCTCGGTCGCGGGCGGTATCGCCAAACTGGAGTTCTACAACAACCTGCGCAAAAGCATCGACACCGACGAGGATGGCGTCGTCCGCTTCCCCGCTGGTTTCGTGCATCTGCCCAAAGTCGATGCCGAGTTCATACAGCAGTTGTGCGCCGAACAACTGGTAACACGCCGAGATCGCAATGGCTTCGCGCACCGCGAATGGCAAAAGATGCGCGAGAGGAACGAAGCGCTGGACTGCTACGTGTATGCACGGGCGGCAGCCGCTGCCTCGGGTCTTGACCGTTTCGAGGAACGTCACTGGCGTGAATTGGAACGGCAGTTGGGTCTTGACCGCCCGCCAGATTCGCCACCGATCGATACCGAACCAACCCATGAGGCCACCCATCGCGGTGGTCTCGCCGTTTCTGAAACCCAGAAACCAGCGCGCCGCGTGATCCGTAGCCGCTGGCTTAGTTGATCCACCCACCCCAAGGAGAACGCAGCATGAGTTTACAGACCCAAATCCACAGCCTGGTCATTCGTCTGTCCGACGAGTTCAAGTCCGTTTATCAGAAAATCGGCAACCTCTCTTCGCTGTCGACCACCGACAAGTCGACCCTGGTCGCGGCGATCAACGAGTTGAAGGCCGCCATCGTCACGGTCGCCGTCATTGACGATGCTCAGATCTCGACGGCGACCACTTATTCGTCCTCGAAAATCGTCGAGCGACTCGATGCCCTCAAAACCGAAATCCTGGGTGGGGCCGATGCTGCCTACGACACTCTGGTGGAAATCCAGCAACTGCTGACCAACGGTGCGAGTGGTCTCGACGCACTCCTGGCTGCCGTAAACAACCGGGTTCGGTTCGATGCCGCGCAGTCGCTGACCGCTTTAGAGCAGGCCCAAGCTCGTAGCAACATCGGCGCAGTCGCCTCTGCCGACGTCGGTGACACCAGCACCGATTTCGTCGCCATCTTCGAAACCGCCCTGGCAGCTTGAGGATGAACTGAGCCATGAGTCTCGTTTCCCAGCTCAAGACGCTGGCCACCCGGGTCGGCACCGAGATCAAGGGGCTGGTTCGCCCCGACCATCCCGGTCTGGCCCGTGCCTGGGTGAACTTCGGCTACGTGGGTAGCGCCATCCAGATCAGCTCGTCCCACAACGTGGCCGGCGTCGCGCGACTGGCCGCAGGCCGATATCGAGTAACTTTCTCCACGCCGTTTGCCGATACCAATTACTGCTGGCTGGCCTTTGCCCGCAGCAACACGAACAGCAACACCCAACGCATGGCGATTATCCGGGCAACCACCGATACCAAAACATCCGCCTACGTCGAAGTGATTTGCGCCACCGCTACCGGCTCTCTGGCCGACACCACCGAGTTCAATCTCATGGTCTTCCGCTGATGGCCCACACCCAGGAACAACTCATCGCCTTGGAAACAGCGCTCACCAAAGGTGAGAAGCGCGTCACCTTCGGCGACAAGACTGTCGAGTACCGCACGGTGGATGAACTCAAGGCTGCCATCGAAATGGTAAAGCGGGATCTCCATAACCAGGCGGTCGCCAGCGGTCTCTGGCCAGGTACGCCTCGCCAGATCAGGATCACCACCTCGAAGGGCTTCTGATGCACTGGCTGAAACGCATGAGCCGCCGACTCTTCGGTGGCTCGCCGATCCACGAAGCTGTAGGTTCCGGTCGTCGGGCGCTCGCCTGGATGCCGAGTAATCCCGGCGCGGTGGCTGCACTCTACGCGACGCAGACTGATCTGCGTGCCAAGAGCCGTGATCTTGTGCGGCGGAACGCATGGGCCAATGCCGCACTGGAATCCTACGTGGCCAACGCCATCGGCACCGGCATCAAGCCGCAGTCGATGGTGGCTGACGCCGACCTCCGCGAGCGTATCCAAGCGCTGTGGCGCAACTGGACGCTGGACGCCGATGCGGCGGGTCTCACCGATTTCTATGGCCTGCAGGCGATGGCCTGCCGCGCCATGCTGGAAGGAGGCGAAGCGCTGGTGCGCATTCGCTACCGACGGCCAGAAGATGGCCTGCCGGTGGCGATCCAATTGCAAGTGCTGGAGCCCGAGCACCTGCCGGTGACTCTCAACACCACGGCGGACAACGGCAACCTCATTCGCGCTGGCATCGAGTTTGATCGTCTCGGGCGAAGAGTGGCTTATCACCTCTACCGTTCCCACCCGGAGGATGGGGCCATGAGCCCAATGTCCGGGGCAGGTGGTATGGAAACCGTGCGAGTGGATGCCGGTGAAATCCTGCATCTCTTCCGACCCCTGCGTCCCGGCCAGATCCGGGGCGAACCGTGGCTCGCGCGTGCCTTGGTGAAGTTGAACGAACTCGACCAGTACGACGACGCCGAACTTGTCCGCAAAAAAACAGCCGCCATGTTCGCTGGCTTCATCACGCGGCTTGCCCCCGAAGACAACCTGATGGGCGAGGGACTGGCCGACGGAAACGGCGTGGCCCTGGCCGGGCTGGAACCTGGCACCTTGCAAATTCTTGAACCCGGTGAGGACGTGAAATTCTCCCAGCCGGCCGACGTCGGCGCCTCCTACGCCGACTTCCTGCGCATGCAGTTTCGGGCCGTGGCCGCTGCCATGGGTGTCACCTACGAGCAACTTACAGGGGATCTCACCCAGGTCAATTACTCCTCGATCCGTGCTGGTCTGCTGGAATTCCGTCGCCGCGTCGAAGCCTTGCAGCACGGCGTAATCGTCCATCAGCTGTGCCGCCCGATTTGGCAGGCATGGATGGAGCAAGCGGTGTTGGAAGGCTCGCTGGTGCTTCCTGGCTATGCACGGGGTGGTACTACAAAGCGCCGTGAATACCTCGCCGTGAAGTGGATTCCCCAAGGCTGGCAATGGGTCGATCCGAAGAAGGAGTTCGACGCCATGCTCACCGCCATCCGGGCAGGATTGCTCTCCCGGTCGGAGGCGATCTCCTCCTTCGGCTACGACGCCGAGGACGTCGATCGTGAGATCGCCGCCGACAACGCACGCGCCGATGGCCTGGGACTGGTGTTCGATAGCGATCCACGTAACGACAAGACGGCTCCAACTACGCCAGCCACACCGATTCAACCTTCGGAGAACCCTTGACATGCTTCTACCCCACATGGCGTCCCGCCTCTACGGGATGCCGCTCCTCATCGCCCGTTCCAAGCTCGACGTAATCCTCTCGGTACTCGGCGAACGGATTGGCTGGCCGGAGCCATCCGCTGCGCTGCCGGTGCTGGCACCACGGCCACGTGCTGAGGCACCGCCAGGCATCGCCATGATCCCGGTCTACGGGACACTGGTGCGTCGCACCGTGGGTCTGGAAGCCGCCTCTGGTCTCGCGTCATACGGCGACATTGCCGCAATGATGGATGCGGCTATTGCCGATCCTGGCATTGATGGAATTCTGCTGGAAGTCGATTCCCCAGGCGGCGAGGCAGGCGGCGTATTCGAGTTGGGCGAGCGCATCCGTGCAGCGGACGCCGTGAAACCGGTCTGGGCGATCGCTTCGGACTCAGCCTTCTCGGCCGCCTATGCCATCGCCTGTGCAGCCTCGCGCCTCGCGATCACCCGCACCGGCGGGGTCGGCTCCATCGGCGTGATCGCCATGCACGTCGACCAGTCAGTCCGCGATACCCAGCAGGGCTACCGCTACACAGCGATCACAGCCGGCAACCACAAAAACGACTTCTCGCCCCACGAACCCCTTGACCAGGAAGCTGGCGCCCGCCTGCAGGCCGAGGTCGATCGACTCTACGGGATGTTCGCTGATCACGTCGCCTCGATGCGCAAGATCACCCCGGAAGCTGTTCGCGCTACCCAGGCGAGGCTTTATTTCGGGGACGAAGCAGTCGGAGCAGGTCTTGCCGACGCGGTCGCCAGTCTCGATACCGTCCTCACCGATTTCAGCCATTTCCTCGCCGCCCGTCGCAGCCCCTTGGTCATCCAGCCAGGGTCTACCCGAGCAATTTCCGCATCCCATCAAAAGGAGATAACCAAGATGCAATCCAACGCAACCCACGAAGACCGTCATCCAATTAAATCTGATACCGATCCTGAGCCAGACCTACCCGATCCGTCTGCGCCGAAGCCGTCCGAACTGGACGAGGTGAAAGCTGTGCGAGCCGATGCTCTGGCGATCGCCGAGCTCTGTCAGCTGGCTGGCGTACCCCACCGCACCGCCGAGTTCCTCGCCCAGGGGGCGAGCGAATCTCAAGTGCGCCGGGTACTTCTCGCGGCGCGGGCAGAGAGCATCGAGATTACCTCGACCATCGCCCCCGATGCCGCGCCGACCAAGCAGTCCAACGCCGCCAATCCCATGTTGGCTGCCATCAAGAAACTCACTGGAAAGGATTAATCCATGCCCGTTATAACCGAAGGACTCAACCTGGGTGATCTCCTCAAGTACGAGGCCCCAAATCTCTATTCGCGCGACCAAGCAACGGTTATCGCCGGCCAGAACCTTCTGCTCGGCACTGTCGTCGGGGCGGAAACCGCGACGTCCAAACTGAAGACGCTCGATCCGACCGCCACGGACGGCACCGAGCTGGCCGCTGGGGTACTCGCCCTGGATGTCGATGCCACCCTGATCGACCGGGATGACGCGATCCTCGTCGCCCGCCACGCCATCGTCAGTGATACCGCACTGACCTGGCCTGCCGGCATCACGCCGACCCAGAAAGCCACCGCCATCGCCCAGTTGAAGTCCCTGGGCATTCTCGTTCGCAAAGGAGTCTGACCATGCAGAACCCATTTTCCTCGCCCGCCTTCACGATGGCGAACCTCACGGCCGCCATCAACCTGCTGCCCAACCGATACGGTCGGCTGGAGTCGCTCAACCTGTTTCCCGCCAAACCCGTCCGCTTCCGCCAGATCCTGATTGAAGAACGCAACGGCGTGCTGAACCTGCTGCCGACGTTGCCGGTAGGCAGCCCCGGCACGGTTGGCGTGCGCGACAAGCGCAAGATGCGCTCCTTCATCGTGCCACACATCCCGCACGACGACGTCGTGCTGCCAGAAGAAGTCCAGGGCATCCGCGCCTTCGGTTCGGAAACGGACATGGAGACCATCGCTGGGGTATTGGCCCGCCATCTGGAAACGATGCGTAACAAGCACGCCATCACGCTCGAGCACCTGCGCATCGGGGCACTGAAAGGCGTGATCCTCGATGCCGACGGCAGCACCCTCTACGACCTCTTTGATGAGTTCGACATCACCCCGAAGTCGATCAATTTCGTGCTGGCTACCGACACGACAAACGTGCGCCAGAAGTGTATCGACGCGCTGGCCCACATCGAGGAAAACCTGCAGGGCGAGTTCATGACCAGCGTGCGCTGCCTATGCTCGCCCGAGTTCTTCGCGAAACTCGTGGGCCACCCCAAGGTCGAGAAGGCTTACGAGAACTTCCAGCAGGGCGCAATCCTGCGCGACGACGTCCGCTCCGGCTTCACCTTCGGTGGCATCGTCTTCGAGGAGTACCGGGGTCAGGCGACCGATGGCAACGGCACCAGTCGTCGCTTCATCGCCGCCGGCGAGGCGCACTGCTTCCCGGTGGGCACGGTGGACACCTTCGGCACCTACTTTTCGCCGGCGGACTTCAACGAAACGGTGAACACCTTGGGCCAGCCGCTCTACGCCAAGCAGGAATCGAGGAAGTTCGAGCGAGGCACGGATCTGCACACTCAGTCCAACCCGCTGCCGATGTGCCACCGCCCCGGCGTGCTGGTGAAGCTGACGATGTCGTGATGGTAGCGATCGAAGACTTCTACGCTGCGGCTGCGCGCTGCGGGCTACTGACCGCCGTCAAGGTGGGATCAGTCACGGTCTCTGTGGCGTTCCGCGCGCCGGACGAGTCGGTGCTTGACGGGCTGGCACTGTCTCGTGATTACCAGATCGAGTATCCAACCGAGCAACTGGTTCTCGCTCAGGGCGACACGTTGGAGATCAATGGAACGACCTATCGCGTGCGCGAGGTGCGGCAAGTGCGCGACGGGTCAGAAACGATGGCGAACCTCTCGCGGCTATGACCATGTTCAGTCTCCGTGAACAGATCATCCAAACCATCGCCAGCAAGCTAACGCCGGTGGCCACGGCGGAAGGCGCAACACTACGTCGGCAGCCCACTACTCCAGCCGACCGGGCGCATCTACCGGCGCTGCTGGTGTTTCCAGAATCCGAGTCAGTCCGGCGCATCAACGATCGGGCGGAACGTGAATTGACGATTCGGATCGTGGCGCTGGCAATGGGCACAGCCACGGAGCTACCCGAGCCCATTGCAGACCGGCTCATGACCACAGTGCACGCCGCGCTGATGGACGATGTGACCTTGAACGGCCTCGCGCTCGGCACGGAAGAAATCGACTGCGAGTGGCAGCAGGACGACGCCGACATGGATGCGGCTGCACTACCTGCCCGCTACCGCATCACCTACCGCACGCTGGCTCACGACCTCACCCAGAAAGGATAACCACATGCCGCAAGTCGAACTTCACAAGATCCACACCCATGCCGGTGTCGAGCACGGTGCTGGCACTGTCATCGATGTCGATGACAGCACGGCGAATTGGCTCATCGAGCACGGCGTCGGCCAAGCGGTCGCGTCCGCAGAACCCAGGCGATCCCGCCACAACGAAGCAAACCAAACATCTCCTCTCACCTCAACCAAGGAGTAACACCTCATGAGCTATTTCTCTGGACAAGGACGCGTCTTCATCGGCGCACGCGACATCAACGGCAACCCGCAAGGCCTCACTTTCGTCGGCAACGTCCCCGACCTCAAGGTGTCGCTATCTGTGGAAACGCTGGAGCATCAGGAATCCCAATCCGGCCAGCGGCTGACTGACCTGCAACTCATCAAGACCAAAAAGGGCGAGTTCGCCTGCACGCTGGAAGAACTGATCCAGTCGAATCTGGAACTCGCCCTCTACGGTTCCACCACGGCGGTGACCACCGGTACGGTGACCGATGAGCCGGTGATCAGTACGGCGGAACTCGGAAAGCTGTATCTGCTGGGCAATCAAAACGTCTCCAGTGTGGTTCTGAAGGCAGGAGCAACGACGGTGGCGGATACCCAATACACGGTCAACGCCAAGCACGGTTCGATCATGTTTACCGATCTCACCGGGGTCACCGGCGCAATCACGGCAAGCTACAGCTATGGCGCGGCCAACGTCACGGCGATGTTCACGCAGCCTTTGCCAGAGCGCTGGGTGCGCTTCGAGGGCCTGAACACGGCAGATGCCAACAAGGAAGTCGTGATCGACCTCTACCGGGTAGCAATCAATCCGGCGAAGGACTTGTCAGTAATCAGCAACGAGCTGATGAAGTTCGAGCTCTCCGGTCAGGTGCTGGCTGACCTCACCAAGCCAGCCGCAAGCCAATTCGGCCAGTTTGGCCGCATCGTGCTGCTGTGATGACGGGCAACACATTCGCGGCATTGCCGCCGGTGCCGACCTCCATCGTCATCGGCGGCGAGAGTCTGGAACTCACGCCCCTCAAGGTCGGTGAAGTCCCGGCTTTCGCTCGCGCCGTACAGCCGGTAGCGGCCAGTCTGTCGGCATCAAACGACTGGTTGGCGCTCCTGGCCGAACACGGAGAGGCGGTGATCGAAGCTGTCGCCATCGCCAGTCGCCGCCCAAACGAATGGGTGACGGGCCTGGAACTCGACGATGCCGTGCGTTTGAGTGAGGCGGTATTCGAGGTGAACGCCGATTTTTTTATCCGGCGCGTGTGGCCGACGATGATCGAGTCGGCGGCGCGCATCGGAGCACGGATGCCTGGGCCGATGCGCTCCAGCGCCTGATCGGTGCCGGGCACGCCTACACCAGCATCCTGAATTACACCCTGGCGCAGACCGATGCCTTCATTGCCGCCATCGATCGACAGGAATCGCGGCGGCTGGCAAATCTGCTGACGGTCGTGAGCGTTGGCTCGCAAGGCGGCAGTGACGCCATCAAGAAGGTGCTGAAAGGCCTCGATGCTTAAAATCTCCCTCACCACCGCCGGCCTGCTCGACAAATCCCAGCTCGATGCCTGGACGCGGCAAAAGCAAGCTGCTATCCACAAAGCCGTCGCCGCCGGCATGCGCGAGGGAGGTAAGGAGGTCGTCGAGTCCGTGCGCGTAAAAATGCAGGCCGGTTTCACGGTGAAAAAAACCGCCTTCGTGAAGTCCCTGCGCGCCAAGGTCTATGACCGCAACCCGGACAAACTGCCGGCGCTCCTGATCGGCTCGAAGATTCCGTGGCTCGGCATCCATGTCCGTGGCGGCACGATTGGGGGACGCATGCTGATCCCGCTCACCGAGGAAGGCCGTCGCATCGGTCGCCGCGCCTTCAAGCGCGTCATCGATGCGCTGATTCGCTCCGGCAATGCGTACTTCATCCAGAAGAACGGCCGCGCCATCCTGATGGCAGAGAACCTCCGCGAGAACGCCTCATCTCTAACGCGCTTCAAGCGTGCAGAACGAGCACGTACCGGCGCAAAAAGCGTGAAGCGCGGACAGGAAATCCCCATCGCCGTACTGGTGCCGACCGTGACCCTGAAACGCCGTTTCGATCTGGAAGGCACGGTGCGAGGCCAACTTCCCGTCCTCACCCGAGCGATTGAAACACAACTGAACAAGATTTGAGACATGGCCCAAGACCGCGCCCAACTGCTGATTACCGCCGTCGATCAGACCCGATCCGCCTTCGACTCGATTCGCGGCAACCTGGCCAAACTCGGCGACGAGTCGAGTCGCGTCAAAGGGATGCTGGCGGGACTTGGCGTCACGTTGTCCGCTGCCGGTTTCGCCGCCATGATCAAGAGCGCCATCGACGCGGCGGATCATCTCAACAAACTCTCTCAAAAGATCGGCATCTCGGTGGAGGCACTCTCTACCTTGCGCTTTGCCGCGCAGTTGTCGGACGTGAGTTTGGAGTCCTTGCAGAAGGGCATCAAGGGCTTGTCGCAGAACATCACCGAGGCAAACACCGGCATCGGCGACGGGGCGCAAATGTTCGAGGCACTCGGCATCTCGGTCAAGAATGCCGACGGCAGCATGAAATCGACCGACGAAGTGCTGCTGCAGGTGGCCAACGTCTTCGCCCATCTGGAAGATGGCGCAGTCAAGACGGCACTCGCCGTCAAACTCTTCGGCAAGAGTGGCATGGACATGATCCCGCTCTTGAACCAGGGGGCTGCCGGCATCAATCAACTCACGGCGGAAGCTGAGAGATTGGGGCTAAAACTCACCACCGAGACGGCGCGATCCGCAGAGGCCTTCAACGACAACCTCACGGCCCTCAAAGCCTCTTCTTCAGCGCTCAGCATCTCGCTTGCACGGGATTTCCTACCGGAACTCATCAATATCACGAACGCCATGCGCGAAGCGGCCAACGAAGCCGGGACGCTCAAGGCCTTGTGGGTGGGACTGGGCGGAGTCGGCAACCTGATCTTTAACGGCACCGAGATCAAGCAGGCGCGAGACGAAGTCAAACGCCTGCAGGAACTGATCGATTCCACCCGACAGAAGGTGAATAGTGGAAAGTCCCAGATCCCGTTCTCGCCGTTCGACGTCAAGTTCAACGACCAGGCGTTGGCCACGCTGCGCAGAAACCTCGCCCAATGGGAGCTGGAACTCGCGGCAGCACAAGGGCGTCTCAAGTCGCTCACTGTACCCGCCCGACCGGAATCCAAGAACCCAACGGGCAAGCCGACTGAAGATATGCAGCGCATCGCCTGCGTGGTTTCGGGCGGGCAATGGGTGAACGGAAAATGCGAAAAGAAAACCACCGGCGACGCGGAGAAGGACACCACCGGCGCGCGGCTCGCCGTGGTCAAGGCGCAGGCCGAAAGCGAGATCAAAATCCTGAAGGAAGGACTCGATCTGCAAAAAGCGACTCTCGACCGATCACTCGACGACCGACTGATTTCGCTTCGCGACTACTACGGAGCCAAGACGCAGATCGAGCAGCAGGCCCTCGACCAGGAGCTCGCCGCCAAGCAGGCCGAACTCGCCGCGCAGTCTAATGTGGCAGTCGGCGGCAAAGACGAGGCGCAGCGCCTGCGCGCCAAAGCGGAGGTAAAGAAGATCGAAGGCGAGATCACGGTGCTCAATATGAAGCGCTCCGAGGTCGAGGTCACCAACGCCCATGCCGCCGCCAAAGCCGAGAAGGAACTTTCCGATCAACTCGCCCAAGTGAGAGACCGCTTGGCCGAGATCAAGGGCGGGGCCGGCGGCGAGATCACCCGCGCGAAACTCGAACGCGAATATCAGCCGCTGATCGAAAAACTTCAACGCATGGGAGACACCGCAGGTGTGGCCGATGTCGGACGCCTGATCAACGTCGAAGCGGACATGGCGGAACTCGCCAAACTCGAACGGCAGTATCAGGTGGTCACCGAGCGGATGGCGATCCGCGAACGGGAACTCCAGGTGCAGAAGGATGCCGGGATGCTCACTGAGACGCAGATGCGGCGCGAGGTGCTGGCGTTGCATCAACAAACCGCCACCGAAGTGGACGGCATGATTCCGAAAATGCAGGCACTCGCGGCCGCCACCGGCTCCGAAGAAGCCATCAACCGCGTGGCCCGTCTCAAGGTGGAGGTGGCTGGCCTCAAGACCGAGGCGGACGATGTGGCCACCCGCATCAACGGCGATGTGGAAAACGCCTTCGCCTCGATGTTCGAGCAGATCGGGTCGGGGGCGAAATCCGCCAAGGACGCCTTCGCAGACTTCGCCCGTTCGGTACTGGCGTCCATCAACCGCATCGCATCGCAAAAGATCGCAGAGGAACTCTTCGGTGGCATGAAGGGCGGATCGGGCGGCGCGAGTGGCGGGTTGGGCGGGTTGATCTCCGGCTTCTTCAAATGGGCTGGTTTCGCTTCAGGCGGTTACGTCACCGGCCCCGGCACGGCGACCAGTGATTCCATCCCGGCGCGGCTCTCCGCCGGTGAATATGTGCTGCGGGCCGAGGCCGTGCGCCGGATCGGGGTGGATTTCCTCCACACATTGAATGGTGGTCTATTTGCGCCACGCTGGATGGGCCCGCGACTGGCGTTTGCCGAGGGCGGTCTGGTGCCTGCGGTGTCGCCCACGCCGGCTGTTGCGCCCTCGCAAAGCGTGCGCATTGTCAATGTGATCGACCCGGCGCTTGCTGCCGACTATCTCAACTCGTCTGCCGGCGAGAGGACGATCCTAAACATTATCGCCCGCAATGCGGGCGGCGTTAAACAGGTGCTTTCATAATGGCCTACGAAACCGGAACCGCTACAGACTACCGCGACCTGTTGAGAAAGCTCAGAACCTTCCTCACCGGCACCCTGACGCCCACCGGCGAGCGCTGGCAGGAACTCCGCTGGGTTGAAAATGCCGCTACCCAGGAACTCATTCTCAAGGGACCGGGCCTGGCCGGCGCTGACACCATCTATGTCGGCATTCGCTCCGACCAGAACGTGGCTCTCGACACCTACAACTGGCATATCCAGGGTGCGACCGGATACCTGCCGCTGGATGCCTGGGCAGATCAGCCCAATATTTCTCCCGAGCGACACATGGCGCTGTGGAACCAGCCCATGCCCTACTGGTTCGTCGCCAACGGACGCCGCATCCTCGTCGCCGCCCGTGTCTCAACCCGCTTGATGCTCATCCACTTAGGTCTAGTTCTGCCCTATGCGACACCGGGTCAATATCCTTATCCGCTGATGGTCATGGGAAGCAGCAGCGACACGCGCTGGTCGTCCGTCGCCAGCAATCTCGCCCCGGTCATCCATACCCCCGGCGGCGGATGGGCGATCTATGCGCAATTGTGGCCGGTCGGCTTGAGCACCATGCCCAGTCCTGGCAACGTTTATCCTGTCATGCGCATCGTCATCTCTGCGGATAACAATGGCCATCAAGACGTGCTGGGCGAGATCGATGGGTTGGCCCATGTGTCGGGCTACGCCAATGCGACAGAGAACACACTCACCGTGGGCGCCGCCACCTGGCTGCTGCTGCAGGATGTGGCACAAACCGGCATCACCAACTACACCGCATTGAAACTGGAGTGACCCATGGCCTACGCAACCGGCACCGCCGCCACACCCGACCAGATGCTCGACGCCCTTCGTGCCTTCGCCGCCCTCCAGGGCTGGACAGTAGATCGCTGGGCGGCGGATGGCTCTGGCATGACGCTGTCTATTCATATCGCCAGCTTCTACGCCCATTTCCGCAGCGATCCCTATGACGAGGGAAGCGGCTGGAGCACAGCGATGGAGTTCTACGGTTCGACCGGATTTGACTCAGGTTCGACTTGGGACGCCCAGCCAGGCTGCTTTCCCTATCCTCTCACCTGCACCGCACAGCCCAATGGCAACAGCCTGTTCCCCTGCACGTATCACCTCTTCGCCCAGGCAAGCCCACGATACTTGGCTGGATGCTTCATCTCGCCCAACCAGGCCAATACGCACTTCATCGTCTGCGACACGCAAAAGGTCGGCGCCTGGACGGGTGGCGCTTTTTTCGGTGGGGATCAGTTCCTCTACCAGCCATACGGGGCGGGCAGCACACCCTACATCGGCAGCGTCGCGCTGCGTGCGGATTTCAATGGATCTGGCCAGTGGCACGGGGCGCAGGGCAACCGGACGATCAGCCTGTTCGGCTTCGATCCGGTCACCAACGCCTTCAATGGTCTCGCCCCCTTGTTGCCAGCGCGCCTTGCCATCAACTCGCCCATCAATGATTCCACTCCGGCCATCGTCGGCTTCCTGCCCCATATACGGTTGGTGGATATGGAGGCCATCGGCAACGGCAATCTGCTAACGCTTGGGCCAGACACCTGGCAGTGCTTCTTCCCGATCAGTCGCGTCAATAACTCGGCAGGCATTGCCTACCTGAGATAAGCCATGACCAACCTCACCGGACAGGACGATACGCCAGCACTCTTTCCCACCGCCAACGGTCGCGTCTCTCCCGACGTGTTTGCCGACCGGCCGTGGCTGGGGACGCCGGCTAATGTCGGCATCGTGACGGATGCGGGTGCGAGGAGCTTCGTCTCGGTTGCGCTGCTTCCTGCCTCTGACTTTACCAGCGACGAGGATCGGACGTTCAGAGAGGACTGGTTCGACCGCTTCCACTTGCTGCCGTCGCGCTATCTCGACGCAGGCAACGTGGTCGGTGTGTCCACAGCCCACTTCTCGATCTGGAATGCCTGGTTTGATGCTCGAGACCTGACCGGCCTGACGTCTACGGGCATCGATGGTTTGCAACTGGATGAGATCACCGCGCCCTCCTCATTCTACGCGCTGGAAGAGCGTCCTTTCACGCTCACCATCACCCCCGCAGGCAGCCCAGTGATCGACGCGCGCTTCGACTTCGCCTTTGCCACGGGCGAAATGCTGGTGCTGGCGGTGACAGGGCGACGCATCATCGTCTTCGCCCTGCGCCCAGACTGGTCGTCCGGTGTACTGGAGGCGTTGGAGTGGGCCAACGAGGTGCTCACCGCCTGGGATGGCACGGAGCAGCGCGTGCGACTGCGCGAGCATCCACGCCGGACGTTCGAGTTTGCCCTCTTGACGGATGGCGGGCGTGCTCAAGCGCTGGAAGCACTGATTCACGGCTGGGGTGGGCGCAACTACTGCGTGCCGGTATGGACAGACCGAAGCGACATCGCATCGCCCGTATCCGCCGGGACGACCGACTTGGCCCTGCCGGCAGACATCTCCACCCACGACTACCATGCAGGCGGGCTGGCGGTGCTGTGGGCCGGCGACACTCGGGCCGAGGCCACAGAGATTCTCTCGGTCACCGGCAACGCCCTGACACTGAAACTGCCGCTGGGCCGCGCCTGGCCAGCCGGTACCCGTGTCTACCCCGGCGCGGTGATGCACCTGGACGGTACGGCAAGGCTAGATCGCGTGACTGACCGCATCATGTCCGCCCGGTTGCGGTTCGTGGATGCCGCCTACACGAGCCTGACAGCCGCCGAGATCACCAGCCAGACATATCGAGGCGCCCACCTGTTCCTGTGGCACCCCGACTGGGGGCAAGAGCACGGCGACGAGATCGGACGCATGCTGGCGGTGCTGGATTACACGACCGGGCTGGTTACCGTGGACGATCTAACCGGGCGGGCGCATCCCACTCGGCACATGGGTTTCCTGCTGGAGAACCGCGCCCGCATCCATGCGGCAAAGGCGTGGCTGGCCGCACGTGCCGGACGGGTGCAACCATTCTGGATACCCACCTGGTCGGACGATCTTGCCATCACTCGTGACATCCAGCCGACCGATGCGAGCCTTTACATCGCCGCCGCCGGGCTACATCGCTTCTGGCCTGACCCGTTGCGCCGCGACCTGCTCATCCGCACCCGGCAGGGCGATTTCTTGCGTCGCGTGACGGGCATCCAGGCGGTGTCAGAAACAGAAGAGTCCGTCGCCCTCGATGCGACCGTTGGCGTCGCCGTCCCCCGAACTGAAATCGTGTCCGTGCATTGGCTGCAATGGGTACGGCTGGATGCCGATCGCGCCGAGATCCACTGGGAGACGAATGCGTCTGCAAGGCTGAATCTCACCACAGCGGTGTTGCCCTCATGACCTACGCGATTTCTGAGGCGTCCGTGCAGGATGGCCAGCCAGCCGAGCTTTACCGCTTCGCACTCCAGGCGCAGCGCTGGACGTTCGCCTCGGGCCAGACGATGGTCATATGCCAATCCGAGACCTATACCGAGAAACGCCACAATTTACATTAACTAATTACTACAATTCACTGTATTATAGGTGTTGTCGAGTTGCTTATCGAGGT